>WJMI01000132.1 GCA_014728015.1 Chitinivibrionales bacterium | reverse complement strand
TCCGAAAGCTGGTGGAGCCACTCCACGTTGTCAATGCGAAGGTAGAGCCGGTCCTGCCCGCCGTCCGGCTTTGCCGTCTTCGCCTTTCCGTATTTCTTGAGAATGCGCGCGGCCCCGGGAAACGTGTTCGCGAACCGCGCAGGCGTGCCGGATATTTTTTCCTTGGACCACGCGCCCTTGTGCGCCGATTTCCTTCCGGTCAGATATACGAAGCTTCCCGGGCCGGCCTCAATGTCCTGCTTGAGCTTGACAATTGCCCGGAAGCTCTCGCGTTTCACGTCATCGATACGCGCGGCATCGCCCTCAAAGCCTTCTTCGCCGTGGAACCGGAGCCGGTCGCCCGGCTCGAGCCTGAACGCGGTGCGTACGGTGACGGCATTGCCGCGCACCGACGAGACCGTGCCCAGAAACAGCCCTGTCCCGGACGGCTTTGCCGGCTCGATAATGTCCGTCTGGCCGAACCCGTTGAAATAGAGCGTGGTTTTCTCCCGGCCGAAATCGTGCGCCAGACCTTCCTTGATGTCTTCGAGCTTTTCCGGAGTGTCGAGAACGGCGCGGTACGCGGATACCACCGTATGCACATACTCGGCGCTTTTCATGCGGCCCTCTATCTTGAGACTGTTGATCCCAATGCGCGCAAGCTGGTGCACATGGTCGACAAGCGAAAGGTCCTTGGGAGAGAAGTAAAACCCGCTCTTTTCGAGCGCCGAGAAACGGCGCCGACAGACCTGGGTGCACCGGCCGCGATTGCCGCTCTGGCCGCCGAGAAAACTGCTGGCCAGGCACAGTCCGGAAATGCAGTAGCATAGCGCGCCGTGTACGAACACCTCCAGCTCCATATCGGTTGACCTGCGGATATACTCGATTTCCCGTGAAGTCAGCTCGCGGGCGAGAATGGCGCGTTCGAACCCGGCGTCCCGTGCCGCCTGGATACCCAGCGTGTTATGGATGGCCATCTGGGTGCTGGCGTGGAGCGCCAGTCTGGGGAAATGCTCGCGCACGATGTGCGCCAGCCCGAGGTCCTGCACGATCAGGGCATCGATGCCTATTTGCTGCAATTGGTGAAGCGTGGTGAGCAGGGGCCGCAGCTCGTGCTGCTTGACCAGGGTATTGAGCGCGACCTGGACCTTGATTTTGTGCTTGTGCGCGTACGGGACAACGTATGACAGGGTCTTGATCGTGAAATTCTTGGCCCGAATACGCGCGTTGAGCTCGGGAAGCCCTACGTAGACCGCATCCGCCCCGGCATCGAGCGCCGCATGGAAACACTCCAGCGAGCCGGCAGGCGCGAGAATCTCGGGTTTGGCCGGGCCGGCTGTTTTTGCTTTCACCCTTTTCCTGCCAGGCCTCGCCCCCGGCTTTCGCGACGGCGTTGTGCCCGGTTTTTTCTTGGCGGCCCGTGCGGACTTTGTTGCCATAGTTTGCCTCTGGTAGCATCCAGAGGAAATATATTTCATACTTCACCCGGGAGCATTTAATGAATGTCCTGCTTCGTCTGCTGGTGCTGATACTCAGGATAGGCATGCTGTTCGTGCCCGAGCAGAAGTATACCGAGCGGATGAAACACATCGAGGGGCCGGACGAGAAGAACAGCGGGCATGATCTGCACGGATGGGAATACCGGAAGGTCGAAGCGCCGCGCAGCGGTTTCGTGCACCGGTATTATTATTATCCGCCGCGCACCCCGAACGCGCCGGTATTTCTGTTCTTTCACGGCCTTAATCTCGACGGCCGGACATTTCTTCATCTCAAGGGCCTTGCCGACAAGTGGGAGCTGATTGCATACGATCTTCCGGAAGAAACGGACCGTTACACCGGCGATTTCGAAGATTTCATGATGATAGTCGAAGAATTTGTCGATGTCATGGATATCAAACGATGCTGCGTGTGCGGGGTATCGTTCGGCGGGAGCATTGCGCTTCGCCTGGCTGCATCGCATCCCGAAATCGAGGCGCAGCGGCTGGTGCTGGCATCCACGGCGATTGTGGGGACATCGCCCGGCGAGAAACGCGAGCGCAGGCGCATGGCCCGGTGGGTGGGACGCCAGCCGGACTACAAGCTCTACTGGTTTATGGAGAAAGTATTCGAGCGCCAGGCGCGCCAATACGATGAGCCTGATACGGCGCGATCGGTTCTGGATATACTCCGCATCAAGCATCCCGCGTTCTACCGGCAGGTGGGCGTGTCCATGGGCGGCTACGATGCGGCCGGGGATGCAAAGAAAGTCAAATGCCCGGTACTGTGGCTCATGGGCGATGAAGACGACCTTTTTTCGGACAAGCAGATACGAAAGATCAAGGAGTATGTTCCGCACGCGGAATTCGAGGTGGTTGAGGGCGGCACCCATGCCATGGTCTACATGCGGGGAGAAGAGATTGAGAAGAGAATCCGGGATTTTTGCGTGCATCACTGTCCGGTTGAACAGGATACGAGCAAAGCCCGACTATGATGATACATGGCTTCGCGCAAGGGGGGGGCCATGGCTGGCGCGGTGAACGCATATGCGGAGCCGGTGGTCATCCTGCACTTTGATATCGTTGTGACCGCCTCCGGTTTGGCTGTTGTGAAGAAAGCCGCGGTGCGGGAGTTTCGGATTCAGAAGGTTGCCTGAGAGGGCGGGAAGGAGTCTACCATGAACAAACTCTTTGCTCTGGCACTCGGATTCGGTGTTGCCGTTGTGTTGAGTTGCGCCGACAGCGGCAATCCTTCATCGGGCACAGCGGGCAACGGGGGAACCGGCGCCGACTCCCTGGCATCGATTGCCGACAGCAGCGGCAGTATCGACACGGGCGGCTCGTACACCAGGACCGGCGACCGGGTCACATTCGTGTCGGACAGCGGTGACACGACGCTGACCGTCGAATTCACATCGGTCAACGACAGCCAGGCAGTGGCGCGGCTCGATACCGCCCTGCTCCCCGCCGATCTCGGCAGCGCCGAGCTGGTATTCGAGCGCGTAACCGGATCGGGCGGCACGCTCGAGGACGAGCTGTGGCGGATGGATTCCGTTCGGATAACCAGTGACAGCCTGGGTATCGATATATCCGTACCGGTGGGCGGCGATGCGTACTTTGTGCTCGATGCGGAGACCGGCGATGTTCTCAGTTCGGTGGACACAACAGAGACCGGGGCTTTGGGAGAGGAGATCGTCCGGGAGGTCGCCCTCGCCGCTGTCGTGGCCTGTCCGCTGCCGGTCATGCAGGCCGCGGCCGAATCGGAGTTTACGCTTCTCTCGCCGGTCGACTCGGTGGATGCTTCGCGCAGCACGTGTGATACCACGTGGGGGTACAAGAGCGGCGACGAAGTCTATATCACCTCGGACGGGGTCGACACGCTGATTGTACATGATGCCGCCACCGATGAGCAGAAGAGCAAAATCAGCGTGAGCTTTCTGGCAGGGCTCATGGAAGCCATGGGCGGAGGAGGCTCATCTCCCTCATTGTAAACGGCGCAGGTGAGAATACAATGCCGGACCCCCAAGCACCCGCATGACAGACTAGATCAACCCGGTACTGAAGTACCGCTCCGCCCGATCCGGCAATACCGTGGCAACCAGCCAGTCGGGATGCTCTCGGGCCACTTTCCGCGCCGCCCAGACATTGGCCCCCGAGGACGTGCCCACCAGGAGCTGGTTTGTGGTGGCCAGATTGCGCGTTGTGTCAATGGCATCGTCATCGGTGACCTCGATCACGTGGTCCACGAGCGATACGTCGAGCACCGCGGGAATGAAACCGTCGCCGATTCCCTGAATTTGATGCAGGCCGGGCTCGTGGCCCAGAAGCGCGGAAACGTTTGCCGGCTCAACCGCGATGATCTGCACATCGGGCTTGTGCTCTTTGAGAAACGTGCCCACACCCTGAATGGTGCCGCCGCTGCCCACGCCGGCCACAAACGCGTGAAGCGCGCCGCCGGTCTGGCGCCAGATTTCTGGGCCGGTGAATTCGTAGTGCGCCTGCGGATTGTGCGGGTTCTCGAACTGGTTGGGCATGAATGCATTGCCCTGGGCGAGCATCTCGCGCGCCTTTTTCACGGCGCCGTCAACGCCCTCGGTGTCGGGTGTCAGCACCAGCCTTCCGCCGAACGCCTTGATGATATTCCTTCGTTCCTGGCTCATCCCATCGGGCATGACGATGTATACCTCGTACCCCTTGGCCACGCCTACCATGGTGATGCCGATCCCGGTATTGCCGGAGCTGGGCTCTACGATTTTCATCCCGGGTTTCAGGCTGCCGTCGCGCTCGGCCGCCTCGATCATGGAGAGGGCCACGCGGTCTTTGATGCTGCCGCCGGGATTCAGGAATTCGGCCTTTGCCACAATGCGCTCGTCGCGCAGTTGAATAAGGGGAGTGTCGCCGACGATATCGAGAATATTGCTGGCTCTCACCGGGCGTTCTCCCGGACAGGATCGAAACCGAGTTTCCCCACGAAAATGTCCCGGGCGCGTCCCTGGAGCCGTGGCGGTTTTCCCGTAAGGATTCTTCTGAGCTCGGTCATTTCGGTTGTTGAAAACCGGATGCCTTCGCGCACGTGCTCTTCGAATGCATCGCAGGCCATGGGGCACACCTTGGCAACGAGGCGATACATGACCTCGGCATAGCGCCTGATTTCGCGCTGGGCGTGCGGATCGAGGCGCAGCTTGAAGAAATGAAACGCGTTGTGCAGGTCTATCTGCCAGTACCATTCGGTGTAGAGTCCCAGAGGAAGGTTAATGCGCGCGAGCTCCCGGGCAATGTTGTCGCGAAGCAGCTTTTCGTAATCTCCGTATACCCGTTGGTAGCTTTGCTTGAGGACCGAAAGCACTTTCCGGCTTTGCGCCTTGGACACGGGTGTTGTGTCGCGTCCCTGCTTGTTGTCGGCGCTCTGGCAGGCGATATCGCTTTCATGGGGCACGTAGAACTCGTCGCGCATCACGCTGTAACGGCCCGAGATCTCGTTCACGCGCGCGGTCCGGTGGCGGATCCACTGACGGGCCACAAAGATGGGCAGCTTCACGTGAAAAGTGAATACCACCTGCTCGAACGGCGATGTGTGGTCATTGCGAAGGAGGTAGTTGATCAGGCCTTTGTCCCGGCGGTAGGTCTTGGTGCCCTTGCCGTATGACACGCGCGCGGCCTGCACGATACGGGCATCGCTTCCCAGGTAATCCACCAGGCGCACGAATCCCTTGTCAAGGACTTTGTACTTGCGATCGAGGATTCTTTCGGCAGCGGGCACTGCGCAATGGGCCATTCATACCTCCGCCGGCCGGCTGAAAAGGTGAAATATAGATACCGGGGAAACGCCGGTATCCATCAAAGAGCAGAGGCAAAGGAGGTAACTGGGTCGATGATGGGCCTGCAAAACCTGCATACCGTGATGCGGCCGTGTATTT
>WJMI01000131.1 GCA_014728015.1 Chitinivibrionales bacterium | reverse complement strand
CGCCTGTTCACCCCTCATTTCGGCATGAATATCGTGCTCGGATTTCTGCTGAAACCCCCGGTGGTGCCGCTCGGGATCTACGTTGACGGGAAACTCGCGATTCCGTTCGGCAAGCTCGACGAGGATGCCGGGGTCACGGGTGTCGGATTCAAGCTCAACACCGGGCTCTGCCTGCATTTCGGGAAAGCCGAGGGATAATCTTAAGAAGCGCTCACCACAAAATCACGAAGGAATGATAGACCAAGAACGGCAACAAATGTCGTCTATGACATTTTCAATTTCGCCAGGCCTTACTATGTGAAATTCGTCCTTCTTGGTGCCTGGCGGTTTACATCGACCTAGCCCCGCGGTTCTACAACGGCGGGGCTGTTTTTTCTGCGGGACGGTTCCGGAAGCAGTATTTCCGTAGTGATGGCGCCCACGCTCGAAACGAGCGTGAAGAGAAACACGCGCCAGACCGACAATGAAATTATCCGCGCCGTCTCCAGCCCGCCCTCGGCCACGACAACCGACAGCGCGGTGTAGAGCACGCCCAGGACCACACCGCCCAGCGCGGCGGCAACGATACGGCTCGTGAGCGACGCGCCCCCGCACGCAAGTGTCACCGCCGCCCCGCACAGCACGGGAAGAAGCACGATGAGCCAGGCTGATTCCCGCAGGGACGGCAGCGCGCCTGATGTGACATAGTGGTGATAGTCGAACGCGGCAAACAGCGCCGCCGCAACAAGCGCGCACGGACCCACATGCCAGTACCGCGGCGCATGCACCGCCCGCGCGTCCGCGCGCCGCCGCATCCTGCGGCGGATGGTCAATGGCCAGTTGTAAAACAGGCAGAAGACCATGCGCTCCAGAAGCGCCCCAGATTCGCCGAATACCGGTACCACATGCACTGCCTCGGTGGCCCAGTGCGCGGCCATGAATCGCGCCAGTGTCGGATACCGGTATGTCATTTGTATGGGAAAGGCAAGATATCCCACGTACTTGAAGAACCCCAAAAAGACCGCGATATTGTAATCCTTGAAATTGCGGTCTCGCGCAACAAGATATACCACGTACATGCCGCGTGTAAGCGATCCCGGCGAAACCGGCACCACCTGAAACAGCGCGACAATCCCCACGCCCACCGCCCATGCCTGCGTGCGCGGCATATCGGGATGCATGAGGACATAGATCACCGCGATAAGCACCGACACGATCTGGGTGACCGGCAGGGTGCACACGTGGACCGCCAGGCTCTTGAGGTATTTCTGTATGAACGGCTCCTTGAGCTGTGACACGATGACCGCCGCATCATCATCGCTGATAATGTGCTTCTGCCGTCCTTCCCGCACCATGTCGCGCAGCCACTGCTCCCGCTCGTTCGCATTGAAATAGAGCCGTACCGGCCGGACCAGGAAATAGTCGAGCCGGTCTTTTGCATACTCCCCGTTGGTGATGAACTTGTGCAGGCCCACCGGCAGAAGCGAAAGCGGCGCATGGAACACGAAACGCCAGAATGATGATCCGACGCGCAGCGCGGCAGGCGCGGTAAGCCTCCCTTGCCGATGCCACGCAATGGCTTTCTCGGCGGCCGTCGCCGCGGCCGCCCGTCCTGCATAATGCACGCTGGTCATGAGCTTGCGATAATGATGCCGCCAGTCCGGGCGGGCCAGCATGCGGCGAACGATTCGTCCGGCCACCGGCACCACCCCGCAGAGTGAAAACGCAAACACATGCAGCGGATTGCGCCGCATTCCACGCTCGGCACTGTCGTCAATAGCGTTGCGCACGCGCCAGCCGGTGACCGTGCTTTGAACAATGGTCCGCCAGAGCGCGGGGCTGTACAGGAGGCGCAGGTGATTGTGCGTGATATCGATCACCGAATCGCGATATGTCTTCTCGACCTCCTTGAGCGTATCGAGCATCTCCCGCATATCATCGAACGCCCCGGCATGAGCATTGACAAACGCCTCGAGCTCCCGCACGCTCCCGCGGTCGAATTGCACCAGGCTGCCCCGCACGAGCCCCTGCAGGATCAGCAGGACATCCCCGGGGCTCATCGGCAGAAACGGAAGAAGCGCCAGCCCCGCCCTAAAATCAACCGCGACAAGTCCCGCCGCGGGATCCTCGTCGGTGCCCGCGCGTTTCAGGCAGTTCGGCTGGCTTTTCCACGTAGACCACTCGTACTGACGGGCGAACTCGTGCGCGCCCAGGTCGTGGAGCAGCCGGACAAGATCGGTCATGAAGCGCCGCTTGGCGCGGTATTCCGGCGACCCGAGCGAAACGGCATCCACCGGCCGTCCGTGCTCCCACCGCCGCAGCAGGTCCATCCGGTCGTCAACCTCCAGCCGCCACGTCCGGCCGTCAACCCATGATGTCAGCTCGCCGCAGCTTCCCAGGACATGGTCGATGAATGTCGCGTGAATATCGTTGACCGCGTTCTCGTCGCCGAACCTGATACGCGCCGCGCGGCGTATGAATTTCTGCCACAAGGCCCCGCTGTGCGCGGCCGCGGGATTGCACTGCAGCTGGAACGCCCCCTGGAACCCGAGCGCGTACAGGAAATTGCGGAACCATGTCGAGAAACCCGACGGGGGGATCAATATCTTCATGGCGTACGTCCCGCCCGCACGAAGCCCGTCGATGCGCTCCGCACCCTCGAGCCTGGTCAGCCGGACCTTGTACACCTGTCCCGCGAACCCGCCGCCCACGAAACGCTCGATCCTGACATGCGCCCGGCACGACGGTTCCGGGTCCCGCTGCCCGACCGGGCGGATATCATAGGCACGCTCGGCGCCCGGATCGTAGCGCGTGATACGCATGGGCCGGTACAGATGCGCTTCGCGAAACCTGTCTTCGAGCTCCCGGCACGCATCAACCGAGTATTCCACCGGCATACGAGTTCCTCTGGGACGGAAGGGAAAGGGGGCGGATGTCCCGTGACTGCGGTCGTTTTGGCAGCAACCACGAAAATAGTATTTTGGGGTCGGCTTGGCGGCCCGCTCTGTTACCCCATACCAGGACTTCAGGCAATGGAAAGACTCTGGGCGCCGTGGCGCATGCCGTACATACAGGGCATCGGAAAGTCTGATGCATGCGTTTTTTGCACGGCGCCGCGCGAGAATCGCGACCGCGACAATCTCATTCTCCACCGCGGGGAGCGCGTGTTCGTGATCCTCAACCTGTATCCATACAACAACGGCCACCTGATGGCCGTGCCGTATGAGCACGTTTCAGATTGCAGCGACCTTGACAGTGAGACTGTCGGGGAACTCTGGTGCCTGGTTGAGCGCGGGAAACAGGCACTCGAAAAAGCGTTTCATCCGGAGGGATTCAATATCGGCATGAATCTCGGGCGCGTGGCCGGCGCCGGCATCGACCAGCACGTACACATGCACGTGGTCCCGCGATGGAACGGGGACACCAATTTCATGCCGGTGACCGGGCAGACCAAGGTGCTGTCGCAGGGCCTGCCCGATACCTACGATGCGCTCCTTCCCTATTTCTCACCGGAAGACCCGACAAACGGCTGAGTCGGCTTGTCCGAGAAGTACTCCCACAGGGTAAGCTCCCCCTCTTCGAGCTTCGCGTACGTATATCGCCGGATCCATTCCCCGGTGTTGCAGTAGATCGCGCCGTCCAGTCGCAGGAGCTCGGCATGATGACTGTGCCCGAATATCACGATATCGCTTCCCCGCGACAATAGCTTGCGGGCCTCGTTCCTGTACGCGGCCAGCTTGTCCTCACTGCAGCGGCGCGTGAACAGATGCCTGCTGGAGCCGGAAAAGAACTTGGCGAGCGGCACCCCGATGTTGGGATGCATTAGCTTGTAGCATGCCTGCAAAACCGGGTTGCGCAGAAAGCTACGGAGCACGCGGTAGCCCGCCTCCCCGGCAATAAGCCCGTCGCCATGATGCAGATGAAGCTTTTTTCCCTGAAGCACAAGCTCGAGATGATCGAAATACGTATGCATGCCAATGGTGTTCCGGAGAAAGGGACCCAGCGCGAAATCGTGATTGCCGGCCAGGTAGTGCACGACGGTCCCGGTCTCGATCAGATTCCGCAGGTGGTGGAGCACGTTGAAATAGACCGGGCGTATGGCGTGCGCGTATTCCACCCAGAAGTCAAAGAGATCGCCCACGATAAACAGGCTGCCGGCCCGCCCGCGCAGCTCTTGAAGAAACGCCGCGAGGTTCCGGCCCCGCGCATCGTATCCCGGGCATTCGATGCCCAGGTGCGCATCACTGATAAAGAAAGCCGGTTTATCGTTGCTCATCAGAAGCAGGCCGCTTTCGAAAAGACATGGCAGGTTGTCCGGGAGGTGTGTAAAATAATGCTTTGGCCCCGCATTCACCGCCGGCACCCTCGAACACGCCCGCGAGGGCATAAAAAAAGCGGCCGGCGACCGCTCTGTATTCCCTGTGCTCTACTGGTACGGGGTCAGAACTCGCGCATACGCGTGCCTACTCCCACAAATCCTCAGCACTGTCCAGATCGCTGGCCATGTCGCTGAAATTTGCATTTTCGTCGTGTTGGTTCCCGAAATTCAGCTCGCGCATCTCTTCCTGATCTTCGTCATCATCGTCAAGGGAGCGCTCATCGACGTCTCGGAGAATCTCGTCTGCGTCGAATTGCTCATCCAGAATCATTGGCGTTCCACCCCCTTCGGGCCCTCTTGAATTGTGTGATTTTCGTTAATCGCAGAACAATAATAATGCTTTCTTAAGGCCTTGTCAATACCTTTTTCGCGCCTCAAGCCGCGTATTCCCGGCAGGATGGCCGTTTCTCAATCGCCCGGCACCATGCCACTACGTTCCTTGGGCCGGATTATTGATGCGGCTTTGACAGGAAATTGCCGGCGACAGGAACTGTCCAGGAAAGGGTCGGGTGGGAGTGATGACAGGTGATACAGGCCTCAGCTCGTGCCCTTTTTCCGGAGAATCTTGTCTATCTCCTGCTGCACGTGGGCCTTGTATATGAGATCTTCGAGGTCGTTCGCGACCTGCTCGCCGCGCTCGATTACATCGGCGCGCTTGTCCATCAGCTCTACTTCAAGCTCGCGGCGCCGGTTTTCTTCGCGGCGCAGTTTTAGCAGAATAACGGACCGGCCGACCGAGACTCCCATCAGAAGAACGAACAGATTGACAATCGCAATCAGCGCGTACGCATCGGCCATCTGATGAGCCTTTCTCCTTGAGTTGCACTGTTCGCGGGCACAGGTATCGGCTCTCTGTCCTTCGTTGAGTACAAATATATCTCGGGCTTTGTGGGAATGCAAACGCGCATCCCTGTCTCGCAGAAGGCCTTCTGCTTCAGTCGAGCGGGAACCTGCGCGTGCTGAAATTCATTCTGCGCACCAGCCCCAGAAGACCGGCCATGGATGCTTTGTCCGCCCGCTCTCCGGCCGCGCGCCCACCATGCGTTTCGTACATCGGCCCGATGCGCTCGCGCACGACAGGATAGAACGCATCCTCCAGGCGGTGCTTTGCCACGGGGATGGCGAAGCGATCCGTCACATTCATCAGGAAACGTATGCTATCGCACGCATCGGGAGACAGGTCGCGCGCGAGCCGGTGTATCTGCTCCAGAAGAAGCCTTTCCAGAAGGGCGATGCTCAATGTGTAGTCGGGTACCACACCGTAGGTGCCGGCACGGCGGGAGATTTCCAGAAGCCGCGCGAAGACTTCGTCTTCACCGCCGCGCTCCCGAAGCATGACTATTGCATCGTCCCATTCGGCCGTCAGCAGGTACGCCACCGGCCCCTGCAGGAAATGGGGGAGCTGCCCGTTCAACCCGGCGAGCGCCCCGAGGACCTTCTCATTGGCGCGCATCCACGAGAGATACTTCGCCCGCGTGCTCGCGGCGACGCTGTCGCGCAAGAGGCGGGTAATGCCGGCCCGTTCCTCGATATAGATATCTTTCAGCACGAGCCGGACGCATTCCCCGTGCCCGGTCCATTTCTTCAGGTCGCGCGCATCGAACCCCTCCGTGCGCTCCACGTCGAACGGAAGCACGTACCCCGCGGTGCGGGCGCTGTAGCCGTGCCGGAGGCACACCGAGTGCACGCTGGTTTCGCCAATCCCGCTGTCCGTCACCGAAATGACAAAGGCATCGGTTTGCCGTTTGCGCATTCTGTCTACCGGGCGCACGTCGATGGTGTACCCGAAACGGCACGATGTCCGCTCCCTGCTCTCCGAGACCACCCTGCGGACCGCGGCGGCGAAACTCAGGATTTCGCGGTGCCGCATTTGCGGGAGAACTTCCGCGGTGAGGATGCTTCGGCCGGTGGCAGTGCCCACGTTGCCGCGCGCCGCTTCCAGGGCCCGCGAAAATCCGGCCAGCGCATCCTCAAATGCATCACCGCGCAACCCGAGCTGGAGGGCCCGGCAGGCATACCGCAGGTTCTGGACCGCTTCGAGCCCGCCGATATCAGCGAAGAACCACCCGCAGGATGTGAAGGCAAACAGCATGTATTTCTGCGCTTCGAGAAGCCGCAGCGCCTCGCGAGACTGTTCGCCGGTAATGCCGGGAACCAACGAAGCGATGTCGTTGGAATCCATGATCTCCGCGTACCGGTCGCGCAACGCCCATGGATCCGCGCCGAGCCGGGACACCATATCTTCGAATGCGCGATCGATTCTTTCCTGAAGAGCATCGAGCGCGCTGCGCAGCGGGTCCCGCCACGCCTGGTTCCATCCGGCCCGGCCGCCGGTTGCACAGCCGCAGTCGCGGCACCACCGGCCCGTGCCGTGCGCGCAGCTCCACGACGAGCCCCCGTCGAACGCCCCGCGGAGCTTGACCTCCACCGACGGCGGGCTCTGGGCCAGGAAATACCCGAAACTCACGGGCGTGAGATCAACGGCGCCGGCGGCATGCATGAAGAAATACGCCAGGCACATGTCACCATACGGCTTGTGATGGCCGAACGTCTCGCCGTCAGTGGCGATAATCGCAGCCTGCGGATGCGCGCGGCGCGGATCCAGCGCGGCGGAAAGACGTTCGCCGAACCCGTGGGCGCTCTCGAGCAGGCCGCCGAAGCTCGTTTCCCGCGACAGGCCCTCGTCGAACAGGAACACATCGAGATGCCCTTCGCCCCTCTTCCCCGCGGCATCGTACGGAAAAATGCGGCAGGGGTTCCGCGTGTCAACGGGCGTTTTGTCGGCCGGCACCCACTCGCGTTCCGCATCCAGCGGCCGCGATGCTTCGATCTGGCCCGGTGACAGGACCACAAAACGGATCCCCTCCTCGATAAGGCACACAACCGTTTCCATGTCGATCGCGGTTTCCGAAAGCCACATTCCCTCGGGCTCGCGCCCGAACTGGCTCCTGAAGAACGCTTTCCCCCACCGTATCTGTGTCAGCTTGTCACGGCGGGATGCGAGCGGCAGGATGATATGATTGTATACCTGCGCGAGCGCATTGCCGTGGCCGTCAAGACGATCGCAGCTCTCGCGATCGGCTTCGATAATGCTCGCCGCGGCGCGGGGGTGTTTCTTCTCGAGCCACCGGAACAGTGTCGGCCCGAAGTTGAAACTGAGAAACCGGTAGTTGTTGTGAATCTCCTCGATCATCTCGCCGGGATCCAGTACGCGGGAACGGGCGTTGGGCCGGTAGCACTCGTCGTACACCCGCTCGTTCCAGTCGTGCGCGGGCGCCGCCGAGGGCTGCGCCTCGATAGTATCGATCCAGGGATTCTCTCGCGGAGGCTGGTAGAAATGGCCGTGGATGATGCAGTAGCGCGATGTGTCGCCGCTACTGCCAGTCATAGTCCCGTCCGTCAGGGTAGGTAAGGGCCTTTCCTTCGAGCGTCTTTTTCAGGATGTCAACACCCTGGGCAACGATGTCGTCGCGCGTATCCATCATGTTGTCGAAGTACTTTTCGGTGGCGGTGCCTATCCGCGTGTAGCATTTGTCGCCGATCCTGCGATCGCCGAGCTGTATCTCGATGGTCGACTTCTCGCCATCAATAATCACATTGCGTATCCATCGAATACTCATGGTCTTCCCTCCTTGCGGCGGCGCGGGGCCCCTCAGCGTTCACATCCGCAAATCCGCTTCAAGCCCCTGAAGATACATTCTGGCCTTGGACGAAAAAACATCATGCGGGTGCTCCACCACCAGGTTCTCGAGAATGGATTTCGCCCGGTCAACCTCGCCCTGCATGAGCAGGGATTCCGCCAGGAAATACGCCACGCGCGGCGTGGCTTCCTCCCGCGGCACCCGTGACAGCACGGCGGCGGCCTCCGAGAAAAAGCGCTTCCTGATCAACGCTTCCGCAAGGGTCACGGCAAACAGCTCCCGCACCGCGGCCGGTTCGTGCCGCCCCAGCGTATCGTCAAGCATGAGCTCCGGTTTTCCCGCGTACAACACCCGCGCGAGGCGCCCCCATGTCCCGAACGCATCCGGCGCCGACCTGAATACCTGGGTCACATACTTGTGCGTGAGCATCTCATGCGCGGCCTCCCACGAGGGACGAATGCTCGTGCTGTCGATATGGCCGATCGCGGCCGCCAGATCGCCGCCGTACACCGCGGTGCGCGTTTTCCACAAGACGGCATCATCTTTCAGGCGCGCCCAGTGCCGCATGGCCGTGCGTTTCAGGACCAGGTCGCGGGCTTCCTGCAGGCGGTTCATGAAAATGCGCTGCCGGAACGCGAGCGTATCGCGGGCCGCCGACGGCGGCAGGGCCCGGATCAGACTGTCGGCTTCGGAAAACAGGCCGGCCTCCTGATACAGCGCGACCACCGTTGCCACGCTGCGCGCATCAGACAGGTCCGCGCGATCGAACCAGGCGATGGCCGAGTCCGGCGGCCCGGTCCGGGCGAACGCGTGGTACAGCAGCACCGCACACTCCTTTGCCGACGGGTGCCCGCCGAGAAAGCGGTGCGCGGGCCGCGCCGCCGCAATGGCCTCGTTGAACCGGCCGCGCGAAAACCGGCGGCGCGCCACGAGAAGCAACTGGGCGCCCGCGGCCCGGCTGTCAGGCGCGGCCTCGACAATGGTTTCGATTTCGTTTTCGAACAGCTCGAATCGCGCATACGTATGCGCAAGCCAGCGAAGCAGTCCTGCGGTGTCAACTACTCCGGATGCCAGGCAGCACGCGCGGTACTCGTCCAGCGCGCGGCCGCGCGCATCGGTATCCGCATCGAGGACCTGCTGCACGAGCTGCGCGCGGGCCATGGACACGATCCGCGGCTCGTCGCGGGATGCCGTGCAGAACACCCGGGCCGCACCCGCATAATCCTGGAGAATCCCGCGCACGCGTCCCCATTTCAACAGATCGTACACGTCGAGCGCGCCCGTCATGTCGATGATGCCGTACACGCTGTCCATGCGGCGGTATGCCCCCTCCTCTTCCATGGCATCGAGCACCTCGCGCGGCCTGCCGTGATGCATGGCCCAGCGCTCAACAAGCGCGCCCGCAAGCCCCGGGGATTCCTGCTCGGGGACAGCAGTCATGACCTGGTGCATCAGCGCGAGATCGGGAGGCCCTTTGACGGAAAGGTAGCGGTCCAGATGATGAAGCAGTGGATCGCCGCTCTGTCCGCCGGCATTGTTTCTGACGCGTTTGAGAAACCAGGCAAAACACGGTGCATCCATGCTCTCATAGGAAGGCGATGCCAGCGCATCCTGTTTCCGGGATCGCCGGGCCCGGTCCCACGCCGAATCGGCGAACATGCACGGGTGCTCCGCCCGCGCCGCAAGGACGCCGGCCGCCGCCAGCATGACAAGCGCGCGAGCATGTCTCATCGTCCCATGCCTCTCGACAATGCGTTCTGCACGCGGATATGCACGCGGCCGAACCCGCGCCGCTCGCGATAGTTCCGGGCCCAGGCAATCGATGCCGTTCCGATTCTGACCGGAATTCGAATGCCCGCCCCGTACCCCAGGAGATCGGTACGGCCGCCGCGGCTGAAATCTACATCGTTGACAAACCCCACTCCTCCATCAACGAAAATATACACGGATCCCAGCGAGCTGAAATAGAACAGGCCTTCGGTCTGCAGGTACCCGACCGTGGTGAACGGAAATTCGTTCTCCGCATACCCCCGCACGGACTCGTGGCCGCCCGTGCGATGCCGCTCGACCGCGTGCAGGGAATCGCGCGAATCAGCAATGATGGTTCTGACCACCGCCCTGTTTGCCAGGGCAAGGCGGCGGAAGAGCGGCAGATGATAGCCCCCGCTGATATCACCGCTGTACCGCTGGAACCGTCCCGCGGGCCTGTCCGCGACCGCCGTGCCGGTTCGCAGCTCAAGATGCGTGGCAAGCACGCCCGCGCGAACCCGCTCGGACTGCTTTTTCAGAATTAAATCAAGGCCAACAACCCGCCATGATCGATTTGCGTCTCCTGCCCTGTCCGCGGTCTCGTGCCCGCGAAATGCCATCCCGGTCTGCCACAGGGTCTCGAATTCCAGAAGCAGCTCCAGCTCGCCGTGAAGATATCCGTAGCTGTCTTCCTGGATCTCCAGGCCGAATCCCGCCGAACCGACAAGAGGCATGCCCAGCAGGTGGGGTTTCGAGATATCGAGATCGAATTGCTGCAGGTCCTGCTCGCCGCGATAGTATACCGATGCCGCTTCGCCCCGGCGGAAGATATTGAGCAGGGTAAGCGTCAGGAAGCCCGACAGGAGTCCCCCTCGCTCGTCCCGATCGGACTGGAATGCCAATGCCCCGTCAAGACCCATCCCCGAGTTGTCTTCTATCAGAAAAGGAACCGCGACACGCTCCGAATAGGTGACCGGTGACACGTCCGTTTCCCCTTCGCTCGAATCAGCCTCGATCGCGACCGTCCCCGGCGCGCCGGCCCGCGCCGTAACGATATAATCGCGCGACTCGAGTCGCCGTTCGGATTGGGTCAGAAGACGCGCATCAAACCGGTCGCCCGGCGAAAAAGCGATATCACGGGCGAGCAGCGAGGCCTTCGTTTTGTAATCCCCGGAAAACACCGCACGATCGAACACGCATCTGATATCGGGATCAAGCAGGAAAGTTGGACGTATCACGGGCGCCGGTTCACCCCCGTTCCCGGTATCCGCCGACACGGTGGTGTCGAGATTGATGCTGAGTTTCGCATAGGGATATCCTCGCCGCGCGAGAAATCGCACTGAAAGCCGCGCGATCGCGCCTATCTCGCCGGCATCATAGGGCCGCGGAAAGCGAAGACGCTCCAGAGAATCCACACCAAACTCATGCGGGGATTTTATCAGTATCGTGTCCACGACATAGCGGCGGACCGCCTGAATGGCAATCGTGTCCGTGGCCAGCGTGTCCCAATCGGCATTGAAAAAACCGAGTGAGTCCAGGAACCGGGAAAGGGCGGGCTGGTACGAGCCCCCGCCCGTGTCGCGCAGGTATCTGGCAAGGGACGCGGCACGCACGCCCCGCAGATGCACGCGGTAGGTAAACAGCGAATCGGCCACGACCACGGTCGCCGCCCGTGACCCGGCGATCGCCATCGAGCACATCACGAACAGCGCGCAGAAAAAAGCCGGGGAAAAACCGGATCGTATCAGGGCCTGGTGAATATGGCGAGAACGGAAGGCAATAATACCCTCCTTTGCATCAGGAGGCCGCAAGCCGCTTCTGGCGCTCGAGAATCTCCTTGCCCTGCACGGAATACTTGGCGACGGGAACTTCCTGGAGCCGCTCTCGCGGGATGACCTGGCCGGTCACCTTGCAGATACCATAGGTCCGCTCTTCAATACGCGAGAGCGCATCATCGATCTGCTCGAGGTACTTGCCCTGCCGCTCGGCAAGGCCCATGGAGAATTCGCGGTCGTAGGAAAGCGATGCCGTGTCGCCCAGATGGTAGCTGTAGCGGGATATCTCGCCTACCTGATCGGTGATGGACTGCTTAAGGTTGCTGGTCTGCAATTCGCCCATTTCTTCGAGCACCCGCTGTTTCTCGGCAAGGAGCCGTTTCTTGAAATACTCGAGGTCGGATCGGGAGAGGCCTTTCGCGCGCGGCGGTGCGGCCTTGGATTGCGCTGCCGCGGATCCGGTTTTCTTGGCGGCGCTTTTTGTTGCCGGGGACTTTGCCGCCGCGGGCTTCTTTGCGGAAGACTTCTTTTTTGAAGATGTCCTTGCCGATGACTTTTTGCCCGTGGTTTTGGCAGCTTTTTTGGCTTTCTTCGCGGGTTTCTTCACGTTCTTTTTCTTCCCCCCGGCTTTCTTCGCCGCCGGCTTTTTTTTGGTCTTTGACTTCCTGGTCGTTTTGGCTTTCTTTTTTCCCATGCTTCGCCCTCCGTCAACAAACAACGCCAGAAGGAAGTGTCAAATATATGTCAGACAGGACCCGTGCACAAACTCGGGCCGAAGTTTTATTATACTCCGGTCATCCTGAAAAGTCTATTAATTTGTGTGTTCTCCGCTCCCGCAAAGACCAGGGATGCGGAGACCGACTTTGCGCTTGTGACCCGTTCGGCTTCATTGTATAATACGTGCAAGCATGGCTATTTCATCTGCAGATTCACCAGTGAGGCGTATTCCGGCTACCGCGGCAGCACTCGCGTGCCTGATCGCGTTTTCGACCGCCTGGACCGCTGATACGCACAAGATCACGGTTGCGGTCAACGATTTCCGCGGCGAGGGCCTTCAGGAATCATCCGCGCGCATTATCACCGACCGCATTCGCTCGGAGCTGTTCAACAGCGGGATGTTCCGGGTCATCGAGCGCGCCGAGATGGACAATATCCTGCGAGAACAGGGATTCCAGAACAGCGGCGCGTGCGATGATCAGACCTGCCTGGTCGAAGTCGGCCAGCTTCTCGGAGTCGACCGCATGATCGCCGGCACCATCGGCAAACTGGGCAGCCTCTACACGATCTCAATGCGCATGATCGATGTCGGATCCGGAGAAATCGTTGCCACGGTCAATGAAGACTGCACCTGTTCGATTGAGGGGCTTGTCTCCAAATCGGTCCCCGCGATTGTGCGCAAGCTGGCACTCCGGCTCGACACGGCGTCTGATGCGGGGGCGGCCCGCGGCTCGGTAGCGGGAATCCTGCGCGTTTCGAGCGAGCCCCAGGGCGCGCGGCTCTCGCTTGACGGGAACGTGGTCGGTACCACCCCCTACGAGAACACGCGTGTCGCGGCGGGCGAGCACACGCTCAAGCTCGAGCTCGACACGTACGTGCCCAAAGAAGAAAAAGTGCTGGTGGATCCCGGAGCGCCCCTGGAGCTTACCTACACGCTCACTCCCTTGAAAGAGAAATCCGCCGGGCCCAATCGGAAACGCGGGCAGATCATACGTCGGATCGCCTTTGCGGGCGGCGCCGCGGTGCTCGCGGGCGTCGGCGCCTTGATGAACAACAACGCGCAATCTTCGTATGACGAATACAGCAGCATGCCGCCGAACGAGCCTGACAACGCATACGAAAAAGCCTGGGACGATGTGCAGAAACGGATGATGATGCGCAACGGCGCATATGTGCTGTCGGGGCTGTGCGCGGTTGGATTCGGTATTTCAGTGTTTTTCTAGGAAGGGTTGTGTGAAAGCGACAATAGCGGCATGGGTCCTGGTGCTCTTTTCCTGCGCGGCCCTCGAGAGGGACAACCCGGCCGATCCGGGAAGCGACGCGTATGATCCGGGGCTGGCCGGCGGCATTCCCGCCCCATCGACCTTCAGGGAAATCGCCGTGACCTATGACTATGTGAATTTTGAATGGGATCCGGTTGCCGAGGCCGATCATTACGAAGTCACGCGCCACCGGCAGCCTGACGGTCCTTCTGAAATCGATCCCCCGTTCGTGACAGGCCAGCCACACATGGAAGATAACGGCGTGGAGCCCGGCGTCCAGTACTACTACCGGGTGGTGTCGGTTGCATCCGGCGGCCAAGGTTCGGAGCCGTCAGAACCCTTTCCTGTCAAGACACCGCCGACCCCGGCGCTGCTCGTTGTCTACCCGGCGGGCGGGGAGATCCTCGCTGTTGGCGAGCCCCTCAATATCCGATGGAAGGTCAATGCGCCGGGCATCAGCGCGGTGGGGGTGCAGCTAATTCGCGAAGACGGGCTCGAAATCAACGACATCGCGCCGGGTCCGATACAGCGTCAGGATTCAACGAATTTTGTCTGGACGCCCACCGCGGTGCACAAGGGTCCCGACTGCAAGGTGAATGTCTACGACCATGCGGACGAAGGCGTCCACGCCATGTCTCCCTTCTTCGAGATCAAGTGATTCCCTCCGGCGCTGTCGCCCCCTGCATTCCAGTCATTTCGTATTTTCATCTGTTCCTGACAATAGTTCCGGTCAGGAGGCGTAGTAGTACGGCTCAGGACCCGGCAAGAAGGCGGATATGACTCGCGTAGAAGAAGCAAAAAGGGGTATTGTCACCGACGAGGTGCGCCGGGTGGCAGCGCGCGAGAGGCTCGATCCGGAGGTCCTTCGCGCGGGCGTTGCGGACGGCACCATCGCCGTGGTGCGCAACCGGCTCCGCGACTTCGAGCCGTTGGCAATCGGCAGGAATACCCGTATCAAGGTCAACGCGAATATCGGTACATCATCGTCGCGGGCGAGTGTTGAGGAGGAGCTGGAAAAAACGCGTACGGCGGTCAGGCACGGCGCCGATGCCTTGATGGATCTCTCCACCGGCGGTGACCTGGCCTCAATTCGCAAGGCCATTATCAGCGAGTGTCCTGTGGCGATCGGCACGGTGCCGCTGTATGAAATGGCCGATTTCGCCCGGCGCCACGAGAAGTCCATTCTCGATCTTTCGGCAAACGAGATGTTTTCGATTATCGAAGACCATTGCCGCCAGGGGGTGGATTTCCTCACCTTGCATTGCGGCGTCACGCGCCAGAGCGTGGCGCGGTTCAAGGAAGTACGCCGTCTGGCGGGCGCGGTGAGCCGCGGCGGCACGATCATGATGGAATGGATCCACCGCAACGATCGCGAGAACCCGCTCTACGAACAGTACGATCGCCTGCTGGACATCCTGGCGGAATACGATGTTGCGGTGAGTCTCGGCGACGGGTTCCGCCCGGGCGCGCTTCGGGATGCAACCGACCGTGTGCAGATAGACGAGCTCACCACGCTCGGCGAGCTGGTGAAACGCGCGCGCGAGCGCAACGTGACCGCATTTGTCGAAGGTCCCGGGCACGTCCCGCTCGATCAGGTCGCCACGAATATCCAGATACAAAAGACTTTGTGCGACAGTGCGCCGTTTTACGTGCTCGGGCCGCTGGTGACCGATGTATCGCCGGGGTACGACCATATTTCCGCCGCGATAGGCGGCGCCGTGGCCGGCATGGCCGGCGCGGATTTTCTCTGCTATGTCACCCCCGCCGAGCACCTGCGTCTGCCGTCGGTCGATGATGTCCGCGAGGGCGTGATTGCATCGCGTATCGCCGCGCACGCGGCTGATGTGGCGCGCGGCCTTCCCGGCGCGATTGACTGGGACAACGATATCTCAAAGGCCAAGGTGGATCTCGACTGGGACCGGGTTCTGTCGTTGTGCATCGACCCGGAACGGGCCCGCCGTTATCGCCGGTCTCTCCCTCCTCAGGGCGACGCCACCCTGTGCAGCATGTGCGGACAGTTCTGCGCGGTGAAACGCTCGAAAGCGGTGAGTTCCGGCGGCTAATCGATTGCAAGCGAGGTGTCCTGTGGCCGTCGCATACCAGGTCCGCGTTTCAGTGCCGCCCGAATCCCTCGACGAAGCCGTGTCCCTGCTCTGCCGCCTGTCCAGCCACGGATTCCAGGAACTGCCTGCTCCGCGCGGTGTGGAGCTGGTCTGCCCTGTGGCCGAGCGGGCGCTCGGCGAGACCTTGACCGCCGCGCTGCGGGCCGTGCCCGTTCTGCGCGGGCCGATTATCGAGAAGATAGTCCAGGAAGACTGGATGGCGAAATGGCGCGCGGGCATGCAGCCGGTGCTCGTATGTGAAGATATCTGGGTTTCGCCGAAATGGCTGGCCCCGCCGGATACGGACAGCGGTCGCTGGATCAAGATTGAGCCCCGGATGGCTTTCGGCACGGGCCATCACGAAACCACCCGGCTGGCGGCGGCCGCGACCGCCACGAGCGTGCGCGCGCATGCAGGCTCGCCCGCGGTCATTGACGTGGGAACGGGAACGGGAATCCTCTCTTTGGTCGCCGACCGGTGCGGCGCCGGCCGCAGCATTGGTATCGATACAGACACGACATGCCTGGCCGACATGGCGGAGAATTGGCGGGAGAACATTCCCCGGGCCGTGTCCTTTGCCGTTGCGGGATGCGAGGCGCTCGCGAACGCCTGCGGTGACATTGTCGTGATGAACGTTCTTCTGGCGCACTCCGGCCCGCTGGTGCCGCACGCGCGCAGGCTTCTCAGGACCGGCGGGACCCTGATCTGGTCGGGACTGCAGAATGAAGAACGCGACCGGTGCGTTACCATCGCCCGGGATGCGGGATTCGGCCTTACAGCGGAGTCATCAGAGGGAGAATGGTGGTGCGGCTGTTTTCAACGTCTTGATCAATGAAGGAGGCCGGTCATGACCGTTCTGAAGCGATTGGCGCATTCTTTATGCCTGGCCCTTGTCGCCTGGGCGGCGGTTTCCGCCGCCCAGGCACTTGCG
>WJMI01000130.1 GCA_014728015.1 Chitinivibrionales bacterium | reverse complement strand
ATCCGCGATATCACCGATCGCAAGCGCGCCGAGGAAGAGCACCGGAGCCTTCAGGAGCAGCTCAACCAGGCGCACAAGATGGAAGCTATCGGCCGTCTGGCAGGCGGAGTCGCCCACGATTTCAATAACATGCTTTCCGGCATCATGGGATACGCGGAGGTCATCAAGCGGCGCAACCGCGACGACCAGGGACAGCCGGGCGACCCGGAGCTCGACCGGCACATCGATGTCATTATCAAGGCGCCCGAGCGGGCCGGCGATCTCACCGAGAAACTTCTCGCGTTCTCGCGCCAGGGCAAGTACCAGGTCGTACCGGTGAATATCCACGATACTATCGCCGAAGTCAAGGGACTGCTCGAGCATACGATGGACCGGCGTATCGAAATCCATGAAGATCTTCGAGCCGAACCGCCCGTGGTCATGGGCGATCCCACCCAGCTTCAGAATGTGGTCCTTAACCTGGCCATGAACGCGCGTGATGCCATGCCCGACGGCGGCGCGCTCGCTTTCACGACTGACATCAGGGATGTCGATGTTGAGTTCGCCGATTCGCTCGTGTTTCGCATGATGCCGGGACGGTACCTGGTGCTCTCGGTTTCCGACACGGGAGTGGGCATGGATGAACAGACCCGGCGGCGCGTATTCGAGCCGTTCTTCACCACCAAGGGAATCGGAGAGGGCGTGGGGCTCGGCCTGTCAAGCGTTTACGGCACGGTGAAAGGCCACCACGGCGCCATTCTGGTCGACAGCGCCGTGGGGAAAGGGACCACCTGCAATGTCTACCTGCCGGCGCACGAGGAAGGCAAGGCCCCGCACGAGACCGGTGTTCACGAGATCCCCAAGGGAAGCGGGACGATTCTGGTTGTCGATGATGAAGAAATGGTGCGGACCATTCTCACCCAGCTTCTCCGGGAGCTCGGCTACGCGGTGGCCACCTGCGGCAACGGCGGGGAGGCAATCGAGTACTACCGTCGCCACGGTACCAACGTCGACCTGGTAATCCTCGATATGAACATGCCGGTCATGAGCGGCGCGGAGTGCCTTGCGGAGCTTCGGAAGCTGAATCCCGGCGTGAAAGTGATCATCGCTACCGGCTACAGTTTCCAGTCCAAGACCCAGAAGATACTTGCCACGGGCGTCTCCGGGTTCGTGAAAAAGCCCTTCAAGCTCGCTGATCTGTCCGATGAGATCAAGCGCGTGCTGGAAGAAGAGAGCGCTGGGTAGGGAAGCATCCAGCGTCACGCATCACAGCATTTCCTCCAGCTCTCCGCACCGGCGTGTTTCCAGTATTTCCCGCACTACTTTTCTGCACCGCTCGCCCACTCCTTTTATCCGCCCGAGACCGAGCTCCATGGTCGACAGCGGCTCTTTCAGTTGCGAAATGGACCATGCCGCAAGGCCGAACGGCGACCGGTAGCCGCGCTGCTTGTAGAGATAGTCGAGATGCTCGAGCATGACTGTCACCAGATCATTGTCGTTGAGCAGGTCTGCATACAGGCGCGAAGGAATCCGCATGGGCATCCGGTACTTTGCCGCAAGGGAGACGAATGCCTGATTGACGGCCTCGTAGTATTCCGGATGGGCCTGGCCGTACCTGTCTCCGCGGTAGATGATATCGTACTGATGGGCCGTATCAGGGAAATGCCGTTCAAGAACGCGCATGAAGTGCTGCCGCTGGCGGCCGTCCTTGAGCGTCATGCCGCCGAATACGACGAAATCGAGACCGGCATCCGCGGCCGCCTTGACCGAGGCCTCCATTTTGTCCACAAGATCCGTGACAAAGGGAATCACCGGCATGAGATACATTCCGCAGGCAATGCCCCGTTTCTTGAATGCTGCCAGCGCGGCAAGGCGTTCGGCGGGCGGCGGCACGCCCGGCTCGAAAACCGCGCTGATGCGATCATCGACCGACGAGAAACTGAAACTCACCATCGCGCGAGAAACATCGTTGATCCGCGATATGATATCGATGTCCCTTTGGACAAGCGTTGATTTCGTGAGTATATGCACCGGCCGCCGGTACTGCAGGAGAAGCTTGAGGACCCGGGACGCGAGACAGTACGTTTTCTCGGCGGGCTGATACGTGTCGCCCACGCCGCCCCCGATTGCCACGTATCCTCCGGCGACCGGCTTGCGCCGCCGGGAAGGGTCCAGCTCGCGGCGGAGGAGCTCGATCGCGTTTGCCTTGACCGCAATGTCCCTGCCGAATTCCCCGTCTACATAGTAGCCTTCCGCGCGGCCGTCACAGTACGCGCAGTTGTGCCCGCATCCCCGGTACAGGTTCATACCATAGCGGCACAAAAACCACGATTCAATGCGCTTGTATTTCCGGAAAAGCGACTTGGCTGTTATTTCCGTGATCATCAGTGCGGCTGGGGGGCCTTCCGGTAGATCGCCGTGAGGGACTCAAACGCCGGAACATACACGTTTCGAAACGTGCGGTTATACGAGGCCGCGCGCCCGGGGTCGGGCAGGATTTCTCTGTCGAGATTGACCATGCTCTCCGCGGCCTGGGCGATGTCCTGGAAAAAGCCGGCGCCGACTCCCGCCATTAGCGCGGCGCCCAGCGCCGTGGCCTCGCCGATGGAGAGGGATTTGAGCGGTGTGTCAAGTATGTCGGCAAGGATCAACGGCCAGACAGCGCTTCGCATGCCCCCGCCGCCCGCATGGATTGCCGAGAGTGTCTTGCGCGAGAATGAAGTCTTCTCCAGCTCCAGGATGGTGCGCTTCAGCTCAAACCCGGTCCCTTCGAGCAGACAGCGGTACAGATGCGCGCGGCCATGCCGGTGCGACCAGCCCAGTATTGCGCCGCGCGCCTGGGGCACGTGCTCGGGAAACCGGATACCCCACCAATGTGGAAGCGCCACCAGTCCGTCACTGCCCGGAGGAATTTTGCGGGCCTGGTCCTCCCAGTGATCTTCGGTGGAGGAATCCTTACCGCCAAACTCATCGAGAAACCACCGGAGGAGATACGTACCGGACTGGAGCACGCACTCGAGCAGGAAGGACCCTTCGACACAGGAACGCAGGGTACGGAAGATAGGAGAATGGAGCGGCTTCTCGTGGGAAATGCCCAGCACGATGCTCGTTCCCAGGGTGAGGCTCACGGAGTGCGCCGCAGATGCGCCCATGCCGATGCTGAATACCTGACCGTCACCGCCGGCCAGGACCACCGGGAGCCCGGCGGGAAGGCCGGTTTCACGTGCGGCGGAGCCGGTGAGCGCTCCCACGATACGGCCGGGCGCGACAAGGTCGGGCATGTGGTCCCGCTTCAGGCCGCAGGCATCGAGGTGGGCATCGATCCAGGTCTGGGAGTGAAGGTCGATCAGGCCGCAGGTATCGGTCCCGGCCGCGCACGTGCTGTGGCGCCCCGTGAGCCGGCTGACCACATAGCTGCACACATCCACCCACCTGGCCGCCGTCTTGACGACATCCGGCTCGTGCTTTCGCAGCCAGAGCATTCTCGCTACCGCCGATGTGGCATCGAGGGGCTTGCCGGTGGCGCGATGATAGGCGCCCGCGCCCCACAGCCGTTCGATATCATGGAGCTCTTCCTGCGCGCGTGTGTCAAGCCACAGAATGCCGGGCCGGACCGGATGTCCGGCGCGATCGACCAGGGTGAAGGTCTCGCGCTGGTAGGCAAGGCCCAGGGCGGCGATGCGTGATGAATTGACGCTTCGGAGCGCATCGCGGACCGCGCGTTTGAGAGAAAGCCACCACTGTCCCGGATCCTGTTCCGCCCAGTTCTCGCGCGGATTATCTACGGTGTTCGGCGAGCCGGCTGCGGCAACCTGCCTGCCGTCCAGATCGAATACACACGCCTTGGTCGACTGCGTTCCGCAGTCGATACCCAGAAGCAGCGGGGAGGAGGTCGTGGCACTACTATTCATAATTGCGCCAGTTCCCGAACAAGCAAAACCACGCCGGAAAGCAAAGCAGCGATTGCATGGGCCGATCTTCCGATATCGTCGGACGGCGGGACCAGATCAGGCACCAACAACGCGACCGGTCCCGCGCCACAGCCGGCGTATCTCATGCGCGGCCATCTTGGGCTGCCGTTCGCGCGTAAACACGCCTTTCCAGTTGTTGACCGCCCGTCCCGGATGCTGACCGACCTTGAAATCAGCCAGGTTCCATATGTGCGTTCCGAACACGTAGGGATATTTTTCTGCAACCCGGATGATTTGCTCAATCATGGCACACTGATATTCTTCGGTCCACATCAGGATGTGCTCGCTATGAACGCCCGGGATAGTGTCGGCCCCGAACTCGGAAATGAGAATGGGCTTCCGGTATTTTTTCCAGAGCCCTTCGACAGCCGGGGCGAGCATGCGCTCGATATCTTCATACTTGCCGCAGCCGGTATACCACGAGGGGTATGTATTCAGGCATATGATGTCGAACACGTGGGCGCATCGCTCGTTGGCCGGTCCGGTGTTGGTGACGAATGTCACCGGCCGCGAGGAGTCGAGCGACTTGGCGAAACGGACCATGCCCGTGAAGTAGCTCACGCTTTGGCGGTGAAATGTCTCGCATTCATTGCCGAGCGACCAGGCTATCACGGAGGGGTGATTGATGTCGCGGGCGATGAGCTCGGCCGTTTGCTGCATGTGGTTTTTCGCGAGTTTGGCCCGCGCGCGCTTGTTCTGTACTGCAAGCATGCTCAGCGTATTTGCCGCGACCTCGTCGATGACCATGAATCCCAGGCGGTCGGCCATATACATGTCTTCGTCGCTGTAGGGATAGTGCGACGTGCGAAACGAGTTCGCGCCGATCCACTGCATCAACCGGTAGTCTTTCACCAGGTGGGGGAGACTCAGGCCGCGCCCGTGAATGGTGTTGTCTTCGTGCCGTCCGAAGCCCCGCAGGAAGATTCGTTTGCCGTTGAGGAGCACGGAACCTTTTTTCACGGCAATCGTGCGAAAGCCGAATGGGAGATCGTATGTGTCAATGACTTCGCCGCCGCGAACCATTTCGAACCTGAGCGTATAGAGACGGGGTGACTGCGGGGACCAGGGCCTGACGTTCTTTGCCGTAAACCGCGTTTCGATTTCACGCGAATGCCCGGAAAGCCTTATTTCATGGCGCAGCCCGAGTTCCCGGCACGAGATGCGCACCGTGTCGGCCCGTCCCGATACTCGAAGCGATGCGTGCACTGAAGCCGTGGCGCGCCGGAGCCGTCGGGTCACCAGATGCAGCGACTCCAGGCGGGCCGGCCCGGTGGTATACAACATGACCGGCCGGTCGATGCCCATGAACGGGAAGAAATCGTAGTGCACGTTCGGGAGGTTTCCCGGGCGCCAGCTTGCCACGCCGCCGACCTTCGGATCGATATTTCCCTGCGGGACGGTCGTCTCGTTAAGCACATTGTCTACGTCCACGACCAGAAGGTTCGCCCGGCCGGGTTTGCCCTTTTTGGTAATCTCGAATTCGAACGGCAAATGGCCGCCTTCATGCATACCCAGTTTCATGCCGTTGAGATATACGACGGCACGGCGGGTTACCGAGCCAAAACGCAGGAACAGGCGTTTTCCACTCCATGATGCGGGGACGTAGAACTCCTTGAAATAGCGAACACGATCCATGGTGAGATATTCTTTTCTGTCGACCACCTGCTCGTTGATCGAGCCGGGAACGGCCACTTCGACAGCGCCGCGCGGGGCGCGACCGGGGGCGGTGTTCTTTCCGTTGCGGGCATCGGGAGAGAAACGGAGTTTCCATACACCATCAAGTGATTTCAATTCTCTGGTTGGGCTTTCAAAAGGGTATACCATGCGACGTCCTCCACGCACTCATCTGTAATGGTTCGAACGAATGCAATCCGCACGCGACGGGCCGAGGGAAAACAATACGTTATGCCCCGGGGGCATTCAAGGAGCCCGGGATGCTATTCCGCCGCAACCGCGAGCACCGGACACGGCGATTCTCTCAAAACCCGCTCGGTGATACTGCCCACAATCCGCTGGGAAAACGTATCGCGTCCGTTGGTGGACATCACGATCACGTCGGCCTTTTCTTCGTAGGCCGCGACCGCGATAGCATGGGCGACGGTCTGATCAACGGGTTGGACGCACCGCTCGGTGAAGGAGAGGCCCTCCATCGACGAAGGGGAAATGTAGGGGAACATCTCTCCCACATGGAGCCCGACAACCTGGGGCGTGT
>WJMI01000129.1 GCA_014728015.1 Chitinivibrionales bacterium | reverse complement strand
TCGAGAAGGAGCTTTCGGAATACGTGGTTTCTCCGCATGTCGAAGTAACCATTACCGAGCGGGAAATCGGCAAGGACCAGGCATACATCTTCGGCAAGGTGGGCAAGCAAGGGGCATTTCCGCTTGACGAAGGCTATCGGCTGCTTGATTTATTCTCGGATGCCGGTGGCATCAATACCAGCATTTTCGCCCGGCCGGTGAAGCTGATCCGCGTTCAGGGAGAGAAGGTCGTCATGACCACTATCGATCTGAACAATATTTTCCGCCGCGGCCAGCTGGACAAGAACATCCTCTTGCAGAACCAGGACATTGTCTTCGTACCGCCGCGCTTTCTTTCCTCTACCAAGGAAGTCTTGTCCACGGTCGGGGAGTTCATTCCCTGGTATTTCTTCGTGAGGTCCATCGCCAACCCGTAAAGGCGGAGCGAATGCCGCAGTATGATTTCCAGATGACCGACTTTGAGCGGATTTTCCGCAAGCGCTACAGGCTTCTCTTTTCCGTGGCGCTTCTGGTCGTGGCATTCACCGTTGTGTTCGGCCGGATGAAACCATCGTTGTACAGCGCCTCGGCGACGGTCAAGGTGGATCAGGGCAGCGTGACGGGCCTCGGCATGGCGGCGGTGATGTGGGGTGACTACCAGAGTCTCGAAACGCAGTCTCGCGTCATCACGAGCTATCCCGTTCTCTTCCGCGCCGCAAAGCGCCTCAGCCGGATTCCGGATACGGCATCATCAGAATCCCTTGCGGAGCGTGAGAAATACAACAGCGAGTTGACAGCTCTCCAGGCATTAGTAGAGACGTCGGTGAGTGGAAACACGAACATCATTCGCATCAAGGCAACATCAGGGATCCCGCGCGAAGCCAAAGACGTCGCGAATGCGGTTGCCTATGCCTACAAGGACTTCTCGACGTACGGCAAGAGCCGCCAGGCAGACAAGGTCAAGAAATTCATCGAACGACAGCTCGATGTCGCGCAACGGGAGTTGACAAAGGCCGAAAACGCGGTCAAGCTCTTTAACGAACGTCAGGACATTCCCTCCCTCGATCAGGCTTCGCAACAGATAATTAAAGAAGCGACGAGAATCAGGAGTGAGCTTGATGCAACGGAGAACGCGATCAGGATAATTTCTGACCAACAGGAGAAGCTCAGGCGCAGATCGGCAAGCCGCGATTTCGCGCGACTCAAGGAAGATGCCGCTGTGTCGGACACCGGCGATATCTCTCCCGAAACAAAGATGAGCTGGGTATCACAGTTCACCGATCAGGACCCGGGTCTTGCTCAACTGAACGCACGTCTTCTCAAGCTCCAGTTCTCACTCAGGGACCAGCTTGCCTACTACAAGGAAGAGCATCCTGCATCTCGCGATATCGAGAACAAGATTCAGCAGACGATCGCCCAGATGCTTGCCGAGTACAAGCTGAAAACGGAGCTGCTTCAGAAGAAACGGGCGGCGCTGCTTGTCGAGAAAGAGGAATCGGACAAGGCCGTGAAGCGTCTCCCGGCGGAGCAGATGGAATACTCGCGGCTTGTGCGATCGATGAAGATCAACGAGGACTTGAACGTCATGCTCTCACAGAAGTACCAGGAGGCGCTGATCGCGGAAGCCGGCGTGGTCGATGACGTGACGATCATGTCCCTCGCGACACAGCCGACCAAGGCGGTGAACAAGAACACGCCGCGCATGGCACTGATAGGCGCGTTTCTCGGGCTTCTTCTCGGAACGCTTTTCGCCGTGGTCCGCGAGATGTTCGATACGTCAATCGGCACTATCGAGGATGTGGAACGAACGCTCAAGCTCAGCGTGCTGGCGGTCATCCCTCATATACAGCTCGAAGAGCAGCAGAAGCGGCTGCAGCGCGACCTGAATCTGTCAAAGCGCGAACTGTCAAATCTCGATTTTCGCGCCCGGTTGGTAACGCAGTTTGATCCGAAGAAGCCGATTGCCGAGGCATACCGCATCCTGCGCACGAACATAGAATACTTATCAATTGAGAAGCCTATCAAGACAATCCACGTGACCTCGGCCACCATGCAGGAAGGGAAAAGCACGACCATCGCGAATCTGGCGGTTGCCTTTGCCCAGCAGGGCAAAGAGGTTCTGCTTCTTGAGTGTAACCTCCGTCGTCCCTCGCTGTACCGGCTGTTCGGTGTTGAAAAGGCGCCCGGAATGGCGGACATCCTTATCGACCGCATGGACTGGAAGGAATGCGTGAAGACCGTTACCGATCTGGCGCTCGGTGAGTTCTCCATCCGGGGCATTCTCAACACGCCGGGGCTCGAAAACCTCAATATGATTACCTACGGCCATACCCCGCCCAATCCCGCGGAGATACTGTCCTCGCCGGGCATGAACCAGCTTCTCAAGGAAGTGCGCGAGCATTTCGATATCGTGCTGGTGGATGCCCCCCCGCTTCTGCCCGTGGCGGATTCGATGGTGTTGTCGACCAAGGTCGACGGCGTGGTGCTTATTTACAAGG
>WJMI01000128.1 GCA_014728015.1 Chitinivibrionales bacterium | reverse complement strand
TCGATAAGGTCGCCGACCATGTTGTCACCATTATCAAGTCGCCGGGAGCGATATGACAGGCTGGCTGAGCCTAGTGGCACTTGCCGCGTGCGTGGCAGGGGCATTCTTTTTTGCCGGCACCGAGACCGGTTTTATTTCGTGGAATCCTCTGAAAGTCACGTACCGCGCGCGCCAGGGAAATGTGGCGGCCCGGTGGGCGCTATACCTCATGCAGCACCGCGGGCGTGTCGTGTCGGCCGTGCTTATCGGAAACAACGTGTGTATTGTCGGCGCCACCCTGGCATTCCTTTCCCTGTATGCCCGTCTTGAGGCGGCGATGCCGCTGAACGTGAGCTGGATCGCATCCCCTGAATCATGGTTCCTTTCGCCGGTCCTGGTTGTATTCGGCGAGATGCTTCCAAAGTCGCTGTATAGAATTTACTCATTCAAATTGACTATCAGATCGATTCCTGCGCTGATGTGCGCCTACTGGGCAACCTTTCCCGTGAGCTGGGCGCTTGGCGGCCGGGGCGGCCGCGCCGGCGCGCGGGGTGGTGAGGATGAGACCTACCGAACGCGTGTGCGCGAGGAAATGCTCCTGGTGACTGGCGAAGGGGCGCGGCGCGGAACGGTTTTCGAGAACGCGCACGTGGTCATTGACGGTATCATGCGGCTGAAAGGACTGACCGCGGGCGATGCCGTTGAAACGCCGGCGGACATGCGTGCCGGTGCATATGGGGCTGACGAGACCGTGGCGGAGGCCCGGAAGCGGTTGTCCGGCGCTCGTGATGCGATACTGCTGCTTGACAAAAAAAACAATGAACCGGTCGGCTGGGCGCGGGTGCAGGACGTGGCATGCGCGGGCGACAATGACCTTCTCGGATCGCTTGCGCGCGCGCTGGGCCGGCTCGAAGCCCGCGAGCCCCTTCTGGCATGCCTCTGTTCGGGGGGCACAGGAAAGCCCCCTTTCCACAGAGTGCTCGACGCCGCAGGTGCCACCGTGGGCATTTTTGACCGCCCCCGGTTCTTGCGAACGGCGTTCCAGGGGCTGGTCCCGGGCGGGGCCGCATGAAAAGCGGAACCTGCCTTTCCGAAAAGCGCCATAAGGATTGACATATATTATGCTCAGAGGCTATAATAAAACGATCCGAGGTATTTGTGCCCGCGCGCGTGGAGCGCAGGAAAGGAAGATCCGTAGTTCATGAAAAGAGCTCATTGGCTCATATATCTGGTGACCCCTGATGCGCAGACTAATGCGCGGGTGCGAATTCCGCGCATCATTGCTATCGTTTTTCTGAGCCTTGCGGCCCTGGGAACGCTGGGTTTCGCGCGGTGCCTGTGGTTTCTCGGCTCGTATGGCTATGCCGTCATCGGTGTCCATGGTCTGGAAAGGGAAAATGCCAACCTGCGCAAGACGGTCCGGTTTCTCGAGAAGTTCACATCGACAAAAGAAGAGCAGCTTGCCGCTGTTTCCTCGTATGAAAACACGGTCAGGCTGAAATACGGCATGCACGTGGTGAACGAGGATGTCCGGCGCGCGGGCGTAGGCGGCCGTCCCACATCCCAGGACATGCTCCTGGCTTCGCTCGAAGACCCCCCGGTGCGTCAAGCCGGTTCGGTGCAGGCCCGGATCGAGGGTTTGCTCCGTGAGGCCACGTTGCAGGACTCCACGTTTTCACGTATGGTTTACCACGTTGCCAACCAGCACGAGCTCTGGGCGCGTCGCCCGTCGATATGGCCGGCACGCGGGAGGATAACATCGGGCTACGGCTATCGCATGCATCCGTTTTTCAAGCGCAAGCTGTTCCATGAGGGCCTCGATATTGCCAATCGTATCTGGACGCCGGTGTTTGCGACGGCCGACGGCATTGTCTCGCAGCTTGACTACACGAGAGACTGGGGCAACAGGGTCGAGATCGATCATCACGGCAGCGGCTACAGCACGATGTACGCGCATCTTCGCCAGTCAACCGTCGTTGAAGGCCAGGTCGTACGCCGCGGCGAGCTAATCGGCTATATTGGCAACTCCGGCCGAAGCACGGGGCCGCACCTGCACTACGAAGTACGGAAATTCAACAGGCACCAGAATCCCATGGACTACATCCTGCCTGTCAGCACCGCCGTCGATTAAGAAGGATATCCATGGTGCATCACGAAGTGCTTTCTCTGCGCACGACAAAGCGTGCGCAATTTTCCGACATCACCCGCGATATTCACAACACGGTGGCTAAGAGCGGCATCCGCAACGGCGTGCTCTCCGCATGCAGCCTTCATACGACCGCCGGCATGACCATCAATGAAAACGCCGATCCGTCGGTTGCGAGTGACGTGCTTTGGAAACTGGGACAGCTCGTCCCGCATCAGGATGCATATCATCACGCGGAAGGCAACTCCGACAGTCATACCAAGGCCTCGCTGGTCGGCTTGAGCGTGCAGGTCCCCCTGCAGGACGGCCGTCTGGTGCTGGGCACATGGCAGTCGGTGTATTTCTGTGAGTTTGACGGTCCGCGGAGCCGCCGTGTTCACGTCACGATCACGGGCGAATAGGAGACTGTTCTTTGTGAGCCGCCTTCGCCCATCCGTTTCCTGGATCCTGTCCGCCGCGTGTTTCTTTACCGCTGCGGCGCAGGATATCAGATACGCCGTGGAGCTCAACCACGTGCCCGTGGAATGCCGCAGCGTTGCCATGGGCAATACCGGGGTCGTGCTTCCGCGCAACGGTACCACGGCGTTCTGGAATGCATCACTTCCGGCGTACAGCACGACCTACGATATCGCGCTCGAGGGCGCCAAGCTCTACGGCAATCTTGCCGATCTGGGAGTGGCATCCCTGTCCGCTCCCGTGCAGGAAGGGCTCAATCTGGGCGCGCTGTATACGGGGTTCTTCTCCGGTGATATCCTCGAGCAGGACACGCTTCAGGGGGAGCCGCTCGAACGGCTCTACAATCCCGACCTTCGCGCGACCGGCAATGATGCCACAGGAGTGTTTACCAATAACCAGCACCGGGTACAGGTATTTGTCGCCCGCTTGTTCAATCTTCCCGTCCCCCGTCCTTCCGGGTACAGTCTGCCGATGCCGGTTGACCTGGCCGCGGGGCTCAATTTCAAGTATTTCTGGCAGACGATGACGCCCGGTGATGATGTACGAATGGGATTCAACGTGAACCTCGACTTCGGCGCGGCGCTGAGCATCGGCGCCGACTACGATCTCGAGGCACAGGAAATCAGCCGGCGCATCCTGCTCGGCATGGCTATCAGGGATTTTCTCCCGACCGAGGTTGTGTGGCTGCATTCCAATGACGGGTATCGGGAGCCGGTCGATCTTTCCCAGTACTATGGCGTTTCCTACTGTGACAAGACCGGGTTCCTCAAGGGCAACTGGACGCTTACGTTCGCGCTGCACAATTCCTACACAACGTCCGTGCATGCCGGAATAGAAGCCGAGTTCTGGGATCTCGTTGCGTTTCGCGCAGGCGTTTCCGACCGGATACCGACTCTCGGCGCGGGTATTCGCACCGACGTTCTGTACCTGGATTACGCCTTCACGTTCGACGAGCTTGACTTCTCGCCGCTTCGCCTGTCGCTCGGGTTCTCGTTCTAGGGGAGGGGTCTTCCGGAGGGGGTTCGGCGCGGTTCATTTCAGAGATGCTTGAACCGCTCTTTCTCGCCGTACAACTGGCCCACGCGTACCGAGAGACGATCATCGACTACCGTGATCTCGCCTTTGCCCAGTATCTTTCCCCCGATGAAAACGTCCACGGGTTCGCCCGCCATGCGGTCAAGCCTCACCAGGCTGCCTTTCTTGAGGGCGAGCAGTTCCCGGATCGTCATATTGGTCTGGCCGAGCTGGACCGAGATCGGCATATTGACATCGAGGAGCATATTCACGCTGTTGTGGGCCATCGGATCACCTCTGTACTGGACAGGAAACGTCCTCTTATTTCTATCGGAGAATATCGAAAATATCTTTAAGGAAACTATTGGCGACAATACCGGCGCCCAGAAGCATTACAGCGGCCATGATAACGACAAGTACCAGCATGGCGATAAGGACAGCAGGCAGGACCATCAGGAGAAACACGCGCAAGCGCCCCAACCTGTTGGTTTCCGAAAGGCCGGTAACTACAAGATACAGTGTCCACGCAAATGATGCTATCCCTCCGATAATCGGCAGGGCCTGGAGCAGGGCCCCGCTCTGCGCGTAGCACGCTACCTTGAATGTCACGGCGAATGCATGTTTGTTCAGCCCGAACAGCTTCAGCAGGACATGGCAGTAAACAGCGAGAGCAATAACCTGGGCGGAAATAACAATAGGGGCTGTCACCAGGGCAGTTTCCGCAGAGGACCGTGCCTCGACGCCGACGACACCGAGCGTTTCGAGTGTTTCGAAAGTTGCGGGCGCGAAAACATATGTCCAGAGATAGGCAAGGAGCAGTCCGGCGGAGCCCGCGATAGCCGCAAACAGCCAGGCCATATGAGTGTTGCCGGGCCGCGTGAGCTGGCGGAAAAACAGGCCTGGTTTCAGCAGGGCCAGGATGATTGTGCGTCCCAGGGCGCCGGCCACACCGAATGCGGCTATGTGTTCCCAGGGCACGAATGTGTGCGCGGATGCGTGCATGTCGCCATCCGCGGCAGGGGGCAACGGATGTCCGCAGAGCCGGCATGAAACCATGCCGGGCATGGGTGGTGTCTTGCATTTTGGGCAGAGTGGCATCATGACAGTTTCCGGGATGCGCGACACACGGTAAAATACATGCGCGGCGCGGCGGCGGTCGGGCACGCGTCGTGTCGGGGATATCCGGCGGACCGATGCCGGAAAAGCCTGGCGGGAGATGTATTTTGAATGCTAGAATTGAATGACAACCGGACGAACCGCTCAGAGAGGATGGACTGCGCATGATTGTCGTGACCGGCGGGGCCGGATGCATCGGAAGCGCGCTTGTGTGGGGACTGAACCGCCGGGGAAGCGACGACATCCTGATCGTGGACCGCCTGGGAGAAGATGACAAGTGGCGGAATCTGGTCGGCCTTCGTTTTGCCGACTACCTGGACAAGGGAGATTTTATCGCGCGGCTGGAGGGGGGCGCGTTTAAGAACGGCATTTCGGCGATACTGCATCTGGGCGCGTGCTCGTCGACACTGGAGCGGGATGCCGGATATCTCATCGAAAACAACTACCGCTACACGGCACGATTGGCAGCCTGGCGGGAGAAACATCCGTCATGCAGGTTCATCTATGCATCGAGTGCCGCGACTTACGGAGACGGCTCGCAGGGGTATGCCGACGATCATGACCGGCTCCGCGATTTGCGGCCGCTCAACATGTACGGCTATTCCAAGCACCTGTTCGATCTGCTGGCCCTGCGGAAAGGATGGCTTTCACAGTGTGTTGGCCTCAAGTATTTCAATGTGTACGGCCCGAACGAGGACCATAAGGGCGCGATGCGCAGCGTGGTACACAAGGCGTACGCGACCGTGCGTGATGCGGGGGTCATGCGGCTGTTCAAGTCGTATCGCGCGGAATACGGCGATGGGGAACAGTGCCGGGATTTCTTGTATGTCAAAGATGCCGTCGAGCTGACGCTGTTCTTTCTGGAACATCCCAAAGTCAACGGGATATTCAATGTCGGTGCGGGGAAGGCGCGAACGTGGAACGAGGTGGCGCGCGCGCTGTTCGATGCGGCCGGCAAGCCGCCAAAAATCGAATACATCCCCATGCCTGAAGAACTGCGCGGGAAATACCAGTATCATACGTGCGCCGACATGACAAAGCTCCGCTCTGCCGGATGCGGGCACCAGTGCATGACCCTCGAGGAAGGCGTGCGAGACTACGTGCGCGGCTATCTCGCAGTGGGGCGCCGCCTCGGAATCACTACTGATCAAGGAGCCTCATTCTGAGCGATCTTCCTGTCGCCATTACGCCGGATCGCCTGAAGGCCTACGTTACGGTGCCGGAGTCGATGCGCGATACATACCCCACGGTCGGTGACCTGCGTGACTGCCTGCGCACGAGGGGCATCTGTCATGGTATCAAGCACGACGTGCTCGAGTTCATGGCAGCCGGGCGCATATGCAAAGAGCGTGTCTGTGTGGCCGAAGGTGATGCGCCGCAGCCGGGCGAGCCCGGGAAGCTCGAGTACCTGTTCGATACGTCATCGCGGGGACGGCCGCAGGAGTCGAGCGACGGGCGGGTGGACCTGAGAAACCTCCAGCTTGTCATCAACGTTGAAAAGGGACAGGAATTGGTTCGCCGCCTCCCGCCCGCAGCGGGAACACCGGGCCGATCGGTATATGGCGAGGGCATCGATCCGTCCCCCGAACCCGAGGCGCAGTTTAAAATGGGCGCCGGCATTAGAGTTTCAGACGACGATCCCAATGTGTTGGTGGCTGAAATCGACGGCGCGGTAGTGATGAGTCCCGATGAATATGTCGAGGTTATCAAGTCGGAGATCATTGCCAGTGATATCGATTACAATACGGGCAATGTTTCGTTCACCGGCGATCTCACCATTCGCGGGTCGGTGCGGGCCGGGTTCGAAGTGAATGCCAAGGGGAACCTTCGCATAGGCGGCAACGTCGAAGATGCCGCTGTTTCCTGCACCGGTAATCTGGAGATCGCGGGCGGCGCGGTCGGATCGGGAAACGCGCTGGTTACGTGCGGGGGTTCGATGAAAGTGCGTCACGTGGAGCGGTTCATTGTGAAGGTCGGCGGCGACCTGTGCATCACCGAGGATGCCATTCATTCGGACATTGTCGCGCAGGGCCGTGTCCAGGCGCGATCGATCGTGGGCGGAACGACCTCGGCCGGCGAGGGCATCCAGGCGGAAGTGGCCGGGGCGGCGGCCGAAACGCGGACCGTGCTCGATGCCGGCGGCACGTTTGCCATCATGCAGGAGAAAACGGAACTGGAAAAGCAGATTGGCTCATTGACGATCGAGCTCACGGGCGTTCGGGATGCGCAGTATAATCTTGTCAAGGATGCCATGGATGAAAAGGGCGTCATGAGCGCCGCGGACGAGGGGGTGCTTGATGAATTGTGGACACGGCGGGCAGAGCTCGAGCAGAAGCGGACCGGGCTTAGGGAGAAAG
>WJMI01000007.1 GCA_014728015.1 Chitinivibrionales bacterium | reverse complement strand
GGCACCGAGCGCCACGAGTCGCGGCGCATCGACAACCAGCTTCGCGGCCGCGCCGGCCGCCAGGGCGATCCGGGATCGTCATCGTTCTTCCTGTCGCTCGATGACGATCTCATGCGGATATTCGGTTCGGAACGCCTTGCCGGCATCATGGACCGGCTCGGATTGCAGGAAGGCGAGGTTATCGCCCACCCCCTGGTCAGCAGGTCGATCGGCAACGCGCAGAAACGGGTTGAAGGGCGGAACTTCGATATCAGAAAGCACCTCAAGGAATATGACGATGTCATGAACCTGCAGCGGACCGAGATTTACGCTCTGCGCCAGCGGGTGCTCAAGGGCGAAAACGTCAAGGACGAGGTCCTTGACCAGCTCGCCGCCTATCTCGAGGACACGATATACAAGTATACCGCCGACGGGAAATACCCCGAGACGTGGGACCTCAATGGTCTCTACGATGAACTGCAGACCCGCTGCGGCACGACCTACCGGATCCCGGAAAGCGAGTTGTCGAGCAAGACGCAGGATGCGCTGTTCGATGATGTCTGGAAGGACGTGAAGCAGCACTACCAGGACAAGGAAGTCCGGTTCGGCGAAGATGCCATGCGGCGGTTTGAGCGCGGGGTTTCGCTGATGGTGATCGACAACCTGTGGAAAGATCACCTGTACGAGATGGACCATCTGAAGGGCGGCGTGCAGTTCCGCGCGTTCGGCCAGAAGAACCCGCTGTATGAGTATCAGCGTGAGGGTCTCCGCATGTTCGAGGAACTGCGCAGTTCTATCGCGCGCGAAATCACGGGCCTGGTGTTCCGTCTCGAGGCGGTCGAGGAGCAAAAAGCGCCGATCGCCCCTCCGTCGAGCGAAATCCACAGCGACTTCGATATCTTCACATCGGGTGCCGCGCCGCAGCAGGCCCCCGGCCCGCAACCCCGGCGGCAGCTCATCACCAACAGGGACTCGGGAGGCAAGCCGCAGCCCGTGCACGTGGGCAAGCGCGTGGGGCGCAACGATCCGTGCCCGTGCGGCAGCGGCAAGAAATACAAGAAATGCTGCGGGGCCACCTAGCAAAAGGACTCTCGCGCGAAAGTCCAATAATGGCCGGATTATTCATCACGTTTGAGGGAATTGACGGATGCGGCAAGTCCACGCAGCTTCGCGCGGCCTGCTCCCATGTGGAAGGGAAGGGTTTCGCGTGCGTGACTACCCGCGAACCGGGCGGGACCCCTATCGGCGAGAACATCCGTGAGCTCTTGCTGTCGCGTGAGTACGGTGAGATGTGCAACGCCGGGGAGCTGCTGCTGTATCTGGCGGCCCGCGCGCAGCATGTGGCCGAGAAGATTCGTCCGGCGATAGCATCAGGAGCAGTGGTGCTTTGCGACAGGTTTCAGGAGGCGACGTTTGCCTATCAGGGATATGGCCGCGGCTATGATGTCGCCACCCTCGAGCGACTCAATGAGTTCGCTACCGCGGGACTGGCCCCCGACCACACGTTTGTATTCGATGTTTCGGTGCCCACGGGTCAGAAGCGCCTGCGGCAGGCCGGCAAAGAGCCCGACCGGTTGGAGGGCGGCGCCCGCGAGTTTCACGAGCGCACGCGCGAGGGATACCGGGCGCTGGCCCGGGCACATCCCGAGCGGATGTCCCTTCTGGATGCCGAACGGCCAGCGGAGAAGGTTGCGGGGGATGTGGCAGCGGTTCTCGATGGTCTCTTTGCGCGGCGGAAGCCGTGAGAAGGCACCGGCTGGTCCGCAGGCGCCAAGGCGGGGAGGCTGTCACAACCGATAGTTCGGCTTATGTGAGACGCTTCTGAGAGAGCTCTCCCTGTATTATTTTTGAAGTCTTTCCGCAACGGCTCGGCATGGGGACGACGGCCGTTCCCTGCACAGGGCCATACATTATTTCTGAAACGATGTCAGGTCAGGTATGCAAATGATTCAAAAAGCGGATACGAGCGGGGGCGGGACGCGCCGCCGGTTTTTCGGCCGGGCCGAGTTTGTGGGCCTGGTAGTGATGATTGTGGTGGTCGGCGGCCTGGTGGTCGATGCGACAAAGACCGATTCCGACAATTTCTATGCCGACATCATTCGGCTGGACAATGTCGCCACCAAGATTCACCAGAGCTATGTGGAGGAGATTCCTTCGGAGGATCTCGTGGACAAGGCGGTGGAAGGCATGCTCGAGGTGCTCGATCCGCATACGAGCTTTTTCAAGAAGAAGCAGTATGATGAGCTGCGCATTCATACCGAGGGTAAGTTCGGCGGGCTGGGTATCCAGATATCGATTCGGGACAAGGTGCTCACGGTGATGACGCCGATAAGCGGGACGCCGGCATCACGGGCGGGACTGCAGTCGGGCGATCAGATCGTCGAGATTGAGGGGAAATCCACCAAGGGAATTACTATCGAGGAGGCGGTCAACAAGCTTCGGGGCGAGCCCGGCACCGATGTTTCGATTACGATCCGGCGCAGGGGAGAGAGTAAAGACCTCGAATACACAATCACGCGCGAAATTATTACGATTCATGCCGTGCCGTTCTATGGCATGCTCGAGAACAATATCGGGTATGTCAGGCTCCTGTCGTTTTCGCAGGAGGCCGGCGATGAGGTTGAGAAGTCCCTCAAGGCACTTCTTGACAGAGACCTGAAGGGGCTGATTCTTGATCTCCGCCACAATCCCGGCGGCTTGCTTCCCCAGGCAATAGAGGTCGCCGAAAAGTTCCTCGGCCGCAAGTCTCTTGTCGTGTCGACCCGCGGCCGGTTGCGCGGCCAGAACAAGGAGTTCTATGCATCCTCCAGCCCGGTGCTTCCCGATGCGATCCCGCTGGTGGTGCTGGTCAGCGCGGCGAGCGCAAGCGCATCAGAGATCGTGGCGGGCGCTATTCAGGACTGGGACCGCGGTATCATCATGGGAGACACGACATTCGGCAAGGGATCGGTCCAGAGCATCCTACCGCTCGACAAGGACCACCATCTCAAGCTTACTACCGCCTACTACTATACGCCTTCAGGGAGGTGTATCAGCAAGCCCGAAAACGCAGTTCACCTTGAAGACGGGGACGGCGACTCGGTGGAGGCTGCAGCGGACTCTGTCGAACAGGACACGACCGTGTACACCACAAAGGCCGGCAGAATCGTCTACGGGGGCGGCGGCATTGTTCCCGACACGATCGTGGAAAACGAACTTCCCGAGCTGGCGGTCCGGCGGCTGCTTTTGAAAGACGTGTTTTTCAAGTTTGCCAATTCGCAGTACCCGCGTCTGCGGAAACGCAAGGCCAAGCTGAATGCGGCGTTCACGGTGTCGGATGCGCTGATGGAGGGTTTTCACGCGTTTCTCGATTCGATCGATTTTGAGTATTCGAGTCACGCGAAGGCGGAATTCGAAGCATTCAAGCAGCACGCGGGCCTGATCGATTCCTCCGAAGATACTACCGGGGCCGAAGATATTGAGAAGCCGGCCTGGACCGATGCGGAGCTTGCGGAGCTCAAGCGCATATCCGCGCGGGTGGACTCCGTGCTGCAGGTGCTTGGCAAGAGGGAGTTTTCGGACAGCGAAGATGAGATCAAGCGGCTTATCAAGGAGGCCCTGCTGGTGCGGGAGCACGGCCAGGACAACGAAATCGTGTACCGCGTGCGGCTGATCGAGGACGATCAGGTGGGTAAGGCGATTGCGCTTCTGCTGGATAACAAATCGTACGCCTCGCTGCTCGAGCCGCCGGCCAAACCGACGGACGGTGGCAAGAAGTCAAAGAAGAAATAGACGGGGAGAATATGATACGACAGATGCGGGACATCGCACCGGTAGTGTTGTGGATTGTGCTGGTCGCGTTCATCGGGACAATCTTCTTCGCATGGGGTATGGACTTCCGGAGCCGGCAAAAGGAGCCGTCTGTGGGCAAGGTCGGCAAGAAGCGCATTCCGTTGCGGTACTTCGACAAGATGGTCAGTATCGAGCGCGAAAAACAGCGCCAGCAGGCGGGTGGCGAACTGTCGCCCTACCAGGCGAAAATGATCCCCCGCCAGGTATGGGAAACCGAGGTCAGCCGGATTCTTCACCAGAAGGCATTCAAGGAATTGGGCATCTCGGCCTCGGCCGACGAAGTGTTCGAGTATATCAAGACAAATCCTCCGCCGGAAGTACTGAACATTCCTGCATTTCAAACAGACAGCGTATTTGACACGACGAAATTCGTCGAATTCCTCAACCGTCCCGAGAGCTTTGACAATGAGGGGATGCGCCAGCTCGAGGCCTACACGGCCAATTTCCTGGTGCCAATGAATACCCTGCGGCGGCTTCTGGAAGTGGGCCGCGTGCCGAGTCCTTCGGAGATAGCCTATGAGTACCGCCGTCGCGCCGAGAAAGCGGTGTTCGAGTTCGCCAAGGTCGAGGCCGCAACGGTTGGAGTCGATTCCGCCGCCGTGACCGATGCCATGGTGAAGGCCTATTACGAGGCAAATCCCGATTCGTTTTTCTCCGAGAGCCAGGCAGAACTGTATTATGTGCGCATGCAAAAGGAACCCACTCCCGAAGATGAAAAGGCATATTACGACGAAATGCTTCAAGTGAAGGCGCGCATCGAGAGCGGTGAATCCACGTTCGAGGAAGAAGCGCGGCTCGAATCCGACGATGAGGCGTCCGGGAAACAGGGCGGCGACCTGGGGTGGTTTTCGAAAGGGAGCATGGTACCCGCGTTCGAGGCCGTGGCGTTCGCGCTCGACTCCGGGGAGCTTTCGGATCCGGTAAAGACACAATTCGGGTACCACTTGATTCTCGTGGAGGGCCGCCGAGAGCAGGATACGGTTGAGGAGGTGAAAGCGCGCCATGTCCTTCGCAAAGTGATGCCGACCATGGAAACGCTTGACAGTCTGGAGAGTCTCGCCGAGAGGCTGCGCGCGCAGGCGGTGGAGAACGGACTGGTCGCGGCGGTCAGCGGGCACCCGGGCCTGCATGTCGATTCCACCGGCCTGTTCAGCAAGGGGGAGTTCATTCAAGGCATCGGGTACCTGTTCGGTGCGACCTCGTTCGCGTTTCGCGAGGACCTCGGCACCGTTTCGGATATCTTCGAAAGCAACGAGGCATTCTTCCTTCTTCAGCTCAAACGGCGCACCGACAAAGGGATTCTGCCGGTTGCTGAAGTGCGGCCGCGCATTACAGAACATCTCATGGACTCCGTCGCGCGGGAGCGCGCGCGCGAGCACCTTGCGTCCGCAGTGGCGGCGCTCGGTCCGGAGGACAGCCTGCCGATGCTCGGTGAGTCAGACTCGCTGATAGCGTGCGGCGTGACCGATACGATAACACGCAACCAGTTTGTCCCGTCGGTGGGTTTCGACAACGAGCCCGTGGCCGCGACCTTCGCGCTTCCGGCGGGCGCCCGGTCCGGCGTTATCCAGACAAGCAAAGCCAGTTTCGTGGTGCGTCCCCTGTGGCGCGACACCGTTGAAAGCATACCGTGGGATTCGCCGGCGGTTCGCCAGACCAGGCTTTCGCTCATGAGCGATGCGCGCGAGAACGCCTACTACGCCTGGTACCAGAACTACCGGGACAAGGCGAAGCTGGAGAACAACCTGTCCGAATACTACATGGACTGAGAGGGGCGCCTGCCCGGAAACGCATCCTCCCGCATGCCCGATCAAGGGGGAGGATGCTTTTTTTGTCACGTGGGGAGAATGCTATGGCGGAACAACTCCGGATAGTGATCATCGGCGCGGCAAGTCCGCAGTGGGGGCACGGCATTTCCCGCGATATCATCGTCGCGATGTCCAGCGATGCGATATGCGGATCCTATGAGCCGGTTCTGGTTCTCGAGGATATCGATGCGAATAACCTGGCAATGCAGGAACGTCTTGCCCGGAAGGTGGCGGAGCTTGCGGGCGGACGGGTGCGTATCGAGAGCACGACCGATCAGAGGCAGGCGATCGAGGGCGCGCGGTTTCTGGTGGTCACGATCGCGCAGGGGAGTCTGGAGGCCATGCAGCGGGATATCGAGATCGCCGAGGAACACGGGATCTACATGCCGGTGGGTGATACGTTCAGTATCGGCGGGGCCATACGCGCGGCGCGCAATATTCCGGCCATGCTCAGCATGGCGCGGGACTGCGAGGCGGTAGGGCACGACAACGCCTGGCTGCTCAATCTCTCCAACCCGATGTCTATCCTGTGCAGGGCGGTGACCCGAGAAGCCCGGGTCAATACCATCGGGTGTTGCCACGAGCTGTACGGTGGTATACGGTTTCTTTCTGAGTGTCTTGGATTTGAATACGATTCCTGGCGGGACGTGCTCGATTTCGACGTGCTGGGTGTCAACCACTGCGGCTGGATGCCGCGGCTCGCTATCGATGGCTCCGATGGTCTGGCGGCGTTTCGGGATTATCTTGCCGCGCAGGGAATAACTGCGGCAACAAGCCGGTTGTATGATTCGCCGGTTCCCCACCTGCGTCGCCAGAACGTGAAGATTAACCTGTTTCTCGAGCACGGTGTGCTACCGTACAGCGGCGATCGGCACACCGCGGAGTTCTTCGCCGAATTTGTCAATGCGCAAACCAACAAGGGCGCCAACTATGGTGTGCTCCTCACCACACCGCAGGAGCGGCTGGTGGAGTGGCGGGGCGGCCACCGGGAGCAGAATCTGAAGAGAATCGCGGGCGCGCTCGACATAGATATGAACGTGTCCCAGGAGGCGGCATCGCGTATCATTACCGCCCTGACACTGGGCGAGCCGTTCCTTGATGTGGGCAATGTGCCCTATCACGGACGCGAGCTGCCTGATATTCCGGACGGCGCCGTGCTGGAGCGGATGGTCACCTACGATGCCGGCGGCGCGACGCCAAACACGCCACTACCGCTCCCCCCGCGGATCCACCGTCACCTCGTGCTTCTCACGCGGATAATCGAAGATATCGTGGAGGCGTCAGTCAACGGCAACCGGCCGCTTCTTGTCGATGCGCTCCGGCGCGATCCGCTCCTCTCCAACATGGATCGCGAGAAGATACCCGAACTCGCGGGGAAGTTGCTTGATGCGCATCGCGCGTACGTGCATCCGGGGTTTTTCTAGTACTTCATGAAATCAACGACGGCCGTGCGGTATTCCTGCGGCGTGCCGATGTCGAATCGGGTGCCGTCGACCACGCACCCGGAAAACCCGTCCTCCCGACGCAGCCGGTCGAGGCACGGGGTGAGCTGGAATTCGCCCCGCTGGCGGATATTGTGCGTGATGTGTTCTTCGAGGTACGGGAAGATCTCGGGCTTGAGCACGTACACGCCAAACACCGTGAGGTACGTATCGTCGGGGAGCCTATCGACATGGAGATGGGAGCGGGCATAGTCGAGATCGGGTTTCTCCGCGAACTCGGTTACTGAAAGGACCGAGTCGGGCGTGCGCCACGTTCCGGTAACGCATCCGTAGCGATGGATATTTTCTTCGAGCGTTGTCTTGAGGCCTACAACGCTGTGGCGGACCTCGTCGTACGTGTCAAGTACCTGGCGGGCGCAGCTCGCATCGATATTGGATGCATACAGGTGATCCCCGAGCATGAGCATGAAGGGTTCGTTGCCTGCCCACTCGCGGGCGCAGTACACGGCATGGCCGAACCCCTCCTGCCGCTCCTGCGTGACAAACGTCAGCCGGTGTCCCAGGTCCTGCAGGTATTCGCTGTATTTCTGATCTTCGCGGGACAGCTTGTTGAAATTCTCGATAGGCGGCGGCATGCAGAAAAATTCCTCGAAAATGCGCCGATCGCTTTGCTGCACGACAATGCAGACTTCCTCGACCCCCGCGCTCAGCGCCTCTTCGACCAGCGCGAGGATTACCGGCTTGGCCCTGCCGTTCTTATCGATGATCGGAAACAGCTCTTTCTTGAGGGCCTTGGATGCCGGGAAATGGCGGGCGCTAAATCCCGCCGCCGGGATTATCGCCTTGCGCACGCGTCTCCCCGAGTGGAGCGTGAGTTTCAGGCACGGCATGTGCAGGTCACGCTCGATAATTCGAATGACCTTCTCCTGCGCCTCTTCGCTCGCGGTAATGAACTGCGCGGTGCCGTCTCCCTGCGAGCCGACTCCTTTGCCGCCGAGGACGAGCCCTGCAATCGGCCCGTATGAGAGTACCTTGTGCAGCACCGGAGAGGTAAGCTGGGAGGGGCAGGCCGGCTGCAGGTGTTTGTCGAATTCAGCCTGCGCCTCCTGCATGAGCCGGCCCAGATGTGCGGCATCGCCCAGGCGGAGCGCTTCGACGGCCTGCCTGGTAATGCGGGCGCTGATCGGGCCGAGATACTCCTGCACTCCTTTCTGCAGGTCGTTCTCGGCGAACGGATAGGAGTGATTGAGCTTGGTCAGTATCTCGCGCGTGTCTTTCGATGCGCACAAGTCAACGATCACGAAATACAGATCGCGGCCGACATTCAGCTCGGTGACATCGGTCTGCTCGCCGTCGAATACCATCATGACCGCGCGGTTGCCGTAGGCGCATCCCTGGTCCATGCGCCCGCATCGCGAGGGCGTGGTAATCTCGCCGAGATACGCGTATTCCATCTCGCCCCGGACAGTCATTTTGAGATCGTAGATACGGTTGAAGGCCCGGGCGATGAGCACGCAGACGGCCGCGCTGGATGAAAGCCCCTTTTTCACGGGGAGGTCGGTGCGGTAGTTGTCAATTTCCAGCCCGCGCACGCGGTAGTGTGTCAGGACCTGGTAGGCGACGCCGGTCACGTAGCTGTAGAACCCGCCGCGCTGGGCCTCCTCCATGAGCGCATCGCGTTCCATGGGAACTTCGTATTGGTCGGTCCGGGTACCGTCATTCAGGCACCCCCGGTAGATCAGTTTCGTGGCATGCGGCTTGGCCTCCGCGTGAATGCCCTGGTTTGTCCCGGCAATGAGCGTGTAGCCTTTTTCCAGGTTCGCGTTAATCCGCCGGTAGCTTCCCGCCCAGTCGGTATGCTCGCCGAACAGGCAGATACGGCCGGGCACAAAGAGTTTCATCAGCCTTCCTCTCTACTTTTTCGAAGCGGTCGTGTCGGTATCGTCACTCCCGAAAATACTATCCTCAAGCCTCGATCCATGCGTATTGTCGCTGTCGAATCCGCCCCCGCATCCTGCCGCGGCAAACGCCAGCAGAATCACGGCTGCCGGGACTACGAACACGCGTGCACGGAACGCGCGGCTTCTGATGTCGTTCATTCTGTCCTCTCCGGTTACATGGCGGCCGATCTGTCAGGCCCGCGTCGCCTTCCGGGGATGCATTTCAGTCGCACCCCGGTCTCGAATGCGTGCCATCCGTTCCGCCGTCCCCAGCCGAACGGAAATTTAAAATGCGCGTACACCGTCGGTATGATACGCTCACCGATATCGATGTTGATATCGACGAGCAGATGGTGGAACCACCAGTCGTTGTCGAATACCGCGCTGACAACGCTCCCGT
>WJMI01000127.1 GCA_014728015.1 Chitinivibrionales bacterium | reverse complement strand
GGCAGAGTAGCCCGGCCGGTCAGCGGACAACCAGCCGGGGGCCTCAACGGCTCCGCTGCATTTCCTCGAGGGAATCCTCCATTTGCTGAATTTCCGTCTTTACAGAGTCGATGCGCGCATCAAGCGCTTCCCCCTTCAGCTGCAGCTTCTGCACGGAAAGCCGCTCGCGCTTGATGAGCGTGCCGGCCTGCGCAGCCTGCGCTTCATACTCAGCAATAGCTTTAAGGAGTTCGCCCCTATTCTTGTACTCGGTTGCATAGTTGGTCGAAGCCCGCTTCTTCTGCGCGACACCCTCGGAGGCGCCTGCTTTCCCGGGGGCGGGTCCTGCAGCGGCGGCGGTGTCTGCGTGCGCGACGGTTGTCGCCTGGGGAAGTTTCAGGTTCGATTCGTAGTGTTGCGACGTGTCGACGAGGACCGCAAAAAGGATTGCCATGCCGCGATCAACCGTATCCGGCGACATGGTGCTGAAGCACACGACATTGTCCCCTCCGTTCAGAAGAGATGCCATGTTGCTGACACTGTCGACCATTGTCGCCTGCGGCGAGGAAGCGGTATCGGCCGAGACAAGCTGGCCGTTGATGTAGAGCGCGTAGGGCACGGCCGGCACGAAGTACAGCGTGGCTTCCCGCGGCTCCCCATTTATAAAGAACGGTTTCCAGACATACCCTCTGCCGCGCGGAGCGCATCCGGGTGATATAATTTGGGGGGTGGCAAGCGTAAAGCCGGACGCCCGGGATTCCCCGAGTTCTCTGGCGCTCCCCCAGCCCGTCTGCGGCGCCTGGAGCGTATTCCAGTCGGCAACACTGTCGCAACGGCCGTACCAGTCTGATCCGGAAACCAGCATCTGCTGGACATACAAGTCCTTGCCGTAGGTTTCGGGACTGAGCTTGGCGAGACGCTCGAGGATGCGCCGGGACCAGGGCTTGTCCGCAACGCCCTTCTCACGGGCCAGCGCAAGCGCGTCTTCATAGCCGAACAAGGCTTTGTCCTGCAGCTCGAATACCATGTCCTCGAACTGGAAAACCAGCTCTTCCCGCTCGTCATCGCTCACTGTCGCGGGAAGGTTCTCCGAGGCCAGAAGGATTTCCTGGGCGAGCTTGTCATAGCTGTTCGGTACCAGGAAGTTGTATTTCGTAAAGGCATCCAGGCACGCGGCGCGGGTTTCTGCCCCGGTACCGAGGTCCTCAAGCTCGCCGGCGGCACGAAGGTAATAGTCTCGGACCTGCACCTTCAGCGGCTCGATGGTTTCGGTGAGTTGTTTCTTGTACTGAAACAGGTACAGCGGCTGCTGCTGTATCTCTTGCGGAATGGGCGCATCCAGCATGGCCCCGACGGCTTTCGCCAGGTACGAGCCCGCATCAGCATAGCACACGACCAACCGTGTTTTTGCGGAATCAACCCAATACGACTGTTCCGGGCCGAGCGAGTCCATCTGGCCGGCGATCTCGAGCACCTTCGCATACGGCTCGAAAGCCTTCTGCATGAGCGAGGACGCCACCAGGTTAATATCCTTTTCGGCGACCGCCACCTTGATAGGGTCTTTTTCGATACGCTTCTGGCCCGCCCAGTCACGCGCGAACTCCTCGTACATCTGCCCAATTCTCAAACCCGCCTCGAACATCCGCTCGCTCTGGTATTGGATGACGCGCTGGTATGCCTTGGTCGCCTCCGCCAGTGTCTCCGCCTTGCGTTTCCTGCCTGCGGCAAGCGCTGTCGCCGGGACGGAAGCCAGCGAGATGCTTGTCAGCCGGGACCTGCGGATGGATCCGGTCTGGTAGGCTGCTTCGGCGGCGAAATAATCGTTGGCCTGCGTGCCCGACTTTCTGAGCCTGGTGTTGTGCTCTTCAGCCTGGGTGAAGGCCTCCACTGCTCCGGCGGTATCATGCCGGGCGAGGTGGCTCTTGCCGATAAGGAAGTAGGCCTCGACGGCCCTTGGATTGTGCCCGTAACGGCGCACGAAATTCCGGCACACGCTCGCGGCCTTCTGGTGCATCGATGCTTTCATGTAGTACTCGGCCGATCGCATGAGCATCGCCTCGACATCCTTCTCTTCCGGGTACAGCTCCGTGTAGCGCTCGTTTGCCTCGGCCATTTTCTCAAGCTCACCCATTTTCTCGTAGCAGAATCCCAGATTGAAGAGACCGTCCTTTGCC
>WJMI01000126.1 GCA_014728015.1 Chitinivibrionales bacterium | reverse complement strand
GCTGTGGCGTTACACGGTGTAGTGCCAAGCGCGGGCTCTAACTTGGGCAATTACCACCGACGTCAATGGGGCCCGCCGCATGCGCGGCACCCCATTGCCGCGGGGTATTGCTGTTGTTAGGGGTTTTTCTTCGTGACCCATAATCGCTATTCGTCAAGGAGGTTCTATGAACTACCTTAGGCACGCAATGCTTGCGTGCGCCATTGTAGCTGTAGCTCTCATGCAGTGTGATCCGGTCTCAAACAAAGACACGGTTTCTTCTTCTCTAATTGGGACGTGGATTGCGGTGGGAGAAATTGAAATAGGGGTAATGGACGGAGTTCAACAGGCGGATACTTTCACGTACAATCCAGAGGATGATGATTACCGGGGTGCTTGGATTGTTGTTTTTGCCCCGTCCGGTTCGACATATGTATATGACAACGATGCTGGATCTGCTTATGATATTGACACCGGCACGTATCGAACGGTAGGCGACACGCTTTTTTGGAGCGACGCACCTGGTGACGTTGATACAAGTACCTATTCTGTATCCCGAGAAGAGCTAAGACTCACTTATCGATGGGAGGGAGAAAAGCAGGATGATTACGGCGCTGAGATTGAATTGTATATCCCCTATGATGGCAGTATACCGCCGCCGTCATGGCTTAGTACAGATACCTCCACAACGAACAAATGACCCGCAAATTGCCTATACGACGTCAACGGCCTATCTTGGAAGGTGAAAAGTGACTCTAGGGTGACCTAATTTATGTGACCACTAGCGCCGTCGCGTCCGCGTTCTCGGTCGCGGAGCGGTGAACCTCGGTGGAGGTGCCGCAGGTGGTGTGGGATTCATACAATGCCACGGCTCCACCTCACCAATGCGCTATCGGGCCGCGCTAACAGTCGCGTCGTGTCCCGCGCACTTGTAGCCTGATCCTGGCGGATGGCTGTGCGCAGGCACTCCGCTCCGTTATCTCCGGGCAAGCAGCCTGGGTTCGTTGGTGGCACGTGGGGAAGTAGTCCTGTTCGGTCTCGCCACGGGATTCTTGTCATGTTGCGAGGCGCATGTTACTTTACACATAAGGTCAGTCGCGTAGTTGCGTCTGTCCTAACAAAACGCTTAAGCGCATGACGAAAAAGGGGCCGCGTCCCTGTCGGGCCGCCCCTTTTCCGCAGGCTAAGCCTTGCCGTTAGCGAGGAAATATCATATGAATAGTCGTGGCACCATATTCCTTTTTGCCTTCATCACAATTGCCATTGGTAACGCTTTTTCACAGGATATTGAGGAAATCATACCGGGCGAGGAAACTGTGCAGGATGATACGCAAACCAGCACCAGCTATGCATCACGATTCAAAGACGCGGATGATTGTGAAGATGCATGTGAAGATGATTGCGAGGATGCTTGTGAGAGCAAATGCGGTAATGATGATGATTGTGAAGATGCGTGCGAGGACGCATGTGATGAAAGGTGCGAGCAGGACTGCGAAACGCTGGAGCCTGCTTATGGCCCGAAAAAAGGCTCTATCCTGTTTCCGTTGTCATTCAGCTACATGTTTCACAATTCCAGGATTTCAGCGGAAGAGGACCGGTTTCTCAGGGAAACCGACATGCATATGATTTACGTAAACAAGGATAACCAGCCTGTTGACACTGTCAAAATTGACTACGGGTATACAACCTTTTCCGGCAATGTCGGGGTGCAATATTACCTTTCGGACAGAATAGGCCTTGGGCTGATGTATGAATTCATGCAGACTACCGAAGAAATCTCTAACATGTATGAACAGTCGTACGGCACACTGATAAATGCAAACACTGCAGCTTTTACATTGACAGGATACCCCATGCAAAAGAAGCGCATAGGATTATCTATCAATGCATATGCAGGCGTAATATTGGGCAGCCTGTATCGGTTCCCGCTTATGTACGAGGATGCAGAGGAACAGAATTATATGACAGCTGATGAAGAGGCATTTGTGCGCGCAATCCACGAGAAGGTGACCTTGAGCGGATTTGCATTTTCCCTTAAAGTGTGCTTCCATTACATGATAAACCGGTTCATGACCGTGTATGGCGGCCCGCGGTATGTATACCGGTACCTGGTCCTTACCAATGACAGCTTCACAGGATATCCCCGCACTGCAAATTCGAATGATTTTGGAATCAACGTTAATTTTGGGTTTTTGGTGTTTGGCAAAAAGTAATATGGTGCCGACTACCTGCTGCATGTGAAAGACGGCAAGTACATAATTGGTGAATCTATTGCAGTTTGAATATCATAACTTGAAATCTTAACCGCCTGAAGCGAAAGGTACCGCATGCTATCGCATGCCCCTTTCGCTCCGAGTAAAAATTTTTTTTAGCAACCGGATTCAACGTATGCACAAGTTCATCAAGCCGATTCTACTGGCAGCTGTTTGCTGTGGGCCATGTTTTTGTGTATACTACTACGAGCCGGATGTCGGATCGATGCTCTATACCCTTGGAGCGGGCGTGTCGTCCTATGCAGGCACAGTGGTTGACGAAGAGAACCAGCTTGTCGATAATTATGGCTTTTTCTTCTCCATCCCCACAGAGAGCAGTAACGACACGCAACAGGTTTCATATACGTACCTCGGGGGAACAATCCGGCTCAAGGTATCGCGTTTCTTCGCCAAGCACTTCAACGCAGGCCTCAATGTTGGTCATACTTGGACGAGTCAGTACGGCAACTACGATATAGATCGTGAGCACCTTCAGAACATGTGGAGGATCGGGGCGAATTTCGGCTCATGGCTTTTTACTTTCGAACGAATTGGACTTTCCGTTTACTCTGAAGCAAGCTATCTCTTTGGCAACCTGCACAGAGCGCCTATCTTGGCTGAATACGAATTCGCTGACGATCAGACAAACTGGTTCCTGAATGATATGAATGCCGCCAAAAGGTTACGAGGGTTTGGAGCAGATATACGTATTCGATTGAACTATTTCCCATTTTCGGGTAGGTTCCTGGTATTTGTGGACGGTGGGTATTCCTTCAGCGCAATGAGGATTCGCAACGATCAATTTAACCAATATGCAGACAATCACGTCAACCACGAACTCAGCGTAATTGTCGGTGCCGGATATCTCACACAATGATTCTAACAACAGCATGACCGTCGAAGTCAATGGGGCCCGGCTGCTGGCGCAGCCCTCCATTGCCTCGCAGTATGCTGGGCGTTAGCGAAAATCCCATGAGAACATTCGCAATTTCCCTCATCCTTACTGTTGGCACAGTTGCATACGCAATGAATGATAGCACCGGAATTATTCCAGATTCCATAGCTGCTTTTGATCTCCTATATTTGGGAATGCAAATGGACAAAGTTCTATCCATTGCTGGCACGCGAGACTCATTGACTACTGTGCCAGCACAATGCGCAGAGCATGGTCCAAGCAAGCTACATTTCTTCCCGGGTCTGAAGATTGAAACAGATACTACCTGTCGAGTTGTACAATCAATACAGGTAACCTCATCAAGATACAAGTCAATAGCCGGTGTAGCTGTTTCTGATAGTTTGGAAAGGATATTCAAGGTATATGGCTACACCCAGCCATCATATGAGACCGAATCTGACACTATCTGGGAGTACTACACATACTCAGGGCAGAAAAAAATCATGCTCTTCAAAGTGAGGCATGGTGGTACAATAGAAACAATGTGGCTTCGTTGGCTACCATGAAGTTCTCTATCCGGAAATTCAGCTCAACGCCACCGCACATGTTGCCACAGCGCCCCTTCGCGATCGCCTGTCCGCCCGTCGAGTTTGCGATCACGCCCGTCCAGATCGCTCCCCTGCGCTCATGTATGGTTCGGTGCCGTAACGGTTGGGTGGCGGTGGCTGTGTATATTTCGTCAATAGGGCTGCACTTCAGTGGTGGCGCGGGGTGCGTTGCCTGTGCGTGCGGCTTCTAACAATGCAATAACCACTGAAGTCGCCGGGGCCCGGCCGCGCATTGCGCGTCCCCCCAGCGCCTCTGGGTATTGCCGCGTTAGCGAATGTCCATCCCACCGCCAGCCGTTACTATTGTATCTTATGGCGGGAGGTAACAATGAATACGAACTACACTGCAGTGACCATGCAAGATGGTGATTGGTGGATTGGCTGGATAGAAGAAGTCCCCGGTGTTAACTGTCAAGAGAAGACGCACGAGAAACTCATTAGCAGCTTGAAATTGGCACTCAGAGAAGCATTAGACTGCAACCGACAAGACGCTCTCAACGCCGCGAGGGGCTCTTGCCAAGAAGAAGCTCTTTCTGTATGAAGAGAAAGCAGCTCCTGAAGCAACTTCGCAAGAATGGCTGTATCATGCTACGAGAGGGCGGACCCCAGTCCTGGTGGCAGAACCCACACAGAACCGTCGCTCAGCAGTTCCGAGACATATGGAAGTATCGGACATTCTCGCGAAGAAGATCTGCAAGGCTCTTGGCGTCCCTCCAATTAATTAAAACATCTTTTG
>WJMI01000125.1 GCA_014728015.1 Chitinivibrionales bacterium | reverse complement strand
GACCTATCTCGTATGCAATGGTCCTGCCGGAATGTCATCGTCATTGGCGAAGCGCGCCAGCGAAGCACAGACGTTTGGGACGGTTGCCCAAGCATCGTCCCAGGTTCGAGCCGGTGATAGCATACTCCTCGCAGCCGGTGAGTACAGCGAGCATGTTGTGCTCACGCAGAGCGGCACGACCGACAATCCGATAGTGATCGAAGCGGAAGCGCCCGGTTCAGTCGTGTTCTCCGGCGATGGCGCCGGGTTTTGGGCTGGATTGCCGTCCAGTGAAGGCCTTGCGAAATCCTTGAGTTCGGCGGCAACGTGCAACACGATAAGCGGTATTGAGTTTCGCGACAATGGAAACCGGCCGGTAGTCCGTACCGGCTCCGGCTGGCGGGTCGAGAATTGCCTGTTTGAGCGCGTATGTATGGCGCTTGACGTACGCAACGCCGACAACGTTGTCATTATCGGATGCACGTTTCAAGACATCGAGTGCAACGATGCGCACGCGATTATCGGCGTATACGCGCACGGTTGTCAGATTGTCGACTGCACGATTCGTCGCGTGAATACCCGCAAAGAAACGAACATTCCACATTCAGCGGTGGTGAAGTTCCTCTTTTCGAACAATGTGCTGGTGGAGAACGTGCTCTCGGAGGACAACTGCGGGCCTGGATGGTGGTTCGACTGGGAAAACCGTGATTTTACAATCCGCAACTGCACGCTGCGTAACAATTACGGCCGGGAGAACGACTGGGAGGGGCCGGGAATGTGGCTTGAAGGCAACCCCGCTGGAAACAGCAAAGTCCACGATAATCTAATAGAGGGAAATACCGGCGGCGGCGTGGCAATACTCGAAAGCAACGGCATTGAAGTTTACAGCAATACGCTAATCGGAAACGGAATCAACGTAGAGATTCGCAATCTTGACCGGGGGGACGACAAGCGTATTGGCGACCTGCACGTGCACGACAACTACATTGCGGATTGGATCGAAGCCGGCATTGGTACAACGGCCGGCGATTGGGGCGGGTGGGACGCCCATGCGAGCAACGTCCGTATCGATAATAATCGTTACGCATGGTCCGGGGATGCGCTGCTTTTTCGATGGGTGGAAGAATACTGCTGGTCTATCAATGAGGTGCGTGACATTCTTGGGTTCGAATATAACGGCGTGATGGAATATCCGCAACCGCCCCAGCTTTCCTTGCCCGACATGGGCGCGGTTGTGGTCGCGGTAAACGTCGGGGGCGCGGAATACACCGCAAGCAGCGGCATCCGGTATGAAGCCGATATGGGCTATCATGGCGGCTTTTCGGAGAGAACCGACAAGGATATAGCAGACACGCCTGACGATGAGATTTATCAGACCAACAGATACGGGTCGTTCGGCTATCATTTCGGCGTCCCGGTCGCCGAATACGAGCTGACGCTGCAATTCGCCGAAGCGTTCTGGAGTGATGAAGGCCAGCGCTTGTTCGATGTACGCGTGGAAGGCCAAACGGTGATTGACAATCTCGACATCTGCGCCGAAGTGGGTCCGGATGCTCCCTATGACGTGCGCACAACGTTTGTCGTGGCCGATGGCGCTCTTGATATCGAGTTTAGCGCGGAAACCGACTACGCCATAGTCAGCGGGCTCGTGGTGCGTCTTGTTGGGGCCGGCACGGACCTTGGGTTCAGCAATCCTTCGGCAGAACCATCGTCGTTCCCTGGGACCACTTTTCGCGGTCTTGGCATGGGAGGCAGTCTGGCCCGGCGGACAAACGGGCCTATCACCGGCGATCCGCGGCGTTTCGCAATCTACGATTCCCGGGGACGGCTTCTGGCAGCTCCGGAGTTCAGTCCCGCTCGAAAGCTCCGAAACCGGGCCGCAATCTTCTATCTCATGCGCTCAGACCCCTGAATTGTCGGGCTTGAACCCCACTTGTTCCGCCCACGGTATATACTTGTATCTCCTTAATTATCAGTGACATACTTTTTTGGATCGCTCGCCGCAAATGGAACAATTCAAAAAAAAGCTAAAGTTTCGCCAAAATCTGCCGATAACGATACGGGGAAGCTGTATACTATACTTCTGTTGTGCGGAGGGGAAGCCCGCACACAGGGATGCCTTAACAGGGAGGTGCGTATGCAGATACTAGGTATCGGCCAAAGCCAGAACAGGACTGTTCGGGGGCTTGAGCGGACCAACAGGGCCCTCTCAAAGATCCTCAACCGTCTGTCCACCGCGCAGCGTATCAACCGGGCCAGCGACGATGCCGCCGGGTTGGCTGTTTCCGAACAGCTCAGGACCCAGATCCGCGGTTTCAAGATGGCCACCCGCAACGTGGCGGATGCCATGTCCGCGCTCAATATCGGCGAGGGTGCATCCAACGAGATCAGCGACCTTCTCCAGCGCAACCGCGAGCTGGCCATTCAGGCCAGCAGCGATACGTTGACCGATGAACAGCGGGAGGCAATCGATGTCGAATTCCAGCAGAACCTCGAGGAGATTGATCGCCTGGCCGACACGGCCCAGTTCAACGGCCAGAACGTGCTCAACGGTACCGGCCTGGGCTCGGGCAACGCTGTGATTCAGGCGGGGGCGAACGAGGGCGAGACAATCACCCTTCCTGAGATCAATCTCGGGGTGGATCCGCTGGGCCTGACCGGAGTCAACGTGCAGACTGGCACGGATGCCGCATCGGCCATCGGCGATATCGACACCGCGCTGGGCACGCTGAACTCCACGCGGGCGACCATGGGCGCGACGGTCAACCGGCTCGAGTCGGCGGTGCGGAACCTTTCGGTCGCAGAAGTCAATTCGCAATCGGCCGAGGAGATCCTGCGCGATCAGGATATGGCATCGGGCATTACCGACCTGACACGCGAGCGTCTGCTGCAGGAAACAGGGATGTATGCGTTCGGGCGGTACAACGAGATAAGCGCCAACCATATCATGTCGCTTCTGCAATAGCGCGTCGCGCTGAAGATTCACGGAGGAAGGAGCGGGCGGGATGCCCTCTTCTTCCTCATGTCGTGGGCCCGGCACCGGATCCCGATGAACCCCGGGACCGCAAGGCAGGCATATGTCACCGACGTCATCGGAAGCAGCACGGCATTACGCCGAGTTCCAGGTTCAGACCGCATCCCACCCGAAGCGGATCTGCATGCTGCACGTGCGCCTGGTCGAGCTGGTCATGCTTGCCGGCGAAGGGGAGTCGGAGGCCAGGAAGCGTATCCTTCTTGATAAGGCCCAGAATATCCTTTCGCAGCTCCAGGGCGCCCTGCGCGTGGAAGATGCTATTTCGCAGAGCCTGTTCTATCTGTACGACTACTGCTACGTATTGCTCCAGCGCGGTGAGGATGTCGATCTCAAGAACGTGCTGGAGATCGTGGTTACCCTTCGCAAGACCTTCGACGAGCTCCTTCGTACGATCCGGTAGGCCGTGCGCCATGCCTGTCCGGCAGGCGCGCGCGGGAGCGGCGCGTGTCCCCTATCTATTTTAGCATCTTCACTTTTCCTCGTACGCTTTTCACCCGCGGAGAACAAGGGACCATCTGGTGCCACGTCTTTTTGAGCTTCTTTCCGACGGCTCCGAGAAGAAGCTGCGGCGCGCGCACGGCGCTGTCCGGCAGGCGGGGAAAAAAGGCCCCGGCGCTCGCCGGCGCACGCCCGGCCCGCGGCCTTCACGGCAAGGCGGGCCGGCGGAGCAGGCCGGTATTGTAGTCCCGGATTTTGTTGCCGTCGATCTTGAAACCACCGGGCTGGACCACCGAAACAACCGCATCATCGAGATCGGCCTGGTGCGGTTTACGGGCGGCAAGCCGGCCGGCGAATACTGCACGTTTGTTAACCCCGGCGCCGCAATCCCGGATGCAATTACCCGGCTAACGGGAATAGGCGATGCCGACGTGGCCAATGCGCCGCCGTTCGCGGATATCGCGGAGCCCGTGCTTGCCTTTATCGGAGACGCGCCGCTCTGCGGCCACCAGGTCGAATTCGACGTGAATTTCCTTAACGAGGAGCTGCGGCGTCTCACCCGTCCCAAGCTCACGAACCAGTCCCTTGACAGTGCGTCACTGTCCCGCCTCGCGGTCCCGGACCTGTCAGGGTACTCGCTTTCCCAGGTGGCATCCGCGATCGGCGTGCCGCTCGCGAACGCGCATCGCGCGCTCGAAGATGCGCGGGCAAGCGGCATGGTGGCGGCCCGGCTTGTCCCGAGGCTCGCGGAGATCCCTCCGCACGTGCGCCATACCATGGCGGCGTTCGCGCCCGCATCGGTCCTGAAGACTATTCTCTACCGGTCGGTCGGGAGGCAGCGGCCCGCCGCCCCGAGCTCGAAGCGTCTCCCGCCGCTGCCCAAGCGGCTTGCCGAGCCTGACGAGCCCGCGCCCGCGGACACGGATATGGTGCGCAAGAGTTTCGGGGAGAATGGTTCCCTGTCGCGGGTCATGGAGGGCTACCGCGTGCGCGATGCGCAGGTACGCATGGCCGTGGATGTTGCGCGGGCGATAAACGGCGGTGGCTACCTGGTCGCCGAGGCAGGGACCGGGGTGGGGAAGTCGCTTGCCTATCTGGTACCCGCGGCCCACTGGGCATACGCGAATGATGCCCGCGTGATTGTCTCCGCCTACACGCGCAACATCGGGGACCAGATCGTCAAGCGCGATTTGCCCGTGGTACGGCAGATGCTGGGCGAGGGATTCAGCTACAGCGTGCTGAAAGGCAGGGCGAATTATCTCTGCATAAACCGATGGCGGCGGCTGCTTGCCGGGCAGCACGGGAACCTGTCGCCGCGCGAACGGTTCGCCATCCTTCCTCTGATCCGGTGGGCCGAGGAAACAGAAACCGGGGACATCGAGGAGCAGAACCTGTTCAATCGGCGGTGGTTTGCCAAGGTGTGGGGTCTGATTTCCGCGGAATCACACGAATGCGAAGGGCGGCGTTGCCCGCACGGGGACACATGCTTTCTTCAGCGGGCGCGCCGGAAGGCACAGGGATCGCATGTGGTCGTGATCAATCATGCCCTGTTTTTCTCCGAGATTTGCGCGGAGTCGTCCTTTCTGGGCCGCATCGGGCCGATTGTCTTCGATGAGGCGCATCATCTGGAGGAGTGCGGCCATCGGCACCTGCGGGTGGAGTTTGACACGAACCGGTCGAACCGATTCCTCGAGTCCCTCGACAGCCTTCTTCGGTCGCTGCAGAAGGGTCGCTCCGGCAAGGAGCCGGTCCCCGAGATCAAGGAGTTCAAGGCGACCCTCAAGCACCTTCGCAAGAGCGTTCGTGATTTCCTGTTCGACTGCGAGTCGTGGGTGCGCCGCACGCATCCCGATACGCCGGCCGCCTACCAGATTGCGTGCCGGGACGAGCCGCTGGCCGGAAGCGGGGGCCTGGCGAGCTTCGAGATTGACATGCGCGACCTGCAAGACTGCCTCCTTTCACTGCAGCGCCTCTGGCGGGAGAAAGAGGAGGAAGGCAGCGCCGTGTACAGCGACATGCTCGCCTGCATGGAGCAGGTCTCCCAGATGCGGGCCGATATCGACTATCTGACCGCCGCGCGCGCGGAAGATCACGTTTTCTGGATGGAGGGCAATCTTCAGAAGGGGTGGGTGAAACTGTGCGGTGTCCCGCTCGAAATCGGGGAGCTTCTGGCCGATATCTGGCAGCGGCGAACCCGTGCGGCAGTATTTACTTCGGCGACACTCTCCGTGCTCGGCTCGATTGATTTCTTCAAGCACAAGGTGGGACTCGAGCACGTTGACCCCGACCGGGTGGACTTTCACGCCTACGCCAAGACCTTCTCGTCCGAGCAGGTATTCCGGTGCGCGGTCAGGAGTCCGGTCGAGCCGGACGCGCCCGGCTACGCATCGCATGTGGCGGGGTGCGTGGTGAGCCTTCTTCGGGCGTTTGAGAAGAACCTGCTCGTACTGTTTACGTCCAACGCCATGCTGAACTCGGTATTTGATGCGCTGAAGAACAACCGCGAGGTGCCCGCAGATGCCACGATACTGGCCCAGCATTTGTCGGGAAGCCGCCAGGTCATGCTGGACCAGTTCAAACGGGCCCGCCGTGCGGCCTTGCTCGGGACGCAGAGCTTCTGGGAGGGAATCGATGCGCCCGGCACCGAGTGCGAGATAGTCCTAGTGCCGCGCCTTCCCTTTCTCGTTCCCACGCATCCCCTGACGCAGGCGCTGGCGCAGCGGTACAAGGAGCGCTATGGAGATTCGTTCCGGTCGTATTCGGTGCCGGAGGCAATCATCCGGTTTCGCCAGGGCGCAGGACGGTTGATTCGCGGCCCGGAGGACCGCGGCGCGCTGGTCGTGCTCGATCCCCGGCTTATCAGCAAGCGCTACGGGCACCTGTTCGTCGATTCGCTGGACGGCGACTTTGTATTTTCGGAGAGCATAGAGGAGATGACCGCGCAGGTCGCGCGGTTTTTCGGATAGAACACCATGCAATTCAGCGCTTGTAACGCAAGAGCGGCGCGGCGTGCGTCGGCGTGTGCCGCGGCCGTCTTGGTCCTGTGCGGATGCGGGATTTACACGTTCAGCGGATCGACCCTGCCGCCGCATCTCAAGACCGTCGACATTCCCCTCTTCGGCAACCAGTCGCTGCAGGCCGATGTGGCCGAGGATCTGACAGAAGAGATCAACAAGGAGGTCTTGTCGAGCAATCTCTTGCGGGTGGTGGCCGACAACGGCGATGCGACTATCAGCGGCACGGTCCTGAACTACCGGCATCACCCGTATACGTACGGCGCGGAGGATTTTCGTGATGTCAACGTGACGCAATACGCGGTGACTATCAGCGTGACCATTGAATTTCTCGACAACAAGAAAGACGAGCCGCTCTACAAGGGCACGATCTCGGGTGAAGGCATTTACGACCTTGATACCGAAACCGAGGAAACCGGCAGGCAGCGCGCGCTCCAGGAAATCGTCGAGCAGGTACTCCAGAATTCGGTGCAGAGCTGGTAGTCCGGCGGGGTCCGTATGCATTTCGCCAAGATGGAAGGCACGGGGAACGATTTCGTGGTCACCCATACGGATGATCCGGCGGCAGTCGATGCCTGGATACCCCGGGTCGCGCGCCTGTGCGACCGCCGACGCGGGATCGGCGCCGACGGCGTAATATTCATTTTGCCTTCCACGAACGCCGACTACCGCATGCGCATCTTCAACAGCGACGGCAGCGAGGCGGAGATGTGCGGCAATGGTATCCGGTGCGTGGTCATGTACCTCGACAAGACCGGCCTGTCCGGTAAGGGAATGCTGACGATTGAAACCGGCGCGGGCCTTATTACCACTACCCGGCTGCACGACCAGGTCCGCGTGGACATGGGGCCGCCGGTGCTCGATGCGGGCCGCATACCCACGACCAAAAAGTCCGGCCGCGTACTCATGGAATCTCTCACCGCCGGCGGAAGGGTCTTTCGCGTGACCGCCGTATCCATGGGCAATCCGCATGCCGTGATATTTGTCGCGCGCATCACCGACGATCTCGTGCTGGACTACGGAAGGGAGCTCGAGCGCCACGCGTTTTTCCCGCGCAGGGCGAATGTCGAGTTCGTGCGGATCATTTCCGAAAGCGAGATCGAGATGCGGGTATACGAGCGCGGGTGCGGGGAAACCCTGGCCTGCGGCACCGGCACCTGTGCCGCCGTGGTGGCGGGCGTGCTCAACGGCAAACTCGGTGGCAAGGTGACCGTTCACCTGCTGGGCGGCGACTTGCTGGTGGAATGGGATGGTGATGCATCCCACTCGGTCTTTCTGACCGGCCCGGCGCGGTGGGTGTACGAGGGAGACATTGCCGCGGCCTGATCTTCCCGTTGCCTTCGCATGTCATATAGTGTACAATTGTGAGGATGAACACTCCTCCTGAAGGACCATGCGCATGAGATTTCAGTGCAAACTCGTATGGCTCATACTGCTGGCCGCGTGGGTCGCCGGGCGTGCTGTCGGCGCCGGGCAGAAACTCAATTTCGCCGTGGTAGCACTCAAGAACGGCGAGGGCGTGAGCGCGGGCGAAGCCGAGATCATTGCGGACCGCCTTCGCAGCGAGCTGTTCGAGACCGGGAAAGTAAACATGATGGAGCGCGATCAGATGAATGAAATCCTGAAAGAGCAGGGATTTCAGGCATCGGGCGCGTGCACTGACGAGGCGTGCATGGTGGAGATCGGGCAGTTGCTGGGCGTGCAGCGTCTGGTGAGCGGGTCTATCGGAAAGCTGGGCTCAATGTTTCTGGTGAATTTCCGGACCATCGATGTGACCACCGCTAAAATTGTGAAGGTCGTATCGGTTGATATCAAAGGTGAAATCGAGGATGTGGTCGGCCATCTGGCGGGCATTGCCGATCAGCTCGTGGGGACAGAAAAGGTGAAGGCAAAAAAGGCCCCGAAGCCCGAGCCCAAACCCGAGGCCAAGCCCGAACCAGTGACGGAAGAAGTGGAGGAAGTGGAAACTGAATACGTTGACGGTATCAAACGGGAGAGAAACGAGAACCGTTCGGGCGTAAGGCTCTGCTTCGCCATGTATCTGGGTTCCATTGAGCACAATTACCGGCTGAAGGTTTATGACTACGGAACGTATACCGAGGAAGAGCGAAACTATGATTCGTATTTCGAAGGCCGATACTATGTGGATCCGGAACTGGCTACTAACGAGCCGGAGGTAGAAAAAAGTTCGTCACCGGTGATACACCCCCAGATAAAATTCGCAATACGGGCGGGCCGGTTCCTGGCTATTGATGTCGGGCCGAGTTTCATTTATGCGAGTGAGACCTTCCAGTGGGAAGGCTACGACACGAGCGGCAACGAGCTCAATCGCACGCTCGACTACACCTATTGGGCGCCGACCGTGGCGCTGGGCGTCAATTTCGTATACCGTATTTTTCCGCTCAAATTGAATGCCGGTGTGCTTGCCGACTTTTCAGTGCCGATTTGCTCCTGGGAAGTGACCGATGATTTCTATAACACCACAGAGGATGAATCCGTGTATCCCGGGTTCGCATTTGGCATCGGCGGGCGTGTCGGTGCGGAAATACTGATAGGCCCGCACATGGGCATTGCGGCGGATTTTGTTTTCCGCCCGCAAAGGTGGGAAGGTGAGATGAATATCACGTCCGAGGATTTCTACGGCTACAACTCCTATGGGAACTACTACAGCTATGATGTCGAGACGTATCACGAGGTCACGTTCCCATCGATAGGCATAGTTGCCTCCGCGAATTTCTACTATTGATTCTTTGATTCTTGAAAGCCGCCATTGCCCGGCGTTGCAACCGGCGCGCGCCGCGCGCCGGTATCACCGACATATTTTGTGACAGTCCCGGGCCGGTCCTTTCCGGGCCGCGCTGCTCTCCCTGCACTTGTCAAAAGGTACGTTCTGTGACACATGGCCGTTTTGCCGCAGCAGTCCTGTGCATGGCCGCGTGCGCGCTTGCGTTCAACCACCCCGAGATAGAGTGGAAGAGCGT
>WJMI01000124.1 GCA_014728015.1 Chitinivibrionales bacterium | reverse complement strand
GTCGGGTATCGTCGGCAGCGCCGCACAGAAGAGTATTGCCTATAATAAAAGCTGGGTGGCGGGTGTCAAAGAAATCGATATCGCGGACGTTGAAGTCCAGCCGTGGGCCCGCGATGAAATGCGCAAGGAAAGCACGATCACTATCACCGAAGACGGGCAAATAGAAGATGCGGTCAATGATGCGCTCCTGTGGGACCCGCGCACGTCCTCGTTCGACGTCACCGTGAGCGCCGAGAACGGCTTAGTAACGCTTATCGGCGTGGTTGACAATCTCAAGGCGAAACGCGCCGCGGAACGGGATGCACGCAATACCGTTGGCGTTGTCGATGTGAACAACTATCTCTCAGTCAGGCCCCAGGAGGTTGCCGACAGTGATATAGAGAAGCGCGTGGAAAATGCGCTGCTGTGGGATCCCATGGTCGAACGTCACGAAATCGATGCCGTGGTCCGCAATAAAAAAGTGTATCTCTACGGCGACGTCGACAGCTACCACGAAAAAGTGCATGCCGAAGATGTAGCATCGCGAATCAACGGCGTCGCCGAAGTGCGCAACAGCCTGTCGGTCAACGGCACGTGGGAGTGGAAAAGCGACGAACAAGTCGAGGATGCCATAAAGAGCGAACTGTACTGGAGCTGGTATGTTGACGAAAGCGATGTCGAGGTTGATGTTGACGATGGTATGGCCACGCTCACGGGTACGGTCGATACGCGCATGGAGCTGGATGCCGCTATCGATAATGCGTTCGACGGCGGCGCACAGGTGGTGGAATCCCGCCTGCAACTGGCAAATGCCACGGATCCGGAGCCGTTTCGCGTGTACCGGAAAGACGGCACGACCTATCGATACCTCCTGTTGTTCTAGTGCACCTGCCGCGTGCGACGGAGCGCGGGAATCGATGCGGGCGGGCCGGATTCCGGCCCGCTCATGTTTGCGCGCGGCATACAAAGGGAGATAAGCCGGTTACATCAGCTGCCAGAATATTCGCTCAGAACAGGGCTCTCGCCGCTGCGCTGGCGACAAGCGGAGTTCTGCTTTGTGCCTCAACCACCGCCGGAGAAAATGCCGGATCCGATGCACGTGACATAGTGGCAAAGGCCGACAGCCTTCTACGGGGTCAGACCAGCCACGGCACAATGGAAATGACCATTCACCGTTCCCGGTGGACGCGCTCCCTTTCGATGGAGTATTGGAGCAAAGGCGACAGCCTCTCGGTTATTTACATTACCGCGCCGCCGCGCGAGCGGGGCACCGCATTTCTCAAGCGCGGCACCGAGGTGTGGCAATGGCAGCCCGCCATCGAGCGCATTATCAAAATCCCTCCCTCGATGATGAGTCAGTCTTGGATGGGGTCTGATTTTACGAATGATGATTTGGTCAAGGAAGCCTCGATTGTCGACGACTATACGCATACGCTTCTGGGCGACTCCACAATCCGCGGGCACGAGTGCCACCTGATACAAATGGTTCCCAGACCCGCCGCGCCGATCGTATGGAGCAAAGTGCTCGTATGGATAGAGAAGGACCGGTATATCGAGCTGCGCGCCGAATACTACAACGAGCAGAACGAGCAGGAGAACACGCTGACCCTGTCGGACATCAAGCAGATGGGCGGGCGGGAAATCCCCACGCGATGGACCATGTCGCCGGCGAACGAGCCGCAGAAGTCGACGACCATGCGATACGAGAGTATGGAATTCAACACGCCGATACGCGACTCTTTCTTTGCCCAACGGACCATAAAGCGGATGCCGAGGTAGCGCGTGTATCTGCATCTGGCATGGCGTAATATCTGGCGGAACCGCTCGCGCACCATGATAACGGCCGCTTCCATATTCTTCGCGGTGATCCTGGTCATGTTTACCCGCTCCATGCAACTGGGCTCCTACGAGCATATCGTCCATAACGCCCTGAGCCGGTACACGGGTTTCGTGCAGGTGCACGGCAAGGGATTCTGGGACGACCGCTCCCTGGATCGAAGTATGGCTCCGCCCGATACGCTCCGCGAGCGTATCGCATCTCTTCCTCATGTTACGCACGTAGTGCCGCGCCTCGAGACATTCGCCCTGGCATCGTCCGGAGCGCGCACGCGCGGAACACTGGTCATGGGCATCGATCCGCGCGCGGAGCAGGAGATGAACCAACTCGACAATCGCCTGGTATCAGGAGAATACCTGAAGCCCGGTGAAAAAAGGGCCCTCATCGAGAAGGAGCTTGCCCGGTATCTGCGGCTCACCGCGGGCGATACGCTTCTTCTCATCGGCCAGGGCTACTATGGCAGCAGCGCGGCCGGGGCGTATGTAATCGCGGGGATTGTGGACGTGGCAACCCGGCAAATGGGCGGGGAACTGGTGTATCTGCCCTTGCGGGAAGCACAGTGGATGCTGTCGGCGGGCGACAGGATTACCTCGCTGTCCATTATGATCGACGATTCGCGCGCCCAGGCAGAAACCGAAAACGCGGTGCGCCGACTTGCACCGCCGGGCTATGAAGTCATGGGCTGGCGCGAAATGCTTCCGGAGATGGTGCAGTGGATTGAAATAGACAATGCCGGCGGGGTCCTCATGCTCGCCATCCTCTATATCGTAGTCGGCTTCGGCATGTTCGGGAC
>WJMI01000001.1 GCA_014728015.1 Chitinivibrionales bacterium | reverse complement strand
GCATGCATAGAATCAGCACCCACTTGCCGTGGATAGGGATCCACGCATAGTTCTCGGTTGCGCCAATCCCCGACAGTCCCGGGCCGATATTGCACATGGTTGCCACCACGGTCGTGACCGCCGTGGTGAAGTCGGGCACGATCAGGCTCATGATGACCGAGAAGAACCCGAACAGGACGAGGAACAGGACAAAGAACCCCACGATGCTGTTGACCATGTTCTCCTCGACAACGCTCCTGCCGAACTTGATCGGCGCGACGAGACGCGGCTGGACAGTTGTCCGGATCTGGCGCCACGCCGCCTTGAATACAACCAGAATCCGCACCATTTTGATGCCGCCGCCGGTCGATCCCGCACACCCGCCGAAGAACATGAGCACGACGAGCATCAGCCGCAGGGCGTTGGGCCACATGTCGAAATCGGCCGTGCAATAGCCGGTCGTGGTAGTCAGGGAGACGACTTGAAACGCGACATGCCTGATTGTACGGCCGGGAGAAGAGAGCTTCGCGGACTCCTCAGCCATACGGCCGGCAAGCTCCTGCTCGCTCAGGCGTTCATGCCGGTAGCTTCTGGTGATGTCCTCGCGATCGGCCAGGCCGCCTATCTGCGCCGCCAGCACGCCCAGTGCGACGGCCGCAAGCAGTACGATGATATAGAACCTGAATTCGGGGTCACGCACCAGAAGATCTGTTTTGCCCGCGAACAGGACCCGGTAGTGTATCATGAAATTGGTGCCGGCAAACACCATGAATATGATAACGACCCAGTCGATATAGGCGCTGTCATAGGCCGCAATGGATGCGTTGCGCGTAGAGAACCCGCCGGTCGCCATCGTGCCGAACGCATGGCAGGATGCATCGAGGAATGACATGCCGCCCAGGGCGAGCAGAAGGGTCTCGACCAGGGTCAGAAGGGCGTAGACGCCCCACAGAATCTTGGCGGTCTGTGCCAGCCTGGGTTTGAGCCGTTCCTTGGTCGGGCCCGGGATCTCGCCGCGAAACATCTGGTACCCGGCAATGCCGAACGCCGGAAATATCGCGAGCGCCAGCGTCACGATGCCCATGCCGCCGAGCCAGTGGGTCATGCTGCGCCAGAACAGTATTCCCGCGGGAAGCACTTCGATATCGGTGGTTATTGTGGCGCCGGTTGTGGTGAAGCCGCTCATGATCTCGAAATATGCATCCGTGAAGCACCGCGCGATGTCGCGCAAACCGGCATCCGGAACCTGCGCGATAAGGTACACGAAATACGGTATGCATCCGAACAGGGTGAGCACCAGCCAGCTGAAGGTCACGATGGCAAAGCCCTCCCGGGCCGTGCTGACATCGAGGCTGTTGCGCCCCCACAGGACCAGTGCGGTTCCGGCAATCAGGGCGCCGGCCGGGGCCATCCAGAACCCCGCGATGCGCTGGTCGAGCAGGATTTCGGGGAATGCTATCGGGAGGCATTCGACGACAGCTATTGCCGTGGGGACGCACAAGACAATAGCCAGCACGATGAGCAGTTTGCCCACGGCATAGATAACGAAGCGATGGTTCACGCCTCAGGCTCCCGTAGCTCCTCAGCGTCCGAGGGCGGTTCTTTCCCCCGCGAGAAACGGGAAGCAACGCCGCGGGAGCGAAACAGCTTGTACACCGCGTTGACCGCCTTGGGACGGTAGAGCACCAGCACCACGTCGCCCTCCTGGATAACGGTATCGCCCGAAGGGATTATTACCGTGTCGTTGCGAAAGACACTGCCGATAATCATGGACCGCTTGAAGACGTCGACGAGCCCGGAGAGGGGCCGGTTGAGAATGCGGCAGTTTTTCTCGGCGACAAACCGGGTAACTTCGATGTCGACGTTGCGCAGACGCAGCAGCGCCCCGATGGGGATCTTGAGCACGTTGGCGATGATGGTCTGGGCGGTGGTTTTGCGGGGGTTGATAATGTGATTGAGGCCGAGCGTGCGGAACATGTCCATGTGACGTTCCGAATTTGTCACGGCAATGACCTCGCCGGCCCCTTCCGCCTTGGCAAGAAGGCATGACATGACATTGTCCTCGGTGTCGCTCCCCGCGGCAATGAACATGGGCGTTGCCCTGATATTGATTTCCTGCAGAAGGTCGGTACTCGTGCAGTTGCCGTTGATTACTTCGACCCCCTCGAGCTCTGCGGCGGCAAGCCTGCCGTGCTCGGCATCGGGGTCGACCAGGATCACCCTGTCCGCGAGCGGCCTGACCGCATTGGCGAGATGCACCGAGGTGAGCGTGTCTCCCGAGATTATGACCTTCTTGAGCTTTGTCTCGGGTCGGCCGACAAGCTTTCTGAAACCGGAGAGCGATTCACTTGCCATGATAGCGATGATCTCGTCGCCCGCAAGGATACGCTCGGCGCCCGTGGGCAGTATTCCGCGGCCTTCGCGAACAATCAGGACGATGAGAATCGGCATGCTGCCCGTGAGCGCGCCGATTTCGGCAAGCTTCTTGCCGGCCACCGGCATGCTGCTGTCTATCCGGTATCCCCGCAGATAGACATTTTCCATTTGGAAATTTGACGTTTCGGTCAGGCCCGGCAGCTCGACATACTGAAGGATGCTGCGGACAAGCTCTTTTTCAGGCTCGATGACGTGCGTGACTCCCAGCGCCTCCAGTCCAATCTTTGACTGAAGGCCGGTATAGTCTTCGCTTCGTATCCGCGCTATGCGCTTACGGACGCCATACTGCTTGGCGAAGCTGCACGCCACGAGGTTGGTATCGTCGCTGGGCGTGACCGCGGCAATCATGTCGGCATCACGGATTCCTGCTGCCTCGAGCGAGCGGGGACTGGATCCGTGGCCGTTTACCGTAATAACGTCGAGCTTTGCATCGACCTCGGCGCACAGCCCCTGGTTGTGGTCGATGATGGCGATATGGTGGTCGCGCCCGACCAGATGCTCGGCAAGGCTGTATCCAACGACACCTGCCCCGACGATGACGATATTCACAGGCGTTCCCGTCCGCTTTGAACGTTGCTTTGGGAGGTCGAATTAATATATATGTTCAATAAAGAACGCGACAACTGGGCGGACATCCATTCGGGCCGAAATCGCCGGGAGAAGAGATGAAAGGGAAACTCGTTACCTGAGGGGTATCTTTTGTATTTTTTGGGGACGTAGGGAGGGTACAGCCCATGGAAGACACGGCCGCCGCGCAGCGAAAGACAAAGACCGACGAGTTCCTCAAGTCGCTCGTGACCCAGGGGGTTTCGGACGTGCATTTCAAGGTGGGCCGTCCGCCGCTGGCGCGCATGAACGGCATCCTCCGGCCGGTAAACGCGCCGGCCCTGAGCCAGAAAGACACCGAATACCTCGCCTCGGTCCTTCTGGGCGAAAACCACTGGGAGCGGTTCAAGGACCTTTCGGAATCTGATACGTCCTACTCCATTCCCGGCTTTTCGCGGTTCCGGGTGAGCGTGTTCAGACAACGCGGCTCTGTTTCGCTGGTCCTGCGGGTCATTCCGTTCAACGTGCCCACGCTTGACGACCTCATGGTGCCGTCGGTGGCCAAGCAGATCGCCCTGTCGCCGCGCGGCCTGATTCTCGTTACCGGCGCCACCGGCACGGGGAAATCGTCGACCCTGGCCGGCATGATCAATCATATCAACGACCACCGGGAATCGCACGTTATTACCATCGAGGACCCCATCGAATTTCTCCACCGTGACAGGAAATCATCAATCAACCAGCGCGAGATAGGTGTTGATACCGATAATTTCAACGATGCATTCCGTGCCGCCCTTCGGCAGGACCCCGATGTGGTCCTCGTCGGCGAGCTTCGCGACCTGGAAACCATGACCATCGCGCTCAGGGCCGCCGAGACAGGCCATCTGGTACTGTCAACGCTTCACACCACCGATGCCAAGGAATCCATCGGGCGTTTCATCGATGCATTTCCGCCGCACCAGCATCGCCAGATACGCATCCAGCTTGCGGCAAACCTGCGGGCGGTCATTTCGCAGCGGCTGCTGAAACGGGCTGACGGGGCGGGCCTGGTTCTGGCCGCCGAAGTCATGGTCGTGAACGCGGCAATCAGGGAATACATGGCCGATGAGGGCAAGCTCAGCGAGATCCTCAAGAATATCGAGAAAGGGCGGGATACATATGGCATGCAGACATTCGACCAGGCCCTCTTTGACCTCCTGCAGCAGGGCTATGTGACGGCCGACGAAGCTGTCAAACACGCGACGAGCCCCAATGATTTCAAGCTCAAGCTGAGCTTTCACCAGCAGTCGGCTTCCGGAGAAGGGGCTCACGCGGGCGCGGCGATATCATAATCCGCCGGTACCCGGCTGCTTCCTTGATGAAGTTCTAAATCTCGGTGGTCGCGGCGATGACCTGTTCCACGGTCGTGTCGCCGCTGAGGACTCTTTCGATTCCCGCCTGTCGAAGCGTTTTCATGCCTTGCTTGACCGCCAGGTCCTGAAGGTCGCTGGTGGGCGCGTTCCTGAGGATGAGCTTTCGTACTTCTTTGGTTACCGCAAGCATCTCGAAGAGCCCCAGGCGTCCCCGGTGACCGGTGCCGTTGCAGTTGACACACCCTTC
>WJMI01000123.1 GCA_014728015.1 Chitinivibrionales bacterium | reverse complement strand
GGCAACGACCGCCAGAATACCGACAATGACCGCCACCACAATGACTTCGACAAGCGTAACGCCCTGATGCTTTTTGTGAGGAGTGTGCATGCTGTCCCCCCTCGGATGCACATGGCCGGAACCTGTTCGCATATCTATAGAGATTATACCATATTTTGCCGGGCATGGCAAGGGGCTAGATGGCGCGCGTGAGCACGCGGTCTGGGTGGGCCTACTTGTAGGAAACGGAATTCGATACGCCTTTGCCGATCATGGTGACCGTCACATTGCCGGCAATAGCGTCGATAGCGACGTTGTACTTGGCCGCGGAGTAGTGAAGCTGAAGATCGTTAAGAGAGGGATCGGCGCCGGTCTTCCTGAAGTAGATATCCGCTGCCGCCGCCGCGGATTCGGCGAGACTGCTGACCGCGTCAGAGCGGCTCTGCTGCACGTAGCCGGTGTATATGGGTATGGCCACGGCCGCGAGAATGGCTATGATGACTCCTACAACAATGCCCTCTACAAGAGTGAAACCGTCGGCGCGGGAGAATCTAAATACAGACATGAGTTTGAGTACCTTGCTGTTCGATCCCTGCTCCGGAAAAGCGGGGCGCATGCGTTTCTCTGCATGCGCCCCGGTGTTAGTTCCGTCAGTGCTCTTGACCACGCAGCCTAGAAATTGAATTCGGCTGTCTGATCCTCGTATGTTACCGTGATAGTATTTCCGTTGATAGCGACAGACATGTCCTCCGGGCATGTCCACGTGACCTCGTCGTCCGCATCCGGAGGCGTGAAATTCCACATATCACCTGCATTGAGATCGGCGTACGCGCTTACGTTTTCATCCACCTGCCGGGCAGCAGCCAGAAATGACGCGGCCGCGCCTGCGGCATTGGTCGCAGTCTGGGCCCGTGAGCTCTGGACATACCCAATGTAGAGCGGGATAGCAACCGCGGCCAGAATGGCCACGATGACCGCCACAACGATAACTTCAACGAGAGTAAAACCCTTTTCCTTTTTCTTCTTGCGTAGCATCGGTCTTCTCCTTGTCTAAGAGGTCGGTTTGCGGGACACGTTTGTTGCGTCGGAGGAAATTTCCTCGCCGGCTGTCCCTTGTGCAATGCTTTCTGGGGTACCCCTCCTTTCCCGTCCACTTGTCAAGGACCGATTGGGTTCCTGGAACTAGTTCGACATATTCTATAATGATTGGTTGGTCATATTATACCGTGGATCGCACTGCCAGTCAAGGCCAAAAACCAGATTCCGTTATACGTTGGCTATAAACTTGCCGATCATAAAAATCGGCATGTACAGCGCAATCAATATGCCGCCCACCAATCCCCCAAGTATCACGATGAGCAGCGGCTCGATTATTGAGGCCAGCGAGTCGACCGTCACCCGAATCTCCCGCTCGTAGAACTCTGCCGCTTTGCGCAAAAGCTCGTCCACCTTGCCGGATTCCTCCCCGGTGGAAACGAGCTGTATGACCAGGATCGGGTAGACGCCCGTCTCTTTCAAGGCCTCGCTCAGAAGCATGCCGGTTTTCAGCTTGTTGTAAACCACCTCCAGGCTGTTGGCATATACCTTGTTGCCCACCACGGCCCCGGATATTTCCGTCGCCTGAAGAATGGGGGTGCCGCTGTGCATGAGCAGTGCCATGGTCCTGCAGAATGTGGCCCAGATGTTTTTCTTCAGGATGCCCCCGAATACCGGCAGATACAACACATACTTGTGCACTACGGCTTTGAATGCATTGACTGTCATGAGAGCCATGAATGCTATGACGATTAGTATTCCCGCCCCCGCCACTACGAGGAAATGATCCCGTATTATATGGGAAAGCGCTATCAGAAGCAGTGTGGGGCCGGGCAGCTCTGCATTGAAGCTCGCGTACATGGATTCGAACGTGGGCACCAGTTTCCACAGAATTCCCGTCACCATGAGTATCACGAAACCCGCGATAAAGGTCGGATAGCGCATGGCGCCCTTGACCTTCTGCCGCATGGCCTCGACGTTTTCCATGTACGTGGCTATCTGATCGAGCACCTCATCGAGCGCGCCGGCCACTTCACCCGACCGCACGATCGATACGTACATGTTGTTGAATGCTCCGGGATGCCGCGAGATTGCATCGGAGAACGTGCTCCCCATGGAGATGTCCTCGGCAACCTGGAGAATGATTTTCTTGAATACCGGCTTTTCTCCCTCGGAAAGCTGGGACAGGGCCTGGGCGAGCGGTACACCCGCCTCGACCATGGTCGCAAGCTGCCGCGTGAAAAATACGACCGCCTTGTACGGGACCTTGTTCTGTATTTTGAGAAGCCCTTCATTGAGCTTCTCAAAGAAACTCTGGTCCTTCTTGGTCCCGTCGAAATTGAGTTCATCGATCGATACCGGGACCAGGTCTTTTTCTGCAAGCCGGTCAAGGACCTCGTCGACCGTAGCCGCATCGGCATTGCCGACAAGGATACGGTTTTGTTCATCACGTACTTTGTATACGAAACGCGGCACGGTACCCGCCTGTCCTGTATCGGTGGTGTACGATCAGAGCATGCGGCGCCGGACGCGCCCGCAGCCCCAAACATAGGAAAATGCCGCGTGCGAAAGCGGCAACCGGGTTTCCGGTATCTTATCTATTGTCAATATACCCGCCGAGTTCGAAGCACCCGGCGAACACGAGTAACCTTTTGATTTATTGAGCGTTATCGTTGAACGCCGCCAACGGGACCTCATTGCCGGCAGTTCCGGGGTCCTATTTTTCTGTCTCCTTCTCCATTTCTTCCTGTCGTTTCTTGAGATCGTCGAATCCCGGGAAAAACTTCCTGTTGCTCTCTTCGATACGCTTGTTCGTGAGGTCCGGGGTGATGAGCACTCCGATGGACAGGCCAATGCCCATTTCCACGGGACCGTTATCAAGCTCCTCCTGGGCTTCGGGCGATGCATCGAATGCGAGTTGAGCAAACGCCCCCCTCGGGGAGCAGAGGGTAAACCGCATGTACCCCCGCACATTCTCGGAATTCGAGAAGTCCTGTTCGAGCTCGTTGCGCGTGTCCTCCATCTTGCCGGCAACTACATGACCCAGCACGCCCGCCTCGACATCGATAAAAGATCCTGCGTGGGCGAGTACCCCCAAGGAGGCGTTGAGCACGGGGCCCGAATACTTGAAATCCATATCGTCTTCGCTGTTAAGATACCAGAAATCGACATTCGCGGTGAGACGCAGGAGCTCTCTGACCAGTGCGGGTGAATTGGCCGACAGTCCGGCGGTCGGGCAAAACCCGTAGTTGCCGTCGAAATGCTTGTCTTCGGCTTCGTACTCAACCTCGAACCGGTCGGCGCCCCCGCCGATATAGAATTGCGCGTATTCGATTGGCGAGTAGTGCACCTTGAGCAAGTGGATTCTGTCAAGTGCGTTGACCTTTGCCTCGGTGATAAGCTGCCCCCTGAACGTAGCCGCATATTCGGCGCCGAGAGTGCGATTGGTCATATACCTCACCGGGGTTTTTCCCGCCACGCCGACAGCCATCGTCATGATGAGAAATAGGAGCGCATTGGCTTTTCTCATATCTTGAAGGCCTTTCTGTTTCCCGTTATGTCTGAAGGTTCTTGCAACAATCAATCCCCACAATCCTCAATTGCGTCAGCCTCCTTCGCGAATGATAGGCAGCACGAACCGCTCGCCGTCCTTGTCGCGTATGCCGTTGGCTTCGGCGTTGACCGTCACCCTGAGTCGCAGCGCCATCTGGCGAGGATAGGTGAGCCGCGCATAGGCGACGCCCTCTTCGGTGGGCGCGGATGCATCTATCACCACCGCATAGTCGTTCTCAAAGAAGGGCATGTATCCCATGTAATTGGCGCGCATCTCCCAGCGCCAGTAATTGAAATCATATGCCCATCGGGAGTTGAACGCGGCTTCGGGAAGGTCGTTTGTACCATCGTTGTCTGTATCAACCCACTCGGTCGTGTCCCACACGCCGTTGCCGTTGAGATCGGCCCACAGCTCATAGGTATAGCCGGTTGTGTCGATAAGCGGAGTGACAAAGGTGTCCCGGACAACCTCGTATGTCGTGTCAAACGTGGGCACGCCTCCCACGATAGAAGGCGTGATAATCGTGTCGACATAGGGCCGGGAGTAGGTGGTATCATAGCCCAGAAGCGTCAGGTAGTATTTCTTCGAGGCTTCGTAGACCGGTTCCGCCCTGCTGGCGAGCGTACCGCCGGTATCGCACACGCCGTTGAGATTGAAATCCCAAAAAAAGTCGTGGGTGGAATAGCTGTAGTCGACTGTTCCGTCGCCGTCAAAATCATCTCCCCGCCGCGCATAATTCGGCCAGTCGTCCAACCGGAGATCGATGCTTGGATCCATCTGGTAGTTGTTGTTTATGTCCTCGAATGGTACGTCGAGGAACACGAGCTTGATGATCGGCTTGATTTCATCGAGGCTGCCCTCGCCGGACCATCGCACGAACTGGTTCATACCGACAGCCTGGCCGGTGACCACCGCGCTGAAATGCACCTCGGTGTTGTCGGCCACCGGGTTGCCGTTGATGTCCTGGACCACCGCACCGATATGGAACTCGAACGTCGATTCATCCATGATCCCGGCGTTTGGCACTGTCACCGTGTCGTCCTCGGGACGGGACACTGTTATTACATAGGGCTCGCCCGAGATGGTGAGCTTGGAAGTGTCGGCAATCGTGTCCTGCACATACACTGCGACCTCGCAGCCGCGGTAGGCGCTGGGGACCGCGCCGCCGATCAGCGTGCTGCGCGCGGTACCGTCCTGCGAAATGACGACCGGCTTCTCGATATGCTCGTCGCCGCCGGGTCCCTTGACAATCTTGAAATTCACGCTGGCGCCGGTCACCCGGTTGCCCGTGGAATCGGTCACCGTGGCGATGAGCGTGGCCCGGCCGCCGTTCGTGCTGATATTGTCGGGAGTTATCTCGAGCATGATATCGGCGGCCCTGGTCGCCGTGAAATACACCGTGTCGACAGCGGTCCCGTTGGGGGCGTTCGCCTGGACAATCGCGAACGTGGCGAAATCAGCGCTGCGAAGCGTGGTGGTGGCCTTGCCCTTGCTGTTGGTGGTGTCCACTGAGGGCGAGACCGTGCCGGCGTTCGTGGCGAACGTAATGGGAACGCCTTCCTGCACCTGCCCGGCGCCGTTTCGGTAGGTCGCGGTCAGTTTCGTGGTTGCCAGCCCGTCGGCATCTATCGATACTTTGCCCGCGCTCAGACTGAGCGTGTTGGTGGTAAACACGATAGACACCGAATCGTGCGCATTGTTCGCGCTGGCCACGATTTCGGCGGTGCCCGAGGAGGCGGATGACACCTTGACCGTGGCCTTTCCCTCTGGATTGAGGGTAGTGGTAAGCGAGGTTAGTCCTCCGGCAAACTGGCCGTTCTTTACCTGAAATGTTATGCGGTCGCCGCCGATGGCGTTCCCCGAGGCATCGGTCAAGACCGCCTCGACAGTCGAGGAGTCGCCGGTCCTCAGATTCAGAGGATCGGCCGTGAGGAGCAGCCCGATGCCGCGAAACGCAATCTGCGTGGAGGCCGTATCATCCTGGAGATCGGCGATCGCCCACACCGTGCAGATGGTGTCGACCGGCGCGCTGCGAAGCTTCACACTGGCGCGCCCGGTCGAGTCGACCGTAGCGCTCGCATCGATTATGCCGAAATCGCTCTTAAATGATATGGTATTGCCCACCAGCGGATTGTTGTTGCCGTCGATAAGAATCGCCGTGATAGTGGCGTGGTCGGAATTGTCGGCTTTCAACTGGGAGCGCGAGGAGAATACGCGCAGCGGCCTTACCGAGACATTGCCGCTCATACCGGTGGGCAAGTCCTCCCAGAACCGTACCGCAATCGTATCAGCCGTACCCAGGGCGGACACCACCAGCGTGGAAGTATCGACATCAGCCGTTGTATCCTTGGCCACCAGCACGGTATCGAATGTCCCGTCCCCGCGGGTCACTATCGTGTCCCGGATGGCGCCCGACAGGATGACCCGGGTGTTGCTCACCGGATCTCCGGCAGCATCGAGCACTTCAATTTGAACGGGGATGCTGCTGGTATTGACCGCATCGGTGACCGAGGGCCAGGCTGTGACCGTAAGCCCGTAGATAGTGACAGGATAGCCGACCGTGATAGTGGTATCGCCGTTGGCAAGACGCAAGGTCGCCCGGGCATAAATCCAGGCTTCGGTATTTACCGGCACGCTGCGAAACACTGCGCGCGCAATACCTTCCGCATCGGTTGTGTCTTTTGCGGTCACGATGCCGTGCGTGGCGGAGAAATAGACTATTGTGTCGGACACCGGGTTGTGATCGTCATCGAAAAGCAGTACCGCCACCTCGGCGCCGTCGTTGTTGGTTGCCCGGATGTTGGAGGGCTGCACGAATATGCGCATATTTGGCGTAACAGAGTCAGCGGAGATGGTGTCTCCCGTGCTGGGATCGACCGTGGGCTGTTCGGTGGCTCCCGGTACCGAGGGGGCCAGAGGCTCCTTGCCGAGGTCGCAGACCACGAGAACCATGACCGCCATAGTAAGCGCGAGTGCGCCGAGTGCCGTGAGCTGTCTACGCATCGATTCCTCCGCCGGAAATAAAAGTAGATATCGCGTTACAAGAGAAAGCCGCGTTCGGGATGGCCCGCTCCCGCGCGGGATCGGTGTATACCGGGATCGTTCGTGAATATAGTAAATAATACATTCATGGAAAATGCAAGGTTTTTGAGGAAGGGGGACGGTGGCAAAATATACAAATAGCCTATTTAACTAATTTGCCACCGTCCCCATATCAAGCTGCGGCGGCCGCAATCGCAAGGTATTTTTTGTCCAATGGACATGTTTGACAAGAACCGGGAAGACATCCTTTCAAAAAGCGCACCCCTGGCTGACCGGATGCGGCCGCGGACCCTCGACGAGTTTGTCGGGCAGAAACATATCGTTGGTCCCGGAAGGCTTTTGCGGCGGGCAATCCAGATAGATCAGCTCTCGAGTCTCATATTCTACGGCCCTCCGGGAACCGGCAAGACCACGCTTGCGCGTATCATCGCCAATACCACGAAGGCCCAGTTTCTGCAGATCAATGCCGTGCTGGCAGGCGTCAAGGACATCCGCCAGGCCATCGATACGGCCCGCCAGACCCTGTCGCTTCATTCGCGGCGCACGATTCTCTTTATCGATGAGGTCCACCGGTTCAATAAGTCGCAACAGGATGCCCTTCTCCCGCATGTCGAGAACGGTGTCGTTATTCTTATCGGCGCGACCACCGAGAATCCGTATTTCGAGGTGAACAAGGCGCTGGTGTCCCGCTCGCGCGTGTTCGAGCTTAGGAGCCTGACCGATCATGACCTTCGTGAGGTCGCCCGCCAGGCGATCGCCGACCCTGAGCGCGGGTACGGGAGTTGGAACATGACCGTTGACGAGGATGCCCTTGCTCACCTGGTGCACGTGGCCAACGGCGATGCGCGAGGAGTGCTCAACGCCCTGGAGCTTGCGGCGGAAACGACGGAGCGGCGGCCGGACGGGTCCGTGCGTGTGACGCGGGAGGTCGCTGAGGAGTCGATACAGCGCAGGGCGGTGCTGTACGATAAGGAAGGCGATGTACACTATGACACAATCTCGGCATTCATCAAGTCGTTGCGCGGCTCTGACCCTGATGCCGCGCTGTACTGGATGGCCAAGATGGTGTATGCCGGCGAGGATCCGCGGTTCATATTCCGCCGCATGATGATCCTCGCGTGCGAGGACATCGGCATGGCAGATCCCCGCGCGCTCGGTGTGGTGGTGGATGCGGCGCGGGCATTCGACTACGTGGGCATGCCCGAGGGACGGTACCATCTGGCCCACGCGTGCCTGTACTGCGCTACCGCCCCGAAAAGCAATAGCTCGATGGCATTCTTCGATGCGCTGGATGCGGTATCCAAAGAGGTGGCGGATGATGTGCCCAACCACTTGCGGGATGCATCGCGGGACAGCGAGGGTCTTGGTCATGGCCAGGGATATCTGTATCCGCACGCCTACCGTGACCATTGGGTCGCCCAGCAATACCTGCCCCGGGCACTCCAGGGAAAGCTGTTCTATGAACCCGCCGCGCAGGGATATGAAAAGGGCATCCGCGACGATGTGATGCGGCATCGCGAGGCCCAGATAGAGGCGATGGCAGGAGAGCCGGATGATGATCCTCTGGAAACCGGCGGCCGCGGGATGCAGACGAAGAAATCGACGCGCGACCGCTGGATCAAGCGTACTTCAGGGGCAACCGGCGGCATGCTCGAGAGCGTTCGGGAGAGGATCTTCGAACTGGCATCGCCCGGGCGGGACAGCCTGGTACTCGATTTGAACGGCCGCACCGGGCTTCTCGCATTCGAAGCGGCGCGCCGCTGCCCGGACGGCGGGGTCTGGGTGATCGCGCGCGATGACAAATCGGAAGAAACACTCAAAACCCTGGCGCACCGGCTCGGGCCGCTGCACCGCCCTCAGGTGGTGCGGGCGGGGCCGGAGGATTTCGATGCGCGCGTGCGCGAGGCCTGCGGGCCTGGCGTGGCCTTTGACGTGATCATCGGGCGCAATGTCGTGTTCGACAGGCCGGACAAGCTCGACATGATTCGTCGCGCGCTCGGGCTTGCGGCCGGGAAAGGTGTTGTGGTGCTGGCTGAGACAATACCCTCCGGAGGACAGCGGCTTTTTAAACTTGTCAGGTTTGAGTCCGGCAAGATTGCGGCGCGATTCAGGGAATCGGAGAATGAGCTTTTTGCAGACAGCAAAAACGCGATGGTCAACTGGACGAGCAGGTCACTCGAAGAGGAAATCCGGGGCAGCGCGGCAAGCGAGGCGCGCAGTGTCGCTGCCCGGTTCAGGTCCCGCCGAAGGCTGGCGCCCGAGGACATTGAATTCTGGTTCCGCTCGAACGAAAACGGGGCTGCTTTGTCCCTGGGTGACCGGCTGAGGCGCGGTCTTGAACCGGCAGATGTTGACAGCATCAAGCAGGCACTCCATGCGCAGCTCGACTACCGCGACGTTGACTGGGAGACAACGGTTGGGTTTTTCGTCATACGGAAGGCGTAGAGGTCTGGCATGCGGCGAGTGAGCCCGCATAGACCAATCCCCTTGCACAATGACCGAAATCCGGGTATAATCTATCCAACATGCGTGATATTTTGCCGGTTTCCTGGAAAGGGAGCATTGCATGGGGGAGATGACATCGCTTGATATCGGATTGTGGGCGGCCCTGGTGGTCCTGCTGATCGTATGGGTTGGCGTGTTCTACCGGTTCCGGGCGGAACACATGGTCTGGAAGACGAAGAAGGATTTTGATTTTGACGAGCTTGACAAGGTCCTGGCGGCGCAGGATTACAAGCATGAAGTCGGCAAATATCTTCACAAATACAAATCAGACCGCAGGTCCTATGAGAACAGGATGGCCCGGCTCGTGGCGTTTTTAGCGGTTGCCGGCCTGCTGGGACTTGCGGATGCCGCGATCCTGCTTGTCAGATTGGCGTTTTGAGCTCAATATCGCCATGTTTCGAAACTCTGCACTATGGGCTTGATTCACCGGGCTATCTAAGGTATAATTGAACTGAGAGCAGAAAGTACCGGCTTTGACAGCCTGAAACGATGACCTGAACGACGTTGGGGGAGAGAGGGGTCGTCGGCAGCGCAGGAGAGCGGGCTCAAGTGCCATGCCCGCGAACTCTTGAGAACAGTCCCGCCGCCTGGCTTTTATCGCCCCCGCGATATCCGAGGAGTTGAACAATGATGCGCAAGGTTTTTGCAGCAATGCTGGTGGCATGCGTGGGCGCTGTTTTCGCAAACGACACCATGTGGGTGCCGGTGACGTACTACGATTTTCACGCCGACAACGTAAACTATCCTCAGGGTTTAGGGGATGGGTGTCTTAACTCACAGCCGCATGGTCCGTGGGAAGGCAGCAATCCAGAATTCGAGACGCACAGGCGACCAACCGGGTGCGGTGGAAAGATCCATCCGGGCTCTGGATGTACCTCGGCGACACACTGGGCGGATCTGGTCACCGGCATGGTGCAGACAAATCTCGATGCGGAGGGCAAACCGCAGGCCAGCGGGACCACATTCTACAACAGGTTCGTGGGAAAATGGTTCCGCCCATGGCAGCCGGGCGACTACCGCCGTCCGAAGTATGCGGTATCCTGCTACAACGGCGTGGGATTTCCCAGCGATGGGTATTCGGGGGACAGCACCTGCCCGCACGATACGTCATTCAAGAATATCATAATCAAGGATTCCTTGCCGTTCATCGATCAAATCTCCTTCAGCACGTATGCCGAGAGCTTCAGCAATCCCGCGGGTGACGGGATGTATACCTATCACAACGACCACTTTTTTCCCATCGATGGAAAAGGTTTCGGCAATGAACCGTGGATAGTGAACCCCGTGGATGGACGGGGCAACGCCTTTGACGACCACAATTTCTCTTTCACTCTCGAGATAATAGGCCGGTTCAAATATTCGGCCGCCGACAACTATGTGTTCCGGTTCTGCGGCGACGATGATGTCTGGGTATTCGTGAATAGAAAGCTGGCCATTGACCTCGGCGGCATCCACAGCGCCTTAACGGACAGCCTGGTGCTGAATAATATCGCGGGGAGCCACGGGCTCAACGAGGGCCAGTGGTACGAGCTTCATTTCTTCCTGGCCGAGCGTCACTCCGGCGGCTCCTACGCCACGCTCATGACCAACCTGCCTATCGGGAGAAAACGCAGACTTCGGTAGGCGGAAGGCAAGCCGCTACACACAAAAAATCCCCGCGCTACAGGCGCGGGGCTTTTTTGTACCTTCTTATGCATGCCGGGAGCGGCGGGCGCTATTCCTTCACGTTCGTAAATGTGTAGGTAAGCCCTACCGAGAGCGTTTCCTTGATACGGGGGTCGCTGTCTACCTCTTTGTCGTATAGAAGC
>WJMI01000122.1 GCA_014728015.1 Chitinivibrionales bacterium | reverse complement strand
GTCGATCGGTGAAACCGGGAGCATCGACATCCGTACGGCGCTTGATATCCATCCACCGTTCGATTGCCAGTACAACGGCCAGCACCGCGACAATCAACAGCACCCACATGAACAGGAACCCGTCCTGCCCCGGGAGAAACGACCTGGCCAATTCAGTGAAGATATTCATATCATGAAAGACGTCAGAAGCGGTACCATGCTACGCAACACAACTACCGGGAAGTGCGGTCAGATCTCTATTTCTTTGATCAATTTGTTATCCGTAAACACCTTGACCCGCTTCGCAGTAACATGCAAACCGATGCCTTCCTTCAGTTCGGATGCGCTGATATGGTATTTCTGCGTCTTGTAGGTCTTCTCGATCACGGCGTTGGTGAATCGCAGCGAGTGTTCGTCGATCTCATCGATGATTCGCTGGGTCTTGGATCTGAACAGCGCATACAGGATTATCGACGGAATCGCTACGGCCAGCCCCGAGAAGGTCGTATTCATGGCTGCCGCGATACCGGATGCCAGAAGGGTCGACTTCTCGGCGGCATCAATACCCGGCTTGCCGACCGCCGCGAACGAGAGAATGAGCCCGTAAATCGTACCCATCAGTCCCAGAAGCGTTGCCACGTTTCCGATGGTTGCCAGGTACGCGGTGCGCTTCTCAAGCTGAGGAATCACCTTCAGCATGGCCTCATCGATTGAGTTGCGAATATGGCTGGCGCCATGCTTGGCCTCGTCAAGCCCGGCCTTCAGTACCTGCGCCAGGGCCATTTTGCCCGCACTCTGGCACAGCTTGTGCGCGCCCTCGAAATCATCGTTTTGGACGTGCATGAGAATTTCCCTGACGAACTGCTCGACGCGGAAACCCTGCCGGGTCAGGAGAAAATACAGGCGCTCGATTGCCACAGCGACACCGAATATGCCGACAACCAGGAGAATCCACATGAATATGAATCCCGGCTCCGAGGCGCTGAACGAATGGAAAAACTTTGCAAAGAAGCTCATGGGTTTGCTCCTCCGTTACGATGTGTTCCTTCTTGGGGATTATGTTGAGCCCCGGGAGCGCGCGCGCCCCCGCCTGCTTTGATATGCAAAATACATAATATAGGCGGCCGGCAACATCGAGGCGAAGCCGCGCGGGCCGAAAGCGCAGATACACGTTCCGTGGCGGCCGGAAGGGAAGGAATCTGAAACGCAATCAGCATGGATGCCGGATGCAGACTATGGCGCGTAATTCGATATCCGCTGGTCGCTAAATCGGAATGCGCCGTCATACGGTGAGCTCTCGATGACCGCATTGCTCACGAATTCCACTACGCTCGTGTTGCCCGCAAGACTCTGCATGACCATCGGCGTGAACGTCGGGCGCTGTTCGGCCTTGATAAGCACGAGCTGCGGCCTCCGGATTTTCCCCTCAATCTGCTTTTCATCAAAGATAATCCTGCGGGGTTCGGCCGCGCGGCCCGCCGCACTCCACGCGATCAGACATGCAAGAACAAAGGCTGGATTTCTGCTCATCGAATATGGCTCCCCCGGCAGGCGCTCGTCTGGGCGTATCCTGACATCATGTCATATAAGTATATATGGAGCTGGTCGGCCCGTCAACAGATTTGCGGCCTAGAAATCAGCACGGGCAAGCACCCCGAAACGAATACGTCTCGATTTCCGTTGTGTATTTTTGGCTATTCGAGCCGTTCTACCGGGCGGCGGGCGTATATGAGCAAAACTACCTGCGATTTCCTCGTGATCGGCACCGGCATTGCCGGCCTGAGCTTTGCCATTCGCGCGGCCAGATTCGGAACGGTCGTGGTGATCACGAAGAAGCGGGACAGCGAATCAAATACAAACCACGCTCAGGGCGGCATCGCCTGCGTGCTTGACCCGCATGACACGCCCGAAAGCCATATACAGGATACGCTCGCCACTGGATGCGGTCTGTGCAACGAAGAGGCCGTTGAACTTCTTGTCCGCGAAGGGCCTCAGCGAGTGAAGGAACTGCTCGAGTGGGGCGTCCCGTTCTCCACCGATCCATCGTCGAATGCATTCCGCCACCTCGAACTCGGACGCGAGGGAGGGCACACGTTCAATCGCATCGTTCACGCGCGGGATCTGACCGGCAAGGAGATAGAAACATCCCTTCTCGAACAGGCGCGCCGCCATAGAAACATCACGCTGCACGAAAACCACTATGCCATCGACCTGATCACCGACCACCATCTGCCGCGGCGGTCGAAGCGCACGACCTGCTATGGCGCTTACGTCCTTGACACCACCAGGCGGCGGATATTCGCGATCGCATCTCGGATAACCTTCCTGGCCACCGGCGGCGCCGGACAAGTCTACCTTCATACGACCAATCCGCCTATCGCGACCGGCGACGGTCTTGCCGCCGCGTACCGGGCCGGCGCGGAAATCGCCAACATGGAATTCATCCAGTTCCATCCAACGACCCTCTATCATCCCGGAGCGGACAGCTTTCTTATTTCCGAAGCGCTGCGGGGGTACGGCGCCGTCCTGCGCGACCGGGCAGGCAACGAATTCATGGACCGGTACCATCCCATGAAATCGCTCGCCCCCCGGGATGTTGTCGCACGGGCCGTCGATAACGAGATCAAACACAGCGGCCAGCCATGCGTCTATCTCGATGTCCGTCACGCCCCCGCATCGAAAACGCGGCGCAGGTTTCCGAACATCTACGCGCGGTGCCGCGGATTCGGCATCGATATCACCCGCGACCTGATCCCCGTGGTGCCGGCGGCGCATTACCTGTGCGGCGGCATCCGGGTCGATACAAACGGCAGGACCAGCATTGCCAACCTGTATGCCTGCGGCGAAGTCGCGTGCACGGGAGTGCACGGCGCGAACCGTCTCGCAAGCAACTCGCTGCTGGAAGCGGTCGTGTTTTCCCGCCGCGCCGCCCACGATGCCGGCGCCCGCGTGCGCGGCATCCGGCGCATCCTCCGAAACGAAATCCCCGCATGGGACGACAGCGGCACGATCGATACCGAAGAGTGGGTCCTGCTGTCGCACAACTTCCGCGAGGCACGATCGGTCATGTGGGACTACGTGGGCATCGTGCGCTCAGACGTCCGGCTCGAGCGCGCCAGGCGCCGCCTCCGTCTCTTGGAAAAGGAAACCGAAGACTACTACCGGCGAACGAAGATCACGCCGGAACTTCTCGAACTTCGAAACATTGTCACCACCGCCACTCTCATCGTTGTCTGCGCAATCAGGCGGCATGAAAGCAGAGGACTGCACTACACGACCGACTATCCCGCGCCCAACGACCGCAGATGGAAAAAGGACTCGATACTCAAGAATCCCCTGCGCACTGAATGACAGTAACTGCCGCCTTTGTTCTGCTGATCGCGCTCACCGCGATCCTGAGCGCGGTCTACTACTACCGCCGGCGAGAGCTGCGCGGCAGGGCGGCTCTCCTTGGCCTGCTCCGGGCGGGCGCGCTGGCTACACTGATCCTGGCGTTCTTCGAGCCGACCCTCCGTTTGACCCGGTTTTCCACTGAACGTCCCCGAATCGCCGTACTGGTTGATGCCTCGCAGAGCATGCGGTTGTTCGAGGCCGAGTCGCTTCTGACGAGACTCGTGTCCGTACTGACCGGCGCCACGGCCGGCGACAGTATCCCGCGACCCGCGGTCGACTACTACTGCTTCGGTGATTCGCTTCGCCCGTGCCGTTCTCCGGATGCCATCCGGTTCGACGACATGCGCAGCACATTCCCCGCATCATTCGGTGACAGCCGCATCGAGCGCGCCCGCAGCGTGCTCGTGTTCTCCGACGGGTGTTGGTCCAACGTGTTCTCCGCGCGCAGCGGGATCGGCCGGAAGGACTGCTATTTTCTGCGAATGCCCGGGGCGGCGAGCAGGCCCTACATCCGGATGGCCGCGCGCGCCCAACCCGCCCACGTCACCGTGGATTCCAGCGCGCGTGCCCTGGTAAGCATGCACGGGTTTAAGACAACATCCGGGCCGGTCGAGGTCACCTGTTCGCGCCAGGGACGGCCCCTTGCACGCGCGCGCGCCGAGCTCGACTCAGGTTTCTTCGCGGACACCGTGCTGCTCCACCTGCCCTCATCACGCACGGGTTCATTCCTTTATACAATCACCGCGGCAACCGCGACAGACTCGCTCCGCGCCACGACGTATGTGGTGCAACGAGTGGTCCGGCGCTCCCTTTCCGCGGCTGTTCTCGCCGCGAGGCCGAGCCTGGACAAGCGGTTCCTGATTCTGGGCCTTGATCGCCGCTCCCGATGGAAGGCCATTGAAAGCGGCGCAGACGGTGGGCACCCCGATGTCGTGTTCGTTTTCGACTGGAACGGGGAAACAGAGCGCGCACTGCGGAACCTGCGGTCCGGCGTCACGCCGGTGTTCGTGGGATGCCTGCCCTGCGATACTGCATCCTGGAGCGCCCCGCGGCATTTCGAGCCTTTCATCGATCCTCTATATTCCTCTGATCTGACCGCCTCGTTCGTCCGGCATCTCCCGCCGCCGGCAGGCATGGGACACTGTGACGGGCTTCCCGGCACACGCGCATCCCCGGTACTCCTGGCACGGACCGAAAAGTCCGATTCGCTGCCGATCCTGTTCGAAGACGTGATCCTCGGGCGGCGCGCGCTTGTTCTGGCGGTCCAAGGCCTGTGGCGATGGGAATTCTGGCCCCAGTCGCTCGGCGACATGCAGCAGGGGACCTCGTTCGTCGACTTCTTCCTCGAGCGCGTTGCCGATCTTGCCAGGGCCAACATGAACCGCTCTTTCTACCTGTTCCCCGAGCGAACGCCGGTATACGAAACCGACTCTGTCACCCTTTCAATCGTACTTCCGGCACAGCTCCAGACCAGGCCGCTCGACACTCTTCGCCTCAGGGTAATCGCCCAGGCCGGTGATACCGTGGCCGACACGGCTCTCACCGATGTGTTTTTCGGCAGCCGCGCTATCACGCATTCGCTGCCGCCGCTTGCACCCGGCGCCTACCGGTATGAATGCCTGGTACAATCGCCTGCCGGTGCGGCATCGCACAGCGACTCCCTTCAGGTTCACGAAAGCAACGCGGAGTTGATGGCCAGCGAGCAGAATACTGTGGTGTTGGGGCAGGTGGCGGCCCCGTTATCGCTTGACGATGTGCGCGAGGTGCTCATTCCGCAAAGCATCGAGGCAGGCCCCGCGCCGGCGGCATCCACGCGCCACCACCGGCTGCGGATAGGCCAGAGCTGGCCCCTCCTGGCATGCGCGCTTCTGCTGTTCGCGCTGGAGTGGGCGCTGCGCAAGCGCTGGAGACTCGACTGAAGCCGCAAAAGGATGCCCGTGTAAAGAACTACCGGTATTCCGACACAATGCCGTAGGTCTTCATTTTCTGGTACAGGGTCTTTGGATTGATCTGAAGCTGTTTTGCCGCTTTGCCCTTGTGGCCCTTCGTGTATTTGAGTACGTTGATGATATGCCGGCGCTCCATTTCCTTGAGGGACAGACACTCCGTATCGAACGGCACATCTACCGGCGCCTCTTGCGCGGCAGGCTCCAGGCGCGTCGGGCTGAGAAACGATAGGTCCTCCGCGGTTATCACGGGTCCCGTGCTGAGGATGCACACGCGTTCGATCACGTTTTTCAGCTCCCGGACATTTCCCGGCCAGTCATAGCTCGTGAGCACATCGAGGGCTTCCCGCGCGAGCTCCTTGCGCTGTGACTGCCCGGCCAGCGAGTCCTGCACCAGCAGCACGATGTCTTCCCGGTGGGTTCTGAGCGGGGGGATGGAGATCGAAAGCACGTTGAGACGGTAGTACAGGTCGGTGCGAAACGCGTTTCGCGCGGTGAGTTCCTCCAGGGGCTTGTTGGTCGCGCAGATAATACGCTCGTTCAGGCGGATGTCCTTGGTGCCGCCCACCCGGCGGATCTCCCCGGTCTCCAGGAACCGGAGGAGCTTTGCCTGGAAATGAAGCGGCATCTCGCCGATCTCATCGAGAAACAGCGTGCCCCCGTCGGCCATCTCCGCCAGCCCGCGCTTCTGTACCTTGGCATCGGTAAACGCACCTTTCTCGTGGCCGAAGAGCTCGCTCTCGAGAAGCGTTTCTGAAAAGGTCGCGCAGTTGATCGCCACGAACGGCTTGTCCCGGTACGGGCTTTGATCGTGCACGGCGCGGGCCACCAGTTCCTTGCCGGTGCCGCTCTCCCCGAGGATCAGCACCGTTGACTGGGTGGCGGCAACACGCGCGATGAATTTGCGGACTTCCTGCATGGCCCTGCTCTTGCCGATGAGCTTGCCGCCGTACCCGGTGCGCCGGAGGTCTTCGCGCAGCAGGCGGATATCCAGCCGGGAGCGCTGCCGCTCGATGGCGCGCTCTATCTGGATGAGCAGTTCTTTCAGCGAGTAGGGCTTGCGCACGTACTCGAACGCACCGAGTTTCATGCACTCGATCGCGCTCTCAACCGTTGCATTCCCGGTAAGAATGATGACTTCAGTGGGAAGGTTCTCTTCGCGGACCGTGCGCAGGACCGAAATCCCGTCTTTTTTAGGCATGACGATGTCGAGCAGCACTACATGGTACGACTCGTCGCGGAGACGCGCCAGTACCTCTTCCCCATCCGTGGCAACATCGACCAGGTATCCCTCGCGCGACAACTCCTTGCTGAGAAGCAGTCGCAGCGAGGGCTCATCATCGGCTACGAGAATTCTGCCGTTTCGCTCGGCCACGGGCTTGCTCTCCGGTTTCTGGTCTGGCACCCGCCATCAAACGGGGGCTTTCAGTTTACCCAATATACCAAGTTACAGGACTCACTTCAACGGGCCGCCCAGGGGGACCTCGATCAGTACCGTTGTTCCGCCGTCTTTCCCGCTGGTTATGTCTATCGACCCTTCGCACTCCTCCATCGCCTTGTGGCACAGAGCCAGGCCGACACCGATACCCTTGCCGACTTCTTTGGTCGTGAAGAACGGGTCGAATACTCGCGGGAGGACGTCGGGTTCAATGCCCGGCCCGTTGTCTGCGATTTGTACGCCAGCGAAGCGCGCGTTCGGGGCCGGCGGCGCGAGATCGATGGTGACCGTGCTGCCTTCGGGGCAGAAATCGATCGCGTTGGCGAGCACGTTGAGAAACACCTGCCCCATTCTCTGCGGATCCGCCTTCACCGTGATATCAGCGGTTATCCTGTTTCGAATGGTCATGCGCTTCTTGGAGGCCCGCGCGCCTATCAGCGAACAGGCGGAGCGAATGCAGTCGAGAAGCGACATGTCCAGGATCTGCGGCTCCCGATCGCGCGAGAACCGGTGCAGGTTATCGAGGATGTCCCGGCACCGAAGCGATTCCGACTTGATAATCCCCAGATACTGACGCAGCTCGGCTGCATCGACGGCGCCGTCGCTGTCGAGACGGTGCAGGAGCGCATCGGAGAACCCGAGCACTGCCGCAAGGGGATTGTTCAGCTCGTGGGCGACGCCTGCCGCCAGGGTGCCGATGGACACCATCTGGGCAGAGCGATACAGCTGGCGCCGCGCAATCCGCCGTTCCTCTTCATGCTGGTCGGGCCGCGGCGCGTCCCGCATGACGAGCAAAAGCGACGGCCCTTCATCATCCGCGGGAAGCTTGACGCCGCGCAACGCGACCCGGCGAGAGGATTCACCGTGGCCCGGGACGACCGGGCGGAACATGACCTGCTGGGACCGCGCGTGTCCCTCCTCAACCCCGTCACAATAGGCGCGAACCGCATCGTGATCACCAGGCATGAAGAAATCAACCAGGTTTCTCCCGGCGACCGAGTCTCTCCCGCAGCCGCACGCCTGTAGAAACGCCGCGTTGCAGTCCCAGATGCGGCCTTTCCTGTCGAGCGAAACGCACAACTCCGGCATGCCCTGATACAGGAATCGGTAGCGGTTGCGCCCGGCAAGTAGCTGCTGCTGCAGCTGCCGTATGCGAAGCATGGCCCGCACGCGGGCCATCAGTTCGTCGTGGGGAAACGGTTTGGTGATGTAATCATCCGCATACGCCAATCCCCTGAGCTTATCGGCCTCGGCATCGAGACCCGAGACCAGTATGATTGGCACAAACCGGTCGGCGCCAAGCTCTTCCCGCATCTGCAGCGCCACCGAGACCCCATCGGCATCCCGAAGCATAACATCCATCAGCACCAGGTCGACATCGTGCTCCCGCATGTAGGCGAGGGCGTCGGCGCCGGTCAGGCGTATGTCCGTGCGATGCCCCGCGCGGTGAAGCGTCTCCGCGATCAGCGCGGCAACCTCTTCCTCGTCTTCGACCACAAGAACATGCGCCGATTGTTTGACCATGTGCTCAGATGCGTTCACGTATCCTCTCCCGGAGCGCCTGCAGGGCCCGTCCGCGGTGACTGACAGCATGTTTCCTGTCGGCGTCGAGCTGCGCAAATGTTTCGGAAAACCCGTCCGGAATAAACAGGGGATCATAGCCGAAGCCCTCGCTCCCGCGCGGCCCGAATCCTATCCTGCCCTCGCACACGCCTTCCGCGCTGTACTCCCCTTCAGGCCCCGCGAGCACCACCACGCAGCGGAATCGCGCGGTGCGTTTCTCCACTTCGACGTTTTGGAGGCATCGAAGAAGTTTGGCATTGTTTGCCGTATCATTTCCGTGTTCGCCGGCAAAGCGGGCGCTTCGCACGCCGGGCTCGCCGCCGAGCGCATCGACCTCAAGCCCGGAATCGTCGGCAAGACACCACGCGCCCGTCCGGCCAAGCACCCATCGGGCCTTCATGCGCGCATTGTCGAAAAACGTCGCCCCGGTTTCGGGGATTTCGGGTATGGTATCCCATATGTCGCGCAGGCTTCTCAGCCGCAGCGGCGTATCACTGAAAATCTGCCCGATTTCGCGCACCTTCCCCTGATTGCCGGTTGCAATGAGTATCTCTTCGATATGATTCATCCCGATACCCGCATCGTCAGTTTGCCACGATATTGACCAGCTTATTGGGAACGACAATTACCTTGCGCACGGTCTTGCCTTGCAGATGCGGCCTCACCTTTTCCGCCTCGCGGGCGGCCTTCTCCAGGTCCTCTTTCGGGCTGTCGACCGGTGCCTGGAAACTGTCTCTGAGCTTTCCGTTCACCTGCACGACTATCGTGACGCTGTCCACCGCAAGCTTGGCATCATCCCACGCGGGCCAGGGAGCCGTTGCCGCGAGGGAGTCATGGCCGGAACGCTCCCACAGCTCCTCCGCGATGTGCGGGGCAAACGGGGCCAGGAGGAGCACGAAGATTTCGAAATCCTGCGGCCGGATGCCGGCAAGGCCCTGGAACTTGTTGGACAAGGTCATGAGCTGGGCGACCGCGGTGTTGAATTTGATTGCCTCGATGTCTTCGGTGACTTTACGAATGGACTGATGCACCAGGCGCGTCGTCTCTGGGTCCTCCGGAGCATCGGCCGCCACTTTGGGCAGAAGCTCCCACACGCGATACAGAAAGCGGTTCATGCCGTTCAGACCCTGCGTGCTCCAGGGGATGGGCTGGTCGAACGCGCCCATGAACATTTCGTACAAACGAAACGAGTCGGCGCCGTATTTGTCAACCATCTCATCGGGATTGACCACGTTGCCCCGCGACTTCGACATCTTCTCCCCGTTTTCACCGAGGATCAGCCCGTGCGACGTCCGCTTGGCATAGGGCTCGGGCGTCGGGACCGCGCCGATGTCGTAGAGGAACTTATGCCAGAATCTCGAGTATAACAGATGGAGCGTCGTATGCTCCATGCCGCCGTTGTACCAGTCGACAGGTGTCCAGTACTGGAGCTTCTCGGATGATGCAAGGGCCCGGTCGTTGTGCGGATCGATGTACCGCAGGAAATACCAGCTCGAGCCGGCCCACTGCGGCATGGTATCGGTCTCGCGCTTCGCCGCGCCGCCGCATGACGGGCACGTGGTGTTCACCCAGTCAGCAAGGAGCGCGAGCGGCGACTCCCCCGTATCGGTCGTACGGTAGTTCTCGACCTCGGGGAGGACCAGCGGCAGATCATTCTCGGGCAGCGGCACCCAGCCGCACGAGGGGCAGGAAACCATGGGAATCGGCTCGCCCCAGTAGCGCTGGCGGCTGAATACCCAGTCGCGCAGCCGGTATTGCACGGATGCCTTTCCATACCCTTCCCGCTCGACGATATCGGTCATTTTCACAATGGCCTCGTCCGGCCGAAGACCGTTCAGCGGGCCCGAGTTCACGAGCGTGCCCCTGTCGATATCGACGAACGCCTCTTTCTCGATATCGCCGCCGGCAATCACTTCCACGACCGGTAAATCGTACTTCCGGGCGAATCGCCAGTCGCGCTCATCGTGGCCGGGGACCGCCATGATTGCTCCGGTGCCGTATGATATTAACACATAATCGGCTATCCACAGCGGAACTTCCGCCCTGGTAGCCGGATTCAGGACCCGTACGCCCTTCATCTCGACCCCGGTCACTTCTTTAATCACCTCGGTGCGCTCGAAATCCGATTTCTGCGAAGCGGCGCGGACATACTCGCGCACAGCATCGGCGTTGTCACACAACTCGAGCAACTCATCGACCAGCCGGTGTTCCGGCGAAAGGACCATGTAGGTCACGCCGAACAAGGTGTCGGGTCGCGTGGTGAAAATGCGCATCGATCGCTTGGCGCCGTCGCGCGCGCGGACCGGGAAATCCACCTCCGCGCCGGTCGAGCGGCCGATCCAGTTCGACTGCTGGGCCTTTATTTTGTCAAGAAACTGGACGGTGTCGAGGTCGGCCAGAAGCCGCTCCGCATATGTGGTGATCCGCAGCATCCACTGGCTCTTCACTCGGCGCACGACCTCGCCGCCGCATCGCTCACAGACACCGCCGACGACCTCTTCGTTGGCAAGGCCGACATTGCAGGAGGTGCACCAGTTGATAGGCATTTCGGTTCTGTAGGCGAGCCCGCGCTCCCACAGTTTCAGAAAGATCCACTGTGTCCATTTATAGTAGCCGGGATCGGTCGTATCAACTTCACGCGACCAGTCAAACGAGAATCCGAGCCGCTTGAGCTGGATCCTGAAACGGTTCACGTTGCGCTCGGTCACCACGCGCGGGTGTTCACCGGTTTTAATGGCGAAGTTCTCGGTGGGGAGGCCGAATGCATCCCACCCTATTGGGTACAGAACATTGTAGCCCTGCATGCGGCGCTTGCGCGCCACGACATCCAGGGCGGTGTAGCTGCGCGGATGCCCCACGTGAAGCCCCTGCCCCGAGGGGTAGGGAAATTCTATCAGCAGGTAGTACTTGGGTTTTGGCGTATCATCCGATGCGCAGAAAACCCCCTCCGTTTCCCAGCGTTTTTGCCACTTCGCCTCAATCTCCTGCGCGTTGTATCTCGCCACGATGCCTCCTGCGGGAGCACTGCCCCGTATAGCAAAATTCGTTTTCGAATTTCGAGTTTGCCGTTTCAAGTTTGCGATTTCAAGCGATCATCCCAAGAGTCTACTTCCCTTCGCCACGGTATCGATGCCTGCGCGCCGGCGCGGGTAACGCTCAGCGCCCCCGCCCGGTTTGCCAGGGAAAGCGCCTCATGCGTGGCCGCACCCGCCTGCATTCCAGCCATGAAATACCCGATGAAGGTGTCCCCGGCAGCCGTGGTATCGCGCGCGGCAACCCGAATGCCCTCCATGGTCTCCCGCGCTCCCGCATCCCCGTAGAGAACGCCCCCGGCGCCGCGGGTAAGGATCACACACGAACCCGGATACAGCTTCAGCATGGCATCGACAATTTCCTCCGGTTCCGTGCATCCGCACAACGCCTCGCCCTCGGTTTCGTTCACGACAAACAGCGACACCCGGTCGAGCGGATATCCCGCGACGCGCGCATCCATGGGCGCGGGATTGAAGCAGACAGTCAGTCCGCGGTTTGCGGCCGCGCATATCGCGTGTTCCACTGCGCTGGTCTCGTTCTGCACCAGAAGCGCATCGCCGCTGCGCGCCGATGCGAGCGCCGCATCCACATGGCGGGGCTGCAGGTCCCGGTTGGTACCCCCATACACCACAATGGCATTCTGACCCGCGGGATCGACCTGGATCACCGCATGGCCGCCGGGACGGTCGGCTATCGCGACATGCGCAACGTCAACGCCGTCCTCGCGCATGGCATCGACCATCCAGCGGCCCTCTGGTCCCGCTATGCCCACATGCACAACCTCACCTCCGGCCCGGGCGATCGCCACCGACTGGTTCGCGCCCTTGCCGCCGGCGAAGAAGGCGTAGCTCCCGCCGGCGATCGTTTCGCCTTGACGGACCGCGTGATCGACCGCATACACGTGGTCGATATTCAGCGAGCCGCAGTTGAAAATCCGCATCGCGCGCATCCCGTTCCGCCGGCGAATGCCGGCTTGCTCTGTACTGATGCAGTACCCTTACCTCAGTCCGGGTTGTCCCGGAAGTACGCTATCGTTTTCGCGAGTCCCTCTTCCAGCCCGATACGGGGCTCCCAGCCGAGGGCCGCGCGCGCCCGGCCAATGTCGGGACGCCGCTGACGGGGATCGTCGGACGGGAGATCCCGCGTGACAATTTTCGAGGTCGACCCGGAAAGCCGGATGACCATCTCAGCAAGGCTCCTGATCGTGAACTCGCCCGGATTCCCCATGTTTACCGGCCCGATGTCCTCCTCCTGTTCCATCATGGCAATCATGCCCTCGACAAGATCGTCGATATAGCAGAACGAGCGCGTCTGGGACCCGTCCCCGTACAGCGTGATGTCCTCTCCCTTGAGGGCCTGCACGATAAAATTTGACACCACGCGGCCGTCACTGGGATGCATGCGCGGGCCGTACGTATTGAATATCCGTAACACGCGGATATCAACATCATTCATGCGGTGATAGTCGAAGAAGAGCGTCTCGGCAACGCGCTTCCCCTCATCGTAGCACGATCGAACCCCTATGGGATTGACATTGCCCCAATACTCCTCCGGCTGGGGGTGCACGGTCGGGTCGCCGTATATTTCCGAGGTGGAAGCCTGAAGAACGCGCGCCCGCACGCGCTTGGCCAGACCGAGTACATTAATAGCGCCCATCACGCTTGTTTTAATTGTCTTGACCGCGTTGTATTGATAATGCACCGGCGATGCCGGGCACGCGAGATTGTATATCTGATCGACCTCGACAAAAATCGGCATGGTGATATCGTGCCGGAGAAGCTCGAAGTTGTGGCAGTCCATGAGGTGCTCGACATTTTTCTTGCGACCCGTGAAATAATTGTCGAGACAAATAACATCGTGGCCGGCCCGCACGAGACGATCGCAGAGATGCGAGCCGAGGAACCCCGCGCCGCCGGTCACCAGTATTCGGGTATACATAACGCTCCCTTCAATGCGGCGGAAAAGGCACGCGGCGCGCCCCCGCCGGCTACACGGCCTCGATACGCACGTCCTCCATAAATCGCCATACTTCTTCGCGGGAAATGACCCCCGCCCCCGTGTGCAGCGCGTTGGATGCACCGCACGCCACCGCCATTCTGCACATCTCGGGAAACGAAAACGATCGGGCATGCCCGACCAGCACGCCGGCATCGAAAGCATCGCCGCAACCTACCGTGTCAACCGCATCCACCTGCGGCGCCGAACACAGCAGGCACTCGTTTTCGTGCACGGCAATCGTGCCGTCAGCACCCAGCGACACAAATGCATATTCGATGCCCATGTCGAGCAGCCGCTTGCTCTTGAGGGCGATATGGTGCACGCCCTCCACGCGCTCCCCAAACAGCATCTCCAGTTCCGAAAGATTGGGCTTGACCATGCACGGCTGAGCCCGAACGCCCATGCTCAAGGCCCTTCCCCGGGTGTCCAGAAGCGCGGGTATCTGTTTCTGCCTGCACAGTCCGACCATTTTCATGTATGTGTCATCATCGAACCCCTCGGGAAGACTGCCGGCAAGCGCCCACGTGTCGCCGGCACGCATGAGCCGCGCGGCGAACTCGACAAACGCATCCTGCACGCGCGGAGACCGCCGTGGGCCCGCGCTGTTGATATGCGTTACCTGCCGCGGCCCATTCTCGACAACGGTTGCGCTCATTCGCACACCGCCCTCAACGGGGCAAAACGCGCATTCGATACCGAGCTCCGCAAGATAGCATTCGAAACGGCGCGCATCATTTTCGGGCATAAGGGCCACAACACAGACATCCTCCCCGAGGGCGCGTACGGCCTTCGCCACGTTGATGCCTTTTCCAGCCGGAAAAACCTGAGAAGGCACGTCGGTCCGCGTCGAACCAAGCTCCAGTTCATCAATACGATAGACAATATCGATGGCGGGGTTGACCAGCGCACAGAAGATCAAAAATACCCCTCAGTTCTCATCAAGATGTACAATGTCCGCATCGCCCGAATGAGCATAAGAGTCAGAAGCGCGGCGGCCGCGACCTGAAGGACCCTCAGTATCTTGTTGATCTTCTTGAAATCGTTCATCGCGCAACAGCTGACAGAGGCTGCCAAAAAAATACTATGCGAGAACGAATTGCGGAAATGAGGCCGTTATCCCGGGGAAGCACCCGTGCGTGTGGGGAGGGAAAAGGAAATCGAAGCGGATGCTTGATTAGTCGCCGAGATCAACGGGAACAACTCCCCGTGCACGGAGATCGCCCCGATGCCCGGCATCAAATGCAGGCTGCGCGCCTCCCGCCGAATCCGGCCGGGCAGAGTCACCGGCAGTCGGGTTCGAGGGCCCTTCGGCAGCGGCAAGAACGCCGTCGGACATATCGTTTTCGGGCAGAGCGGGAATTCCTGATTCCTGATCGATCCGCTCGTCCGCCATGCGGATTTCTTCGCTGTTGAATCGCTCTAGATTGAAGGCAACGTAGATACCGCCCGCAAAGCCAAAGACGAGAAACAGGACAGGTACTACACCCTTGCGCGCAACCATTGCCAGCAGCCCGATCCCGGCGGTCGGTCTCGGCAACCTGGTGCATGCGGCGGTTATTCTGGCATCCAGTTGAGGAGAGGTCGGCTCGTAGAGCGTGGCGGGGGTGAATAGAGAGGTCCGTTCTTCGTGGAAAGCCTTGAGTTCATTCGAGCAGAATGCACACTCGCCGGCGTGGCGTTGGAACTTCTCTTTTTGGCTGCCGTTAAGCTCACCTGATGTGTACAGCAGGCCCTCTTCAGTCCACCTAGTGCACTCCATGAACGCCTCGCTTTTCTAGTTCTTTTCGAATATTTCTGAGTGCAAGCCGCATCCGGCCGAGCGCGGTATTTATGGGACAATTCATCATGTGAGCTATTTCCTTGAAGGGCACATCGCCGAGTTCCCGCAAGAGGAATACCTCCCGCTGCAAAGGGTCGAGAGTTTCGAGCGCATCGGACACCAGCCCGCGCATCCGTTCGTTCGAGGTGGCATCGTCAGGCGCTTCGATTCGTGTTCCAACCGATTTCTCGGCATCGCTCTGGTGCTCGTGCTCCACCTTCGCGTGCCGGAAATGATCAATGGCCCGTTTGTGGGCAATACCAAAAAGCCAACTCAGGAAGCTCCTGTTGCGATCGAACTGGTTCGCGTTTCGGAGCGCTGCAAGAAACGTTTCCTGCAGCAGGTCCTCGGCAAGCTCCCTTTCGCTGGTCATTCGCAGAAGAAATGCGAAGACCCTGTTCTTATACTTGTCGTAGAGCCAGGTGAACCCGGCGGGCTCACCCCTGACCCACGCATCGAAATGAGAACGGTCTTCCTGTCGCTCGCTTGCATCCATTACGCGCTATCCGGATAGAATATTGTTGGTAGTATCGAGAAAGGTGCACGCCGGTGCTACAGCAGGCCCAGCTCTTTCAGGGCGTCCCTATATACATCCTTCTTGAAATCAACAACCCTCGCAAAGGCCTCCGGCGGTTCGACCCATTCCCAGCGGTCGAACTCAGCCGGCTCGTGACTGAAACTGATATCGGCTTCACTTCCCCGGAATTCGGCGAGAACCCAGCGCTGGCGCTGCCCGCGATAGCGCGGGCGGGACGTTCTGGCTTTCTCGGGAAAGTCGTAGGTATAATCACCGGGGGCAGTCGCGACGAACTCGACGGCATCGGTCCCGATTTCCTCGCGAAGCTCCCGTCGCGCTTCATCGAGAAGCCCTTTTTCCGGATCCCGCCCGCCTTGTGGAAACTGCCACCCCTGCGCTGAAGGATACCCCGCGCGATGGCACACCAGGACCCTGTCCGTGCCGGGCTGCCGAATCACCACGCACACGCTGTCGCGGTAGCTCATTCCGCACGCCCTGCTACTTCTGCGATTTCTGGTACTCTTCCCGGATCTCCGGGTCCTGCGGGTCCAGTTGATAGGCCTTGGTAAGGTGCATTACGTAGGCCGCCCGGTCCTTCCTGAGTTTGGCAATTCTCGCAAGTCCGAGTTCCGCCCTGCCCAGCTTCGGATCGGCACGCAACGCGCGCTCGTAAAATTTCTGGGCCCATTGCGGCTTGCTCTGTTCGTAGTACACCTCGGCCCGCTCGAGTATCGCCGGGGCATAGCTGCCGTCGATATAGTTGACCTCTTTGTACGTTTCAATCGCTTCGTCGTATTTCTTGCGCGCCCGAAGGACCTTGCCCAGAAGCATCAGCGCCTCGATATTCTCGGGGTCGGTGGCCCTGATGTCTTCGATGGCGTCCGCCGCATCCTTGTGTTTCCCCTCGCTGTACAGCAGCCGGGCATACAACAGCAGCGTTTCATTATCGCGGCTGAGCTTGAGGAGGTCCTTGACCTCCGAAAGCGCTTCCCGGGTATCCCCTGTCTTGCGGTACAGGGTAACCAGCTGGCGTCGTATCGCGGGATCGCCCGGCTTGATCTCCTTGGCCTTCTTCAGGATATCCTCGGCCTCCCCGGTCCGCTTGGAGTTCGTGTACCCCTTTGCCAGGGCAAGCATAATATCCAGGTTGTTGGGCTTGAGCGTGTTGGCGGTCTCGAGGTAGATGAGCCCTTCGCTGATCTTGCCCCTGTCAAGAAGGATCGTGCCCAGACGCACGTTGGCCTCCACGTTCTGAGGATCTTTCTGCACGTACTTCTTGTAGGCTGCCAGCTCTTCTCCGGTCTTCCCGAGCTTGCCGTACAAGCGCGCAATCTCAAGCCACACCGAAGGAATGGTGTCGACAAGGGATGCGACCTTCTTGAGCATGGCGACTGCCTTCGTGGCGGTTTCCTTCTTCTTGGCATACATCATGCCCAGTTCCAGAAAATTTCTGTAGTCCGACGGATACGAGCGGGTATTGGCAAGATAGTGTTTCTGCGCGTACGTGATTCTGTTCGCCTTCTCCTCCAGATACGCGCGCCGGTAGGCGACATCCGCATCGCGGGCGCCCGTATCGAGGTATTTCTCATAGTAGGCAATCGCCAGCGGCGCGTCCTTCTTCTTCTCGTACGCATGAGCGATCATGAGCATAAGCTCCCGCCGGGTCCCGAGCTTCGGGTTGCGCCCGACCAGGCCCTTGAGAATGGGAATCGCCTTGTCGTAGTCGTCCGAGCGGTACAGCGACTCCCCATAGGCAAGAAGGTAGTAGAAATCGTTTGCCTCCGAGCCCGACACCATGGAGAGGTATTTCACGGCCTCGGCATACTGCTTCTTGTCGTACAGGTCACGTCCCACCCTGGAGGCAACCTGAGAGTCCTTGCCGCCGGCATCGAGGAATTTCCGGTAGGCCTTTACGGCCTGCTCCTCTTTCTTCTGCCGAAGGTACAGATCACCGAGCGTTTTGTATTCATCGACCGCCTTTGGATTCATCATCACGGCCTGCTCATAGCTGATCACGGCCTCGCTTATCATGCCCTTGCCGGCCTGGCAGTCTCCCAGAGCAACGAGCGCATCGGTGTCCTGCGGATTGAGGGTCAGGGCTTTCTGGTACATCTCAATCGCGTTCGTGTACCATTTCTTTTTCTGGTATATCATCCCCAGTGTCTGGTAGGTGCCGAAATCCGCTTCTCCGGCATCGATAACCCCTTTCAGCGCCTTGATGACCTCGTTCTGCTGTCCTTTGGCAATAACGATTTCGGCGTAGCGCTTGTGAAATCCCTTGAGGGTGGGATCGATTTTGATTGCGGTACGATAGGCCTCAAGGGCGCCGTCATACTGCTTGCGCTCATACAGGAGATCTCCCAGGTCGCGCTGTGACTCGGCATCCTTGGGATTGAGTGCAAGGTACTTCTTCAAGTAGGCGATCGCGCTGGCGGTTTCTTTCTTGCCCTTGGCAAGCTCGTACAACTTATTGAAAACGAACGGGTCTTTGGGAGTAAGCGAGGCGAGCTGCTTGAAAAGACCATATGCGGTTTCGGTGTCGTTCTTCTTGAGCGAATACTTAGCGAGCCGCATGCGCGCGTCGGCATTCTTGCGGTCGAGCCGGACAAGCTTCTTGTCGGCCTGGGCGAGCTTGTCTTCCAACTTGAGATTCTCGTAGCATGTGGCCAGCGCTTCCCAGTATTTCTTGTTGCTCGGCTCTTTCCCGACAAGCGCCTCCAACTGGCCCATGGCCTCCTTGTAGTGCTTGCCCCTCATGTATGCCTCGGCAAGTACTTTGCGCGAAGGGTATCTCGATTTGTCCAGCGCCACGGCTGATTCGGCCGCATCGCGGGCCTTGTCCCACTGGCCGAGTTCCCTGGCGCTCAGCGCCATGCCTTCCAGCGCATCCGCGCTCTTCTTCAGGGTGTTGGCTTTTGTGAAATGCTCGAGCGCAGTCGAGTACTGTTTCGCCTTGAGAGAATACTCGCCCAGAATGAGGTATACATTGGGATCATCCGGCCGAAGCGACATCATGGTTTGATAC
>WJMI01000121.1 GCA_014728015.1 Chitinivibrionales bacterium | reverse complement strand
GCCGATTTCGACATGTGGCCCAACGCCCTGCGGCTGATGCTCGTCGTGCTCATGTTCTTCGGCGGGTGTGCGGGATCGACCGGCGGCGGCATCAAAATGGTGCGTATTCTGGTGGTATTCAAGGCGGCGTGGCGCCAGATCCGAACAACTGTCCAGCCGCGTCTCGTCGCGCCGCTCAAATTCGGCAAGACCGTTGTCGAGGAGAACATGGTCAACAGCATCGTAGGGTTCTTCGTGCTGTTCATCGTGCTGTTCGGCTTCTTCTCGGTGATAATGAGCCTGATTGTACCCGACTTCACCACAGCGGTCACGACCGTGGTGGCAACCATGTGCAATATCGGGCCGGGACTCTCGGGGATCGGCGCAACCGAAAACTATGCGTGGATTCCTATCCACGGCAAGTGGGTGCTGATTCTGTGCATGCTTCTGGGCAGGCTTGAAGTGTTCACAGTGATTGTCGCGTTCGCGCCTATCTCGTGGCGGAAATAGGGACAGTGGTCGGTGGCCGGTGGTCAGTGCTGAAGAGCGGGATCCAGATTCGGAGGTCTCCTGTCGTTACTTGCGATCGGACTTACAGGGGAGATGGTATAGAGTTGGTTTCGCTATGCTCCACAGCAGGCAAGATGCTGGGCAGTATGATACAGGAACCTTCGAGGCTTCTGCCTGGTCAATAGAAGCTCTGCCCCTTGCGGGAATAGAGAGCTGTTCCTCGCGAGCCCAATCTTCCAACCTCTGACTTCCGACCTGTGATTGTATCTGACCTCTGGCCTCTGACTCCCGGTCCTCACATCCCTTCTGCCGACTGCCAACTGACATCAATTCGTCGAATACTCGCTCCCCCATAGTACGCCCCCAGTATCTCCTCAAATTCCTGCCCTGCCCGCGCCCTTCCGATAGCCCCCATCTGGCACATGCCGACTCCGTGACCGTAGCCGCTGCCGCGTATGCGAACAGCTTTGCTGTCAATGCCGGTTACCGAGAACCGCGAGCTTCGCAGAATCGGGTAACCTGAAACGCCGCGTCGAACTGCGAATCGCACCTTGTCACCGCCGTATTCGTGCGACCCGTTTTCGGTGGTGACAACACAAGAGCCTACGCGGCCGCACACAAACCGGTGCCGGACAGTCATGCCGGTCACGCGGCCGCGCGGCGCCGTACTCGACGGAAACGCCTGCGGCCCGAACCGGGCCAGTATCTCCGCCAGTTGCCACGGCGTCCACGACTCCTCCCACGCATAGTATCGCGAAATGCCGCAGTAAGGCTTCCCCTGTGCATCGACATCAGGGACAGACTTCAGATAGGGCTGCGGCGGCTTGTTCCACACGTCCTCGACATTGGCGGTTTGCCCGCCGCATGTCGAATGGTAGTATGCCAGGATTATCTCGCCCTCGTATGCAAGCACCAGGTCCCGCGTGTCCCGCACGGCCAGATCGCAGTCGGGACGCTCGGCTGTTACGCCACCATACACCTGGTCGCTGACATCGGAGGTCAGATCGTATGGCTCGCTCTCCCGCTCGATGATTCGCCGATAGGTGTAGGTCCGCGCGGCAACTGCCTGCGCCTTGACCGCTTCGATCTCTTCCTCGGCGCGAGGACCGATTTCAAGGGGCACGACGCCCCTGAGATAGTCTTCTACCGCCACCAGGTTGACAATACCGCACCCGCCGCGTCCGGCTCGAATAAGCACAAGCGAGCCGCGATAGCTGGTTTCACCGTATTCGAAGTAATTGTGCGCGCTCCGGGCAAGGAGGGTGCAGGGAAGCTCCACACGCAGGCGGCCGGTTCCCGAAGCCCGAAGGATGGCCTCGCCGGGTACCAGGTTCGATGCTTCCACGGCAATGCGACCGCGACACGAGCCTGCCTTTTTGGCTCCCCCGGCCCTGATGTCTACGTCTCCGAGAGAATAGAATACAGCCTTTGTTGTGCTCCGCTTCAAGAGAACGCGGGCAACGGCTCTGGGGACCCGCAGCGGCTCTGTTGCCGCCGGTGCTTTGTTGGGGCCCGCATCACCAAGCCCCGCATCGTCGTCAGCCAGAGAAGGGACCTTGGCACTGTCCACGAAGGCCAGGGCAAAATCCAGTTCCCCCTCACGCTCCTGCCGGGGCCCGGGTCCGATCGGAGAACGTGACTTGGGCCCGGAACTCAAAGACTGTTCTTCTTCGGTTTCTGCGGCAGGCTCCCCGCGGGGTTCCTCCCCGGGGCGGCTGGGTTCAACGAACGGCGCGCGCGAGCAACCTGATACGAGTAGAATCGCGGCGATGGAGGCAAGACGGCTGACCCGACTCATTCATGAACCGTTTCGTTGCCGTGCATGAGACAGGCTAGGAAACCGAGGCGGTTTCTCGTTGGGACCTGGCCAGTTTCTTGAGCTTGCCGGCCACAAGCTGGCGAACCACAGGCGATACCCGGTCGACAAAAAGGATGCCGTTCAGGTGGTCGATTTCGTGCTGAAGGGCCCGTGCCAGCAGACCGTCGGCCTCTTCGATGACATACTCGTCGCCGTTTTCATCCTGCGCGCGCACCGAAACCCTGACAGGACGGTTGACCTTGAGGTTGATGTCGGGAATACTGAGACAGCCCTCCTCGAAATCCTCTTTTTCCGCCGAAGAGAACGTGATTTCCGGATTCACCAGCACATATGGATCGTTCTCGCCGCCGGAGGCATCGACAACCGCGAGCCGGACGGATTCGCCGATCTGTGGCGCGGCCAGGCCGACACCATCCTCCCTGCGCATGGTTTCGCTCATCGTCCTGACAAGCTTCTTGAAGGCCGGGCCGAAGTCCTCGACCGCGGCAGCTTTCTTGCGCAGCACAGGATCGCCATATATGCGGATTGATGCCATCTGCTAAGTCTTTTCCCTGGTTTCCTTCGCAGTACCTTCTTTGTTTATTACGCTGGAGATAGCTGATTTCGTAACCTCGACCGTAACATTCTCCGCGATTTTGACGGTAGCGTTCTCCCCTTTCACGCTGACAATCGAGCCGCATATTCCCCCGACGGTGAGTACTTTGTCGCCCTTTTTCATTTCGCTTATCATTTTCTGGCGCTGTTTCTGTTTTTTTTGCTCCGGTCGAATCATCAGGAAGTAGATGATAGCGAACATCACGAGCATCATGGGGAGCACGCTGCCGAACATGCTGGTGGGAGAGCCTTCTCCCCCCTGGGCAAAAAGCAGGCCGGGAAACGCGACAATGGCCGTGGCAAACAGAAAACGCATTGGAGGTCCTTTCCGATTGAGGAAATCGACTGACAAGGAAATACAAAAATAGGTCTGCCGGGCGCGCGTGTCAAAGGCTGTTGAAGGGCTTAACCTGATACGGGGCCCGCGCGTTTCACGAAGAACGCTAAAGCGACCGGCATGCCCGAACCGATAGACCTACTGAAACCGATCACCCCGAGGACGGGACGCCATGCGTGTCGACGAAGTTGCCTATCGAGAATACGGCCGCAAGAGCCGGAATCATCGGCGCCGGCGCCTGCACGCCGCGGGGGTGCATCATGCCCTGGCGTTTGGCTCCCTGCACTGTGACGTCGCGGAGTTCAGCGCGGCCACCCATGGGTCGAGCGAGGGATTTCAATGGATGGTTGCCTATGTTCGTCTTATTCCCGAAAAACTCGCTGCTGAGCGTGTGCGCAAGGCCATCGTGGAGGACCAGCCCCGGGACGATGCGCTTGCCAACGCCCTTATCATGGACGTGTTGTAGACCCGGGCATCCCCCACGAAGACCCGCCGTAGCGTAATTCGCCGCCACACCGCATGTATTTTGCACTGATATGGCGGCCACAGTCTACTTTGCCAAGTGGATCCTCCTGCCCGACGGTGAAATACTGGTCAATGGCGGGGTCGCGGTCGAAGGCGCCCGCATCAGCACGGTGGGACCGCGCGGGAAGCTTCGCCGCACCTCCAAGGATCGTATTGTCAACCTGGGTGAAACACTCCTCATGCCCGGCCTTGTCAACATGCACACGCACCTTGAAGAGGGCGTGCTTCGGGGCCTGCACAAGCAGGAAGAGGAATCATTCGCGGTCTGGATGACCCGCCGTCGGCGGGCGGTGCGCAAGGCCCCTCCCGATACCGTCCTTTCCACGGTTCGACTCGGTATCCGCGAAGCCCTGGCAAACGGCATCACGACCGTCGTCGACACCTCCCAGACCGATATCTCGCCAATCGTCCTCCGTGATGAGCCGATCCGGTCGTGGGTCATACACGAGACTCACCCAGACAGCACCGCTGACGACGACGTGATTGGTACGCTCGCGAAGCGCATCGAGCGCAGCCGCCATGAGGGTACAGTGGGGGCGGGGCCGTACGCCCTGTTCTCCCTGACCCCGTCACGCCACCGTGCGCTGGTTGACTTTGCCCGCCGGAACGGCTACCTCTGGGCATGCCATGTCGCCGAAAGCTCCGAAGAACTTCAGGCGTTCTCGGAGCAGACCGGCGACCTGTATGGATTGATCACGCGGAAGAGCCCCTGGCCGTTCGGCCCCCCGGGCCGCGGCTCCATGTATTACGCGGTAACCGGCAATCTCATCCCCAACCAGGGTCTGTGCTATCACTGCAATTACATGAGCGGCCAAGAGCTGTCACTTCTGACAGCAAAGAACGTCACGCTGGTGTTCTGCCCGCAGTACAACGATGCGCTCGGGCACAAGCCGTTTCCCCTGGATGTCGCTCTGGGGCGGGGTTGTAATGTATGCCTGGGTACCGAAAGCCCCGAGAGCTCGGCACCGATGAACCTTTTTGACGAGCTCAATCTCGTCATGAAGATGTACCCGCACATACCCTCCCGGCAGCTCGTTCGCTTGGTCACGACCAACGCGGCCAGGGCCCTGCGCTGCGGCGCGATCGGCGCGCTCGCCCCCGGCTGCGCGGCCGACCTCATCGGCCTCCGCTTCCCCCATGACCCGCGTAACGACATCCTCGACGAATTGATTCTCGAAGAGCCGCGGGTGGTGCTGGTGGTGGTTGACGGGGAAGAGGTTATTGTGGGGTATTAGGCTTGCAGGGGATAGCCTGCGAAAGAGGATCGTTCCTCATCGCTTGTGGAAAAACACTTCAAACGCTGTGGTTCCGTTCGTGACTCTGGGATCGGTAATCAACTCCATGATGGAAAGGTGCTCAACGCGGGCGATGCCCGCGATATTCCTGTAAAAATCATCGTGCGATATGACGGCGAGGGTTTCGAAGCCGTTGAGCATCAGGGTGCGCAAAAAGTCCAGCATGGGGGCGGTATTGTCGAGCAGTTGCGGATGGATTTCGATGAAAAGCGACATGCTCCTGGTGCACCCCAGCGTGCGCTGCATCCCCTTGACAACTTCCACTTCCGCGCCCTCAATATCCATTTTAATGAGTTCCGGAGCTCGTTTGTCTTTCAGGTAATCGTCTATCGTTACGGCTTCAACTTCAATTGTTTTCAAGAACGGTATCTGCTTGCCGTCGACAAGTTTGCTCCGATAGGTTGTATTGAGGTTCGAATATCCCGAAATGAGCAACTGCATTGTTCCATTTTGCCCGGCGATTGCCTTCTCTTCGATCTGTATTGTCGTATCGAGGCGGTTTGCGGCAACATTCTTCTTCAGAAGTTCAACATTGATCGGTGATGGCTCGAGG
>WJMI01000120.1 GCA_014728015.1 Chitinivibrionales bacterium | reverse complement strand
TGTTGAGCTACTGGCTGGGCGCCCGTTTTTCGGGAAGCGGCAGGTCCGCGGCCGAGAATAAGGACGCCGGGGAAGCGGTTGCCGATGCGAAGAGCAGCTGGACATGCTCGATGCATCCGCAGATCAGAATGCCCGAACCGGGGCAATGTCCGATTTGCTTCATGGATCTGATTCCGGTCACTGAAGGCGATGCAGACGGGGCGGGACAGACGAGACGGCTTTCCATGTCGGAGAGCGCGAGAGCCCTTGCCGGAATAGCCACCGCGCCGGCCGTGCGGCGCAGCGCGGCCGCCGACATCCGGATGAGCGGTAAGATTTCCCTGGATGAGACCCGCGTGGAAATGATTTCGGCAAGGGTCGCGGGACGCATAGACAGGCTTTTTGTCGACTACACCGGGGTCCCGGTTACGCGCGGCGACCATCTGGCCCGAATGTACAGCCCCCAACTTATTTCACTTCAGAAGGAGCTGCTCGAGGCATCGCGGGCGGCAAGCGTGGCCGGCGAAAACGGCGGGATTGTACAAGAGCATACGAACAGGACGTTTGCTGCTGCACAGGAGAAGCTGCACCTTCTCGGGTTTTCAGACAGGGAACTCGAGCGCATACTCGCCCGTGGCACGACCTCGGAGCACATGACCATCAGGGCGGGTCAGAAAGGCATTGTGCTGAAGAAACTGGTCGAAGAAGGGGCCTACGTGCAGACGGGAACCCCGCTCTTTCACATTGCCGATTTGACGACCGTATGGGTAAAACTCGATGCCTATGAATCCGATCTGGTCTGGCTGCGTCTTGGTCAGGACGTCGAGTTTTCCGTGGAAGCATGGCCGGGGCGCATATTCGCCGGCACGGTCTCATTTATCGATCCTGTAGTGGATCCGGAGACCCGGACTGTGAATGTGCGTGTCATTGCCGACAATCGCGACGGCAGACTCAAACCGGACATGTTTGTCAGGGCGCGCATCAGGGCTGGCGTATCGAAATCCGGCGGCGTAAAGGCGTCGGCATCGCTTAAAGGGAAATGGATAAGCCCCATGCATCCCCAGATAGTCAAGGACCATCCCGGCACGTGCGATATTTGCGGGATGCCCCTGGTCCGTGCCGAGGAGCTCGGGTATGTGACTTCCGGGCTTGAGGATGTCGACCCGCTCCTTATTCCTGCCACAGCCCCGCTTCTCACGGGCGAACGTGCGGTCGTATATGTAGAAATCGAGGATGCCGAGAAACCCACCTTCGAGGGAAGGGAAGTCGTACTGGGTCCGCGTGTGGGCGAGAGCTATATCGTGAAGTCAGGAATTGCCGAGGGCGAAAAGGTCGTTGTCAACGGGGCGTTTAAAATTGATGGCGAGCTGCAGATTCGTGCCAAGCCCAGTATGATGAGCCCGCAGTCGGGGGCAAGCTCGCCCGGGCACGATCATCAAGACGAAGAGAGCTCCGGCAAGAAGGCGCCTGGAGAGAGCGCCCGCGGCATGCATGTGCCTGATATTTCAGGTGAGCCCGTTGCCGAGGAGTTCCGCGCGCAGCTCACGGACATGTACGAGACGTATTTCAAAGCCGCGGCCGCGCTGGCATCGGATGATCTCAAGGGAGCAAAAGCGAAGCTCGCGCGGCTCGCTCAGGGTGTGGCCGGCGTGACACACGGGAAAGGGCGGCACTATGAAGCCTGGGAAGTCTCATCGCGCAAGATCCGGCAGGCCCTCGAGCATGCCGCGCATGTCGGCGGCATGCCTGATGCGCGTCGGCTGTTCGAAAAGGTGTCCCGGCATGTGATAGCCGTCCAAAAGCACTACGGTCACGGTGGCGAGCGCGTACACTATCTGGCGTTCTGCCCCATGGCGTTCGGCAACAAGGGCGCATACTGGCTGCAGACCGGCAAAGAGATACGCAACCCGTACTTCGGCGCAAAGATGCTCAAGTGCGGTGAGATACGCGAAACGTACACCGGCGCCGCAGCTTCAGGCCTCGAGGAGGGGAAGCAGTGATAGTGAGTCGGATCATACGTTTTTGCCTGGATAACAGGCTGATCACGGGCCTGTTTGCGGCGGCGATCATCCTCTGGGGCATCATGGTAGCGCCGTTCGAGTGGGACATCCCCTGGCTGCCCCGGAATCCGGTGCCGGTCGATGCCATACCTGATATCGGCGAGAACCAGCAGATAGTGTTCACGCGGTGGCCGGGCAGGTCCCCACAAGACATCGAAGATCAGGTTACGTATCCCTTGACAGTCAGCCTCCTCGGAATCCCTGGCGTCAAGACAGTGAGAAGCCTGTCCATGTTCGGTTTTTCGAGCATCTATGTCGTGTTCCGTGATGACGTCGAATTCTACTGGTCCCGAAGCCGGATTCTTGAGAAACTCGCTTCGCTTCCTCCCAACACGCTTCCCGCGGGCGTCCGCCCGGCGATGGGACCCGATGCTACCGCGCTCGGCCAGGTATACTGGTACACGCTTGAGGGACGCGACCGTGCGGGCAATCCCGCCGGCGGGTGGGACCTGCAGGAATTGCGGACTATCCAGGACTGGTATGTGCGATACGGACTCATGTCCGCCGACGGCGTTGCCGAAGTCGCTTCGATCGGGGGGTTCGCGAAAGAGTACCAGGTCGACATCGATCCCGATGCCATGCGCGCGCACGGGGTTACCCTGGAGCAGATATACGCTGCGGTGGGCAAGTCGAACCGGGATGTCGGCGCGCGGACTATCGAGATCAACAGCGTCGAATACGTAATTCGCGGGCTTGGCTTCGTCAAAGATGTCACCGATCTCAGGAAAGCGGTCGTGCGGGTCAGGGACAACGTTCCCATCACGATTGACGATGTGGCGACCGTAGGGCTCGGCCCGGCACTCCGGCGGGGCATACTGGACAAGGAGGGCGCCGAGGCCGTGGGCGGCGTGGTGGTAACGAGATACGGTGAGAACCCTCTCAGGGTTATCGGCAACGTCAAGAGCAAAATCGCCGAGCTGGCCCCCGGCCTGCCGGAGAAACGACTTGCCGACGGGACCGTTTCAAAGGTGACCATTGTGCCTTTCTACGACCGCACCGGACTTATCAGAGAGACCCTGGGCACACTTAACACGGCCATCTATCTCGAAATACTCGTGACCATCCTGGTCATCCTGGTGATGCTCAACAACCTCTCGAGCTCGGTGATCATGTCGGGCGTTCTGCCCGTCGCGGTGCTCATGAGTTTCATCGGAATGAAAGTTTTCGGGGTGGATGCCAACATAGTATCGCTCTCGGGGATCGCCATCGCTATCGGGACTATCGTGGACATGGGAATCGTCCTGAGCGAAAACGTGGTTCGCCACCTGCAGAGGGCCGGGCCGGAGGCGGATGCCAAGGAGGTCGTATTCCGGGCCGCCACCGAGGTCGGGGGCGCGATCCTCACCGCAGTCCTGACAACGGTTGTCAGTTTCCTGCCCGTGTTCACGATGGAGGCGGCCGAAGGGAAGCTGTTCAAGCCGCTGGCATATACAAAAACCTTCGCCTTGCTGGCATCGATAATCGTCACGCTCACTGTTCTTCCGCCGGTCTTGCATCTCCTGCTCGGACGGCGTGCGGTCAAACGGCGGTCGTGGATCTCATGGGCCGGGCCGCTGTTGCTGGCGGCCGTCGCCGTGGGGTTTTTCGCGAGGGGAGTGTGGTGGCTCGGCGCCCTCTCGCTGGTGTTTGCCGCACGGATCATAACAGGACGATTCCTTTCTGAAAAGTGGAAGGGCCGCCTGCCGGCAATCGCGAATGCCGCAGTGATCGCGATGATTGCCGTTCTGCTTGCCGTCGACTGGCTTCCACTCGGCGCGCGGAGGGGCCTCTTCTCCAATTTGCTTTTTGTCGTCCTGTGCGTGGGCGGCCTGCTCGCGTTCTTCCGGTATTTCATACACATCTACCCGCGCCTGCTGGGGTGGTTTCTGGACCACAAAGTCGTCCTCCTCGCGCCCACGGTCGGGTTGGTCGTGTTCGGTTTAGTGGTATGGATGGGGTTTGCCCGGGCGTTTTTCTTCATTCCGCAATCGTTCTATCGTTTTGGGCCACTCACCGCGATGTCGCACGCCTTTCCCGGGCTGGGAAAGGAATTCATGCCGCCGCTCGATGAGGGTTCCTATCTATACATGCCCACGACCATGACCCACGCCTCCATCGGCGAAGTGCATGACATATTACGAAAACAGGACATGGCGATTACCGCTATCCCGGAAGTGGAAAACTCCGTGGGGAAGCTCGGCCGCGTTGAAAGTCCGCTCGATCCGGCGCCGGTTTCGATGATCGAAACGATCATAAACATCAAGCCGGAGTACATTGTTGACAATATTGGAAATCGCCTGAAGTTCAAATACGATCGTCGCAAAGGTGAATTCGCGCGCGACAGCGCCGGACACCTGGTGCCGGACCGTCAGGGAAGACCGTTTCGCCAATGGCGTGAGCATGTCACGAAACCGGACGATATCTGGGACGAGATCGTAGCCACGGCGCAGATCATAGGCGTGACCTCGGCGCCGAAACTCCAGCCCATCGCCGCGCGGATTGTCATGCTGCAAAGCGGCATGCGCGCGCCCATGGGCATCAAGGTCCGCGGCCCTGATCTGCGGACAATAGAGCGGTTCGGGCTTGAACTGGAAAAACACCTCAAACGGGTGCCCTCGGTGGCGCGTTCCACCGTGTTTGCCGATCGCATTGTGGGCAAGCCGTACCTCGAGATAGAGATCGACCGGGATGCGATAGCGCGCTACGGCGTGGCTGTCCAGGATGTGCAGAGTGTTGTTGAAATAGCGCTTGGCGGCAAGCGCGTGACCAGTACGGTCGAGGGCCGTGAGCGGTACGGCGTGCGAGTGCGGTACCCGCGGGAACAACGCGGGCTCGGCCGCGGGGCAGACGATATCGAGAAGATCCTCATTGCCGCCGCGGGAGGAGCACAAGTCCCGCTCGGCCAGCTTGCGCGCGTAGTGTACCGGCGGGGACCGCAGGTCATAAAAAGCGAGGACACTTTCCTGACCGGTTATGTTCTGTTCGATATGAACCCGGGTCACGCGGAAGTGGATGTCGTTGAGGATGCACGCCGGTATCTCCGGGAGATGGTAGACAAAGGAGATCTGATCGTGCCGGAGGGCGTGAGCTATGTGTTCGCGGGAAGCTACGAAAACCAGATACGATCCGAGAAGCGGCTCGCAGTCATTCTGCCGGTCGCCCTGGTTTTGATATTCCTCATCCTGTACTTTCAGTTCAGGACCGTGCCCACCACTCTACTCGTGTTCGGCGGCATAATGGTCGCCTGGTCGGGAGGATTTACGCTCGTATGGCTGTATGGTCAGGAGTGGTTTCTGAACGTTCCGTTCGTCGGGGAAGCGCTTCGGGAGCTTTTTCAGATACATCCGATCAACCTGAGCGTGGCTATCTGGGTCGGATTTCTCGCCCTGTTCGGAATAGCATCAGACAACGGCGTGGTGATTTGTACCTACCTGAACCAGCGGTTTGCCGCGGGAGAGCCCGGCACAGTGGAGGATGTACGCCGTCTCACTGTGGAAGCCGCCACCCGCCGGGTTCGTCCGGCCATGATGACCTCGGCAACGACCATCCTCGCCCTGCTGCCAGTGCTTACCTCCGCGGGAAGGGGCGCCGATGTGATGGTGCCCATGGCCATTCCCTCGTTCGGTGGCATGCTCCTGCAACTCGCTACGATTCTTCTCGTGCCCCTGCTCTATAGCTGGATGCACGAACGGAAGGTCAGATCACGGCAGGCCTAGCGCCAGTCGGTTCGACGATTTCAATATCCCGGAATCCGGCTCTCATCAAGGCCGCCATAGGTCGGCGTCTCATCTTTCAGAGGAGCAACTTCGACCAGGATCACCGCGTTGCGGCTGAGCGTCATGTCGAGCTTCAGTGTGCCGTTCTCAACGGGCGCGCGGAACACTTCGAGTCGCGGCACCGATGCATGCTCGAGGATGCCCAACTGATAGTCGCTGGGGTAGCGTGGCCGACCCATTTCGCGCCATGCATTCCACGCGTTGCCATGGTCTTCATCGACCGTGTGACGGGTGATCAGGGCTTGAGCTGAGGGAAAACCGATATCCAGAGCAATGTCAAACGTCGCATCGCCGCCCGGTTTCTCGACGGGATTCCATGCCACCAGCACAATCGTGCCGTCGTCACGAAGGGTTGCGAGCATATTGTCATCGCGATACAGCAGCTTATCGCCCAGGTGGGCGAAGAACGAAAACAAATGGAAGGTGGGTTTGCGGATATTGTTGAACGCAACCAGGCCGAAACCGCCATGAAACTGCGCACGTCCCACGTCGTTTTCTTCGAATACATCGGAGAAGGTCCAGTAGGAGAACGAGTCGGCCGTGTCACCGCCCGCGCTGAGAAGCCGACCGAGAAACGCCGCGTTGTAGGCCGTGTCGTGAAGCGGGCATCGGGGGGACCAGGAACTGTTGTACTCGGTTATGTGGAGCGGCAGGTCGGGGAACGGTGACTCCTTGATCCGGCGGCGGGCATCCGCGAACTGGTCTATGCTATGCCGGATCGGGTGCATGGTTTGGTACATGTATTCACCGGCCGACTCCCATTTGTCGGCATAGTAGGAGTGCGTTGTGACCAGGTCAACGGGCACCTTTTCTTTCTCACACATTTCCAGAAACGGGGTAATCCAGTTGATGCCCGCGGGGCACGTGGCCGGTCCGCCGACCTGGATATCCGGATCAACTTCCTTGACAGCTCTGGCGGTTTCGCGATACAGCTTGAAGTACTCTTGCTGGTCGCCGGCCCAGAATCCCGGGATGTCCGGTTCATTCCACACCTCAAACGGCCACAAAAGGACTTCTTCACGTCCATACCTATCGACAAAGTGCGAGACAAGTCCCGTGATGAGCCGCCGCCATTCGCCGTAGTCCTTTGGGGGCGTGACATTCGCTTTCCAGTAAAACTGGGTTTGGGTGCCGGATGCCAGATCGCCCGGCATGAATCCCAGCTCGACAAACGGCCGGATGCCCTTGCCAAGGAGCGAATCGAATATGCGATCGACATAAGTGAAATTGAGCCCCGGCCCCGGGCCGACATATTCATCCTTCTGGCTCCAGTGGTTTTTCCGGTAGATGCCGACACTGTCGCTGAGCAACCCGTGGCCGCGAATGTAGTTGAATCCGATCTCATTCTGGACAAGCGCGAGCGCGTTCTGATACTCCTCCTGGAGGGCCAGGCCCATGTGCCCGGTGCCCACGCACTGACGCCAGTTATCGGGGAATGAGCCTATTGCTTTGTCCGCGGATACACGAATCCTGCCCATCAATGCCTCCTCCCGGATATCGTCACTAAAATAGTGTAGCCTCAAAAACTACAATCCAGGACGCGCCGGCGCAACCAGGAGGACGGGGCGCTACTCGTCTATTTCGATCGCCTCGGCCGGACAATCCTCGGCAGCCTCACGGCAGGACCCCCGCGCGGCATCGGGTGCTTCGTCTGTTTTTTCCCGCGCGATGTTTTCATCGGTCATTTCGAATACTTCCGGACAGGTGGCAACGCACAGCTCGCATCCCGTGCATTTTTCCGGTATGACATGTGCTCGCATGCATTCCTCCCTTGTGAACTATGATTTGACCATCACTAACACCATCTTGAAGCGCTCCGGCGCATCCACCGCGTGCGGCCTGTCCGCGGGCAGAATAATGAACCGGGGAGCGTCAACGGTATACTC
>WJMI01000119.1 GCA_014728015.1 Chitinivibrionales bacterium | reverse complement strand
TCCGTGCTCGACTCGACTACCGGCGATGTGAAACGGACGATACCGGCATCGTACGTGAGCGCATCGAGCGGCCTGCGCGCCGCCCTCGTGGTGTGCGACGGCGGGAAGTGCGACACTGTCAACGTGTCGCGTCGCGTGGCAATCGATCAGGCCGACGATTTTGCCACGCCGGTGCGCCGGTGGATACCGCTTCGCGTGACCGCGGAATTGCATGACACCACGGTTGATTCGTGCCTCGCCGGACTGCCTTCTTCCGGAGACTGGAAATACGATCCGCTGCAGTTCAGGATGTTCCGGTGGTACCCGTACGACGGCAACAAGGACACGTCCAGCAAATGGGTCGAATACTCGAAGTCATCGGCGGACCTGTTCTCGTTTGTCCCGGGCCGCGTGGTCTGGCTCAAGACCGCGGTCAGCAGAAAGTTTCATCTGGGCGAGGGCGTTTCCATGTCGCTGAAAGAGCCGCACGCTATCAAGCTGAAGCCGGAAGAATGGACCGATATCGCGGTGCCGTTCAGGTTTTCGATCCGGCTTGCCGACATACTGGCCGCAACCGGCCCTGAAGGCGATTCGCTGCAGTTCTGCAAGTGGGAAAAGACCGGCGGCGACAAGCGCGACTCGGTCAGCTACTACGTGGAAGACATCTACGTGCCGGGCGTGCCGGGCTACGACACGGCCAGCGACACCATAGCTTATTCCGCGCTCAACGATGCCTACTGCGTGTGGAACCCGTTCGATACCACGGTCGTGCTGCAGGTGCCGCCCAACTCGGTTGACCTGCCGCCGCTTGCGCCGGATACGGGCCCGATGGCGAAAAAGCGGGGCGGCGCCGGCGGATGGGTCGTTGATATGGTGAGCGAGTGCGCGGGACGAATCAATACCGTGAAACTGGGCGCCGCGCCCTCCGGGAGCGGCGTGTCGTACTACCCGAAACGCCCGCATTTCGGCGCGCTCGATGTGGGCGTGGTGGACCCGTCCACGCGCGCCATACACGGGCATGCGGTCGCGCGCGCTCCCGGCCAGAACGGCGTGGGCTACGAAGTGGTTTTTGCCAATGACCACGAGCGTCCTCGCGAGGTGACTGTCAGGCTCACGCCCGCGGGACCGTTCCCGGACGAATACGGCGTGCAGTTGTTCAACCCGGAAACCGGGCGCTACGAGCACAGGGGAGCGGGCTACACGGTCGGCGTGCCGGCGCGTGGCCGCGCGTACCGGTTCGTGGTCGCCGGTAACGAGGACTATCGCAACGATTTCAAGACAAGCCGGTTCGCGTACCGGTTCGCTCTGGTCGGCGTGTACCCCAATCCCTTTGACAGCCGGGTAATCGTGCACTACAGCCTCCCGTACCGCGAAGTCGCGGAGCTGCACTTCTCGATATTCGACCTGCGCGGGCGGCGGGTGTGGTCCGCCGAGCTGGGCAAAACCATGCGGCCGGGGTATTCGCGGCTTGCGTGGGACGGCCGGGACAGCCGCGGCCGGGTCGTTGCCGCGGGGGTCTACCTGCTGCGCATGCGGGCGAGGGCAGTCGGGTCCTCAAAGCCGGTGATGTTCGAGACCAGGTTGACAAGGTTGCAATAGCCGTGTCGGTTCGGCTGTAGATGTAGTGTGAATTCAAGCAAAATATGGTAGAGTCGGGTGTAGCACCATAGTGTTGTCCTGTACCTTTATCAACCGATAGATATGGCAGGGGCCGGTACCCTCGCCCGCCTTGCGGGCTCGGGATTTGGCCCCTAAAATCCCATATGAAAATGCACATTTCTTCTTGCTTTTTCTCTAATGCAAACCTACATTCTGCATGACAGGCCTTGTGGAACCAGGCTAATCACAGCCATTGCGGTGATAATCCTGTCCCGGGCATATGCCGCCACAGCATCCAGCCGGGCATATCCCCAATGGGGCCACCAGCGCGCGATATATCTCAACACCACGCCCTCCGGCGCGAACATAGAGGAAACGGTCGTCGATTTCCCGGTGCTTGTTCGCCTCACCGACCTGAATTTCGAATTCTCACAGGCCCGGTCCGACGGCGCTGACATTCGGTTTTCCAAAGCGGACGGGACCCCGCTGGCCTATGAAATCGAACGGTGGAATGACGGGGTCGCGGCCGAAGTATGGGTCCTGGTAGACACCATATGGGGCAGGGGAGTTACCGAAATTGCCGTGCACTGGGGCAACGGCTCGGCACAGGACAGCTCCCGCCCCGCGTCGGTCTTCAGTACGGCAAACGGTTTTGTCGGTGTCTGGCATCTCGGGGAGTCCGCCTCCGGCAAGGGCACCCAGGGCCTGTACAAGGATGCGACCGCGAACGGGTATGACGGCGATGATTCGGTTTCCGCCACGGGCACGGGCGGCCTTATCGCGAACGGAAACGAGATAGACACGGCCGGGCGCGATGCAATCACCGTTCCGGGACTGCCGTCGGCCGACTGGTCGAACGTGACGGTTTCCGCCTGGGTCCGCCTTGACAATCAGGACGGATGGAAAGCGTTCGTGGATTTCGGGTACGATGCCACGGACGGGTTCACCATCGGACGGACCACCGGCGGCGGCAGCGTGTTCAAGGCAAAGCTGTCGGTCATCGGAAGACAGGAGGTGTTCGGCGAGCCGCTTACCACCGACGGCGCCACGTGGCATTATGTTGCCGGCACGTACGGCAATGACACGATGCTGATGTATGACAACGGAGATACCACGGGCGCGCGCTGGGGCGAGGGAAGCGTGATTGAGGGCGCGACCGGCCCGCTGTACATCGGCGGCAGGGACGACTCGTGGGCATCCATACGCGGGCTTATCGACGAGGTCCGCGTGTCCGATGTCGCCCGATCGCCGGCCTGGATAAAGCTGTGTTTCGAAAACCAGCGGCCCCAGGCCCAGCAGTCGCTCGTGGAGTTCGGCATCGACTACCAGCCGGAAGACTACGCTACCTGGTCCCACCACGCCGATATCATTCTCAATACCTCGGCGAGCGGCGCCAACGTGCCGGGAACGGTGTACGACTTTCCCGTGCTGGTCAGATTGACTTCAGCCAATGCCGATGTCTTTGCGGGCGCGCGGGAGAACGGGGAAGACATACGTTTTACCAAGGATGACGGCGATACGCCGCTGTTCTATCAGATAGAGCGGTGGGATGATGCCGGCGAAGAAGCCGAAATCTGGGTGCTGGCGGACACTGTTCTGGGGGGCGAGAGCGACCAGCGTATCATGATGCACTGGGGCAAGAGCGGCGTGGCAAGCCGCTCGGACGGCGCCGGCGTGTTCAGCGCATCCAATGGATTTGCCGGGGTGTGGCATCTTGCCGAATCCGGGACCGGAACGCGCTACGATGCATCGAGTAGCGGCAATGACGGCACCCCCGCGGGCTACAGCGGCGATGAGGCTGTTTCCGGGATCATCGGCGGCGCCGACAATCCCGGCGCTTCGGGATACATCGATATCGGCAATGCCTCCTCGCTGCGGATCACGGGGCCGATCATGCTGTCGATGTGGGGCAAGGGATATACCGACGGCGGCGTGCTCGTGAGCAAGTACCTGGCGCGCTATGATAAATCGTACCGCCTGGCCCATACGTCCAGCCAGGGCACGGTGCGCCTGACCCTGTATCCGGACGGGAGCGGCGGCTTCAATCGCGACAACGCAACGGGTTTTTCGACTTCGGAGTGGTACCACCTGGGCTACGCGTGGGACGGCGACAGCATGTATTCGTATGTCAACGGCGCGCTCGACGTGTCCGGGGCATACACCGACGGGATTTACGACAGCGATGCGCGCGTATTGATAGGCGCGGAGGATTCCGGGAGCACGGCCGCGAGTTTTCTCAATCACGCGATCGATGAGGTCAGGATCGAGACCGTGGCCCGAAGCGCCGACTGGGTCCGGCTCTGTCACGAAAACCAGAAGGCGCACCAGACACTGGTGCGGCTCGTGGAGGATTATTCCACCTGGCGGCACCAGCAGCGCATTACCCTCAACACGACATCGTCGGGCGCTCGCATCGATGACGATGTGCTCGGTTTCCCGGTCCTGGTCAGGCTGGACTCCACGAATTTCATATTTTCGGAAGCGGGCGCCGGGGGCGGCGATGTCCGGTTTGCCAAAATCGAAGGTACGGCCCTTCCCTACGAAATAGAACGCTGGGATGCATCCGCAGAGGCCGCCGAGATATGGGTGCGCATAGATACGGTGTATGCCGGCAACGCATCGCAGGCCTTTGTCATGTACTGGGGAAAGGACAATGTGGGAAGCCGTTCCGACGGCGCCGCGGTGTTCAACGCATCCAACGGCTATACGGGCGTATACCACATGAACACGGGTACGCTATCGGGAAGCGATGCCACGGGTACAAACGATTTCTCGATCATCGCATCCTCGAGTACGGCATCGGCTGTCGGTTTGGGACGCGAGTATGACGGCACTCAGACAGACAAGATCGGCAATACGGGGTATTCGCTGTGGAACGCCGATTCGTTTACTATTGCGTTGTGGGTGCATATGGACGGCTACGATAGCGACGGTATGGGCTTCCTGTCGTGCCAGGAATATCAGACCAGCGGGTTCCGCCTTGGCAAGATCTGGAACAAGCACACTCCCGAGTTCTGGTCAACCGAAAGCGGCGGCGGTTTGCAGGCGATAGCCGAAACGGTCATGGATTCCCTGACATGGTACCATGTCGCGGTCACCGCCAGAGGCACGAGCGACAACCCGTGGGTGAAACTCTATCTCGATGCGGATTCCGTGGGGGGCGATACCGAATCCTCGGCCGCCAATGGCATCATCCCGAGCGCGAAGGACATGCAGTTGGGATATATAGACGGACTGGATCAGCTCAGGGGCATGATCGATGAAGTCCGGTTTTCGAACGTGATCAGAAGTGAATCCTGGATACGGCTGTGCCGGGAGAACCAGAAACCCAACCAGGCGCTCGTAATTATGGAAGAATTCGGCACCTGGCCGTACACAAAGGATATCGCACTCAATACGACCTCGAGCGGCGCGGATGTCAACGAAACCGTGACAGGATTTCCGGTCGTTGTGCGCCTGCACGGCGGCAATTTCACGTTCTCGCAGGCGCATCGCACCGGCCGGGACCTGCGGTTCTCCAAGCCCGACGGGACCCCGCTCGCGCACGAGATCGAGCGCTGGGACAGCGCCGCGGGGCTGGCCGAGATATGGGTGAAGGTCGACACGATCCAGGGAAACGGCACGACCACCATACGCATGCACTGGGGGAAACAGGGGGTCGGCGATGCATCCAACAGCGCCGCGGTGTTCGGTTCCGCGAGCGGGTTCGCCGGGGTCTGGCATATGGCCGAGGATCCCGAGAACGGCGGAGAATCGATCCTCGACCGGACCGCCAACGGCATCCACGGAACGCCCACCGGCGACATGACAGCAGAGGACCTCGTGACCGGCGCCGTGGGCAAGGGGCTCGACTTTGACGGTATCGACGACGAGATTACCTTTCAGGACGGGGGAGAAGCGGGTCCTTTGAACCTGACGAAAACCCTTACGGTGTCCGCGTGGGTGCGGCTCGACAGCGCGGACAACCAGGGCAAGACCGCGCTTCGGGGGATATTCAAGCGGGGCTCCTACTGGGTCGGGTACGAGTATACCAACCGCAAGATTCTGTTCGAATTCAAGGACGACCCCCTGACCGGTGACATTCCGGTCTGGATATCTTTTTCGGATATCAACGAGCTGTTCGGCAGGTGGTACCACCTGGCCGGCACGTTCGACGGCACAACCCAGATACTCTATATCAACGGCGCGCCGGTCGACTCGAACGCGCATGAGAGCGGTATCCGGTCTTCCGCATCCTCCCTGCGGATAGGCTCCGCGGCAAACACGGCATGGGCGAACGTGGCCGACGGTATTATCGATGAGTTACGCATTGCGGGCGGCGCACGATCCGCGCCATGGATCAAGCTGGAATACGAGAACCAGCGCCCCGGCGGCAGGCTGGTGACGGTCAGCGGGGAGACTTGCATCGCGGCGGTCATCGATACGCATCCGCAAAGCCGGAACGTGGTTGCCGGCGAGCAGGCGCGGTTTTCGACCGCTGCCTCGGGGACCGATCTCGAATATCAGTGGCAGCGAAAAGGCGGCGGGAGCTGGTCCCCGGTATCCGGCGCCGACTCCGGGAGCTATTCGCTGACAGCCGCTACTGATGACGACGGCGCGCGTTTTCGATGCGTCGTATCCGGCGCCTGCGGCGCTCCCGCCACCAGCAATGAGGCGGTACTGTCCGTATCGCCCGCTCCCGACAGCCTGAATCCCGTGGCCGTGGCCGGAAAGTATGTCGATTCGACCCATGTCAACCTCACCCTCTCCGGATTCGACCGCCTCCCGCCTCCCTCCCAGAGCCCGCTTGAGTATGTGGATACGATCGGCGTATGGTACAGCTCGGCCGAGTACCCTGAAACACCCGACCCGCTTGACACAAGGCTGTTCAGGTTCGCCCTGGAGGACCTTCTTGACGAAGGCGATCCCTATTCGGTCAAGGTCACCGTGCCGCTTCTCTCCGGGCTCGGCGATTCGGCATACTATTTCGCGGCGGCGCCGTTCTGGCGCCTCGCCGCCGGCGACTCGATTCCCGGGTTCGTTCCCGGAAACGGCGCGCGGGTCCTTATGCTGGACACGGCCAAGACCCCCATCCTTCTCACGATTGATGACCTGTCATACAGCTTGGCTGATACCACCGTGACAGTAGACATCGCCAACACCGGCGCCATTCCGGCCTCCGCCCGGTATCTGGGCGTGTGGTACGGTTTCCGGGACAGCGTGGATTTTGCCGACGACGTGTACGTCCGGTGGCTGGATGCGGACCAGGCGCGCGGGAGCGACCCGTACACGGTGTCTCTTTGCGATCCCGCGTTTGCCGGCGACCTGCGATACGTGTATGTCGCCGTCGTGCTCGAAGATGCCGGCGGCGCGCTGTCGAGCCACCTGCTCGACTCGACACAGGTCGGCGCGGCCCGCCCGCAAAACACCGCCGTGCTCGAGGCAGATAACGTCACTCCGTATTCGGTGGTCCTGAGCTGGAACACCGCCGACAGCGTGCGTATCTGGTACGGCACACAGCCGGTGCCGCGGACATACCGTGTCTCAGACCGGGATTTCATTGCTGTCGTACCTTCGGCCGATACGGATTCCGTCCGCGTGCGCACGCTCAACGAGCAGACAACGTATTTCTTCGGGTTGCAGGTATTCGGTGACGGTTTGTGGTCGAGCGTGACCGAATCGTCAAGCGTGTCGATCACCACCCCGAAGCTGCCCGCTTCCGCCGACACCCTGGAGAACAGGCTCCGCGTCGATGCCCCGGTATTCGATACGGCAACGAATACTATCACGGTGCCCGTGCATGTCGACGGGAGCGGGGGGTTCTGGCACGACAGCCTTCAGGCGGGCATTGCCTATGCATTCGGCGCGTATCCCGCGAAAGATACGGGTTTGCAGGTGATTGAGCTCGCGGAAACTGATACCACGGTGACCCTGCGCCTCAGGGAGAGCCTCCGGTTCAGCACCAGATATTATATCGCCGCGTTTTTGCGCGAGCCGGGCGCCCACTGGGCGCCGCCGTCCGACAGCGCCCGCGACACGGTCACGACAGGGCCGTTCACCTGGCAGGTGGTCGCATACTATACGCCGGATGATACGATGACCGATGCGTTCAATAACTCGGTGCGCTTGCGATGGAATCCGGAGGATCTTCCGGGAATTGACGGCTTGACCGATACGCTCCGGTATGAAGAGCTTTCCGGCATGACGCCGGGACTGGTCCGGGTCGGCGCCGCGTTTTCCTTCTCGCGCCGGCTGGCATCCCCGCCGTTCTGGATCGGGATGGGACATGGGAAGCTGCCGTGGGCAACGGCCGATGCGCACCCGTGCATCTACCGCGACAGCGCGGGAAGCCAGTATGTCGTGCACGGATGCACGGCCGAGGACAGCGTGGTGTGGGTACGGACCAACCGGCTGGGCCGGCCGTTTGTCGTTGCCGCCGACACGGTCCCGCCTGAAATCACCTTTGTTGACACCGACACCGCCGCGCAGATACCGCGGGCGGGCGCGGTCATCAATATGTTCGTTGTGAGCGACAACATCAACAACCCGCTATGGGTGCTGAAATACGGGCTGGGAAACGGCGACTATGCTTCGGGCTGGACCGATACGCTCGGCGCCGGTCTCGATACCGCCGAAAGGACCATTCCCGCCGAGTATGCCAGCGACGTGTACGGATTGCGGGCGATACTCATTGTGAGCGACGGCGCGCGGACCGATACCGTCAATATCTCACGGCAGGTTACGGTTTCCAACACCGACGATTTCGTGACCCCGCCGCTTCAGTGGATGCCGGTACGGGCGACCGGCGACCTTGACGATAGAGATATGACCGCCGCGCTTGCCGACATCGCCGGGGCGGGCAACCGTTGGTCGTACGATTCACGATATCTCAGGGTCTTCAGGTGGTATCCCCATGACGGTAACGAGGACGACACGGCCAAGTGGGTCGAGTACCACGACTCGCTTGACAAGGTGTTCTCGCTTTCCCCGGGAAGGCTTTTGTGGGCAAAGACCCGGGAGAAAAAGGGGATCCGGCTGGGCCCCGGCGCCACGACGTCACTCAAACAAGCCGTGGAAATCGAGCTGGCGGCGGAGGACTGGACCGACGTGGCCGTGCCGTTCAAGTTCGGCGTGCGCCTGAGCGACGTGCTTGCCGCGACCGGCGCGTACGGCGATACGCTCGAGGTCTGCCGCTGGAAATGGGAAGACAGCGTGTACGTTGCCGATGATGTATACGTTCCCGGACTCGGCGGGCTGGACCTCGCCCGGGACACGCTGAAATACCGGGTGTATCAGCGCTACGATCCGCAAAGCGATGCGTACTCGGTGTACAACCCGCTCGATACGGCAATTGTGCTCAAGATTCCTCCTGTTCCTCCGGCAATGGCGCCGCTTGCCCGGGCGCGACGCGCCGGAACCGTGAAGGGACAATGGAGTGTCGCGGTCAAGACCGCCGGCCGGACACCGGCGAACACGGTGTACTGCGGGTACACGCCCGGGGGAGAGGGTGTCACATATCACGTGGTGCGGCCCGGATTTACAGGCTCGAATGTGCGGGTGCTCGACAGGCACGGCAACGCATGGGGGCATGCGGTGGCGCGCGAGACTCCGGAGGGCGGGGCGGCATTCGAGTTGAAATTCATCAACAACGAGGCCGGGCGTGATGTGCTTGGCGTGTCGCTCGATCCGGTGACCGTTATCCCCGACGGCATGCATGTGAAATTTTTCGTGCCCGAGAGCCGGACCTACGAAAACGAGGACGGGGCGCACGAAGTAAAAGTCGGCGGGGGAGGCGCCGAGTACCGGTGGCTGGTGGTCGGCACCGAACAGTTCTGCGAAAACTTCCTGCGCAAATTCAACATGTTTCCGTTCGCAATCCTCGGCGTGCGGCCCAATCCATTCTCCCGCAGGATATTTCTGCGATACAGCCTTCCCTACAAAGACCTTCGGAGCGTTGATTTCGCAATCTACGACCTGCGCGGCAGGACAATCTGGAAGCACGCGCTTCCGGGAAACCGGATCCGTCCGGGAGCCGCCGAGCTCATGTGGGACGGATCGAGCACCGGCGGCACCAGAATCGCCGCGGGCATGTATGTGTTGCGCATGACCGCCCGCGTCCGGGATTCAAACAAGAAGCTCGTGAGCCAGACAAAGCTGACGCGCGTGCCGTGATGTCCCTTCCTCCGCGCTCTCCGTGTTTTCCGTGACTACACATCGTTCGCAGGCTTGCCGTGTACTCCGTCTTCGGCCGTCTTCCGGGAGACCATATCTCCAACGTGGCCGGCAGTGTCGGCCAGGGCCGTTCGTGCCCATTTCACGGGGTTGCGTGCCAGCATGCCCCATCGGCCGAACGCCCGCGCGCGCGCCGAATCGATCGCATCAGGAAAAAGCTCGAGCGCCAGGAGCCCGGCGAGCGCGGTTTCCCGGCGGGCGGGAAACAGGGAACGCATCGCGCGAAAGAACACCAGGTCAAACTTGACCGCCCGGAGTATGGCGGCCGTCTGCAGCCAGGTCCAGAGCCTGAGCCATTGGACCGCGGCGGCGGCAAGTCCTTCATGCGTCGCCCCGGGAAGCCATTCGAGCCGTTTTCCATAGGTAAAGAACAGGTGGAATATGCCCACCGCGACAAACAGGAGCCAGAATCGTGCAAGCGGGCGGAAAAACGCGCGGGGCGAACCGTGCTGGAGACCCTGGACAAGCGCGGTAACGAAAACGGCGCATCCTGCAAGGAGCGGCAGGTTCGAGACAAAGACAAGGGCGACACAGAACACGAACGTAAGGGCCGACACCACCGTATACACGGGGGCGATGCTGCCGGGTTGCGGGCCCGGCGCCCCCCCCGTGGCGGCGCCGG
>WJMI01000118.1 GCA_014728015.1 Chitinivibrionales bacterium | reverse complement strand
TGTTAAAAGGAGTCAGCGGAACAAGCTGCTCCACCAGCTCGATACGCGCCACCGGGCCCGGCTTGAGCACGAACGATGCCGCGCCGCTTATCGTGGTGTCGAACACGGGATCGGTGAAATCCACGGTGGTGAAGTGCGGGGTCTCGTTTTCCGGCGATGTGTAGAACAACAGCTCTACCGTATCAATACCGTCGGTGAAACACATCTCAACCGCGGAATCAAGCGGAATAGTGTCGCCGTCGATGATTACCGCCGGCACGAGCGTATCGCCGTCCTCGGTGATCCGTACCGACTCGAGCGTGTCGTCAAACAGCGCGCTTCCGCACCACGTGCCCGGCACAACGCCGTCACGGTTGGTCAGCGTGATCCTGGCCTGTATCGGCTGGCCGGCGATCCGCTGGTCCGGCGGGGTGATCAGGTCGATATCGATGCCCGTGGGCGGGCCCGGATCGAACCGCACCCAGACCGTATCGGGCGTGGCCGTGCCCAGGGTCACGAAAATGAATCCGCCGGTATCCGGCCTGGTGGGCGAGAACCGCCACGAGTGCGCCAGAGAGGGCGGCGGGGGGTCGAATTCAAGGCCAAGCGATGCGGCCCACTGCTCGGCGGGGACATCCTCCCAGCCGCCGCCGTCGGAGCGAAACCCCTGCACGATCAGGGTGGTGTCTTGGTTGGTGTTCATCACGATGCTGTCGTTTTCCGGCTCGCTGCCGTCGCCCATGCGGATGCGCAGCTTGCTGTAGAAAATATCCAGGAGCATGACCGTGATAGTGTTCTGAAGCCCGCTGTAGCGCAGGCTGGCCGCAGTGACCGTGGTCTGGGACTGTGATGTTGTCTGACGCGTGATCAGGCCCTGCGCCTGGGTCTGGCCCGCGGCGACCGTGACGATATTTACGTCCGTGGAGGTCCACTGGGTGCTGTCCGACAGTTCCACGAAATTCCCGTACTGGTCGCGGATCACCGCATACACGTAGCGGGTGGTTTCGTTTTCGGGAATAATTGTGGTTTTCAGCGAGTCATCCTGGTTGAGCTTGGTAACCGCGCCGCTGGCCTCGATAACCAGGTGATGCGGCGCGCCGGGTTTCACATACAGGGTCACGGTGTCGGCGGCTACGTCTTTGTACGAGGCGACCACCTTGATGGTCTGCCAGGCCTTTTCGGCATTGACCGTGGTGGATGCGCCCGAAGTGTTTGCCAGGCTCACGCCGCCGTCGGCGATGATCTCCCAACTGATATCATCGGCGAGCGAATCGACCGATGCATAGTCACTCAGCCAGACATCGTTGATATCGAACAGGTTGGCATAGATATCGAACCCTTCGCCCGCGGTGACCGTATCGGCCACGTCTGCCTGGTCGGCAAAGGGCTGGTTTTGACCGATATCGGGCTGCCCGCTTTTTGGATACAGCACCAGGGATTGCGGACCGCCGGGACGCACGATAACCGAGATTTCAGCAGGGTCCTGGACACCGGCAAGTGATGCGGATATTTTTCCGCTGCCGGTGTCGCTCGGCTCGAACGACCAGGTAATGGATGCGGTCGGCGGGCCGACATCCGAGGTAAGACTTCCGGTCATGGACCAGTTGCCCGCGATATCTATCCAGCCGTTGTTGCCGCCCAGACGGTCTTTGCGCCTGGCCTGCAGGACCAGGGTGGTGTCCTGGGTGGAAAGCATGTCGAGACTGGCGATCGGCACCTTGGCGCCGCCGTCAAGCACGCCGATACGAAGCGAGTCGTATTCGACGTCCTCGACGGTCACGGAGACAATATCGCTCAGGCCCGCATAATCGAGGCTGACGGCCCGCACCCGGGTAGTGGTGTCGGTGGGCCCGAGCTTTGCGATAATGCCTTCGCCCTCGGACGGATCGCCGATGGCCGCCGACACGATGCCGGTCGGCGACAGGGTGTCCCAACGGGTGGATTGAGAGAGCTCGATGAAATTCCCGAACTCGTCGCGCACAACCGCGTACACCGACCTGCTGGTCTGTGATGATCCCAGTGTGATGGAGCCGTTTCCGCCCACGGGATTGTCGTTGCGCGGGCTCGCGGTCTCGCCGTCGGGAGCGCCCTCGACCACGAGATGGTCCGGGGGACCGGGTTTCACGTAGATATAGAGCGTGTCATACAGGATACGCCCGTTGACCTGGTCTTCTATTTCGCCGATTATCCGCTGACGGTGGAACGCTTCGGTCGGGGTCCAGTACACGGTGTCTCCGACTGCCGGCGTGATATCAGGGTCTTCGGGAAGCTTGTTGTCGAGGCGCCAGATAATCTGCTTTGACAGCGACGGGTCGTGCTCGCCCTGCTGGTTGGTTATGGCCCCGATAAGGGTGACGGTCTGCCCGGCTTCTACCGTGTCGGACGGGAACACGTCGATTTCAATGCTGTCGGGATACATCTCGACATTGAGTACGAGTCCGCTCACGTGGAAGATGATATCGGTGAAATCAAAGTCGGTCAGGTCTTCGAACGCGAACTCCACCGTGTCGGTCGGCTGCCCGCCTTCCTTGATACGCCCGCCGACCGCCCACCGCCGTCCGTACTTGCCGGATATGCCGGTGACATACGGGTCGATTCCCGGACGGTTCTGGCCGGTGTAGCGCGTGCCGGTGCACCCGCAGCAGGACCCGTCGACAATGGTATACATGAAAAACACCTCGGTGCTTTCGGGGATTGAGAACAGGTCGGTTATGCGCACCGAGGGATGCGGCTCGCCGTTGCCCTTGTTGTAGAACAGGAAATGCGCGGAGTCGCTTCCGGGCGCCATGAAATACAGCGCGCCCTTGCAGCCGGCATCGTTGTTATGGTGGTAGACGTCGATTTCCTTGGAGTCGTCGAGGTAGAAAAACGAGAACCCGACGAACAGGGACTCGGCCTCGAACTTGTCAAGGTCTTCTGCGTACGGCTCCCAGTATTCGGTCTGGGCGACTGCCGGGAGCGCGGAGCCGAGCGCTACGGCGAGTGCGGCCGCAACTACGGCTATGCAGGACGAGCGGTTGCCCCGGCGCGGCGATTTTTCTCGGATGGGCGACTGTGTTTTCATGGTTTTCTCCTCCGGATCGTTGCGCGGCGGGACAAGGCGTAGGATCCAAGCCGCGCGCACCGTGTAGTACGATCCTATCACTACAGTCGCGGCTTTTCCAGAGGGGGTTTACCGTCAGGGACCTAAAAAAAGAAACCGGAGAGCGACTCTCCGGTTTCCTGGCGGTTTCGGACTCTTTTTGGGTGGCTTTGCGGACCGGGCTACCTTCCGATACCCACGTTCCCGATGAATTTCTGCTGCTTGGTCTGGGTGTCGAGATAAATGATCGCGCGGTAGATGCCCGGCGCGGCCTTGCGGTTATCGTTGGTAATGCCGTTCCAGTAGAACACGAGCTGGCGCTGTTCGCCCGGGTCCCACCCCTCGTTGCGCCACTTCTGCGGGATGATATCGTTGTCGTTGCGCATGGAGTATGCCAGGTTACCCACGGCATCGAAAGTCATGAGCACGCCGGTAATGCGGAAATCGCCGGTGATCGAGTCCGGCATGAGGACCTCGGCGACCATGACCGCCCCGCCCTCGTCGCGCGCCCAGGCGAACGCCAGGTCGGGATCGCGGTACGAGAGTTCTTCCTCGAAATGATCGTAGATCGGGTACATCGGGTTCGGCCCGATTTGAATGGGCCCGAGATCCCCTTCGACAATGACCCGCACCCGCTGGTTGTTGTCGTTGGGATCGTTGGACCGGGTATCTTCGATGCGGGCCTTGGGCGACGTTTCGATGCTCATCCAGTTGCGGCCGGTGAGATCGTTGTTGTTTGTCATGTAGAACTGGAGCGCATTGTCGGTCATGTTCGAAAAAGCATTGATGCCAACCAACATGGAATCGATAAGAATGGTGTCTCCGTTGACATTGACGGTCCAGACATTGAAAACGATGTCGGGCTGGGTGCCGCCGTATTCAAACGCCTCGCCGCCGTCACCATCGAAATCCTCGCTGAACACGACCGTGACCTTGTCTTTGCTGCGATCGCCGACCGAGCTGACCGTTTTGGTCACGCTCCATATCACCGGCCCGGCGCCGTCCTCGCACTGCAGGTTGGGCGTGGCCTGGACATCTTCATGGCCGGAAAACGTGATATACGGCAGCCAGTCGGTCTGGGGGACATTGGTCTGCTTTTCGCTGACGTACAACACGAAGAAATTGCTCGAGTCGGTCGACTTGAAACTGGTTTCCTCGAATTCGACTCGCACGCCGGTCGAGGCATCGTAGATGACAATATTCGACGGGTCGTTGAGGAGCGTATCGGGAATTTCGATCTTCCGCGTGAAATGCAGCTCGAATGCATCGAGGTACCCGTTGCCCGAGTAGTCGCGGGTGACCACGCGGCTCAGGTTGACCTTGGGCCCGAGAATCGAAATGTAGATATAGTCGGAAGCGGCGGGATTGGCGGTTGATGTCGCCGTGATATCACCGGCCTCGTCGGCCTGCACCGAGCCGCTCTGGTACAGTATCTGGCTGGTACTGTCGCCGTCGGTAATGGGATGCAGGCTTCCGCTCTTGGTCCAGTTGGATGCCACCCGGCCTATGCGGTTGTTGAACTTGTCGTAGGCTGTGGAGTAAAGCGTGACTTCACCATCGGGGTACTGAAGTGTCAGCGTGTCGGGCATGGCATTATAGTTGGCATCTTCGATACGAAGCATGTGGATTGCGCCCGGCACGATCTCGATTTCGGCGGTGGACACGAGTTTCTGGTTGTGGGTCTTGTCGATCCAGTAGGTGGCCTGCACCGTGACCGTGCGGCCGGCCCGCTGGCCGACGAACCCGGTGCTCCCGCCGGTTGCGGCCGTAAGCGTGTCTCCGGGCACCGTGTCGTTGAGTATGGTCCACTCGATATCCGGCAGCAAATCATCGCGCTCAATCCCGAACTGGTCGTACAGCGTGGCCGTGATATCGGCCGTGTCGCCGGCCGGGATCTGCTCGGGGTATTCCAGCTCATGACGCTGGGGGACCGACGTGATGATATTGGTGGTGATGCGGATATGGGACTGGGTTATCATGCGCTCGGCATAGAAGAAATCCATCTGGTAGACCTGTCCCTTGACCAGGCCGAACTGATCGGCAAGATCGTCGAGATAGAACGTACCTTCGAAATTGTCGTGCACGCCGCCCAAATCGAGGGCCAGCTTGCCGTCGATAAACACCCACACGTCGTCGTCGCCGGAAAACTCGAAGTACTCGCCGCCGATATAGGTGAATTTCTGATGGAGCTCCATGGTGAACCCGAAATTGTGGGCCGAATTGCCGCCCTCTTCGGCGGTAGGGGAGCTGGCGCCGCAGCACCCGGCATACGGACCTTTCGCGGTTTCTTCGCCGCCGGCCACGAATCCCAGGCTGTCGACCCGGAAAAAGGCCTGATTGTCGTAGAGATAGGTGCCCTCGACATAGTCGCCCGCGGCATAGCCGGCATGCTTGTATTCGAGGAACGGGAGCGAATCGTAGATGACCACATTGGCCATCTGGGCGGAGGTGTTGAACGAGCTGCCGACATACTCCCCGTCGCGGCTCTTATAGGGAACAAGGTTGCTCCACTTGTGGGTGGAGTCGTTGTAGGTGGCGCCTGTTGCGCCGCTCGGGCGGTACCAGTCTTCGATATTGTTGCTGCAGTACGTGGCAGTGCCCTTCAACGGCTTGCCGTCGGACCCGAGGGTTTCCTGGACCATGTTTTCCTTGACCCCTGATGTCAGGTCGGTGCCGTCGCAGTCGAAATTGACAAAATCAGGGTTGGTGGAATCACCTTTGAAATCGTACAAGGTGACTTTTACCCAGAGAGTATCGCCCTGGGCCGCGTGCGTGGACTGGATCGGAAGAAGCGCCAGCGCAATCAGAACCGAAACCAAAGATCTCCCCATCGTTGACTCCTCGCTTGAGCTGATAACCGCGTGACTCGAAACGTTTGCCCCCGGAACTTCCCCTTCCCGTGAGTTATCGTCGTTGGTTGATTAATAATGGTTTAACAGAGGTTTGCGCGTTTTTGTGTTTCGCGCATACTCCCCCAGGGCATGGCATGTTTTAAACGTTTAAGGAAACAAGGACTTCCTAGTCCCAATATATAAAAAACTGCGGTTGAAAACCATTAAAGGATGGAATATTTCAGAATCGCGAAGGCCGGGTATGGCTC
>WJMI01000117.1 GCA_014728015.1 Chitinivibrionales bacterium | reverse complement strand
GATCATTCCGATCGTGCTTTCCACCCTGTTCGTCTATGCCCTGCTCGGTTTCTTCGGCGTGGCAATCAATGTCGTCACCGTTATCATTGTCAACACCTGCATCGGCATCGGCATCGACTACGCGATTCATTTCACGGCGGGCTACCTGTTCCTTCGCGGCAGGTATGCCGCGCGACGCGACGCGCTGGCCGCGACGGCCAGGATTAAGGGCGCCGTGATCATGTTCAACACGCTGGTGGTGGGCATCGGGTTTTTGGTGCTCGCGTTTTCGAGCTTCTCGCCGGTGCGCGACCTCGGCCTCTTTGTCTTTGTTTCGATGGCCGCCAGCTCGACGTTCTCGCTCATGTTCCTGCCGGTCCTGTTCTCGCTGTTCGGCATTCGCGCCCCCGGCGTGCGCCGCCCGGCCGCGTGATAATATTTTTCACGGTCACGAAGCACCGGCTGGTACCGGAAGCGCGTAAGGAGAATACACCCAATGAATACTCGCATGCATTGTGCCGTGATATCGCTGGTCCTGTCGGTCGTACCGCGGGCCGTACCCTCCGAAGACCTTTTCTCGGGCACATGGTGTGTTGGCCGCCAGGGCCTGGTGATCTCATTCATCGGCGGCGACACCGTCCACGTGACCAGTCTTAACGACGCGTCTATCGACGGGTGGGGAACGTATACACGCGACGGATCGCGGCTGACGGCAACGATGACCAACGAGGACCTCGAGCTCAAGATGGGATACAAGTACCGGGTCAAAGAGGATGCCACTATCCGGGCGAAAATCCTGTTTTTCACGGTTGACGGCGACTCGGTGAACCATCCCCACCGCTGGCTCCGAATGCAGCGATGCGATCCGGAGAAAGGCATCCCGCCCGGCGAAGACGATGAAGAGGAAGACGGCGAAGAGGACGAGGAAGAGGAATAGCGGCGATCCGCCGCGCCATGCGGCGGCAGAGCCTGGCGCAGAAACCGAATGCCTCACGCTTTGCCTGTCTTTTCTATCATTACCTTGTGCCTTAGTGTCTTGGTGGCAAAGAATTCTATTTTGCATCATGGATTCACACGGTAAGGAGGACAGTGATGGAGGCGTTGCTTGACGGCAGAACAGCGGTGGTGACCGGCTCGGGGCGGGGCATTGGCAAGGCCATCGCCCTCAAGCTTGCATCGGCGGGCGCCGATGTTATTGTGTGCGACATCAACGAGGGCGATGCCGCGGCGGCGAGCAAGGAGATTGAATCGCTGGGAAGAAAATCTATGGCGGTTGCGGTCGATGTTTCCGATTTTCAGTCGGTCACCGACATGGTCACCAGCATATACGAAAACTTCGAGCAGGTCGACATCCTGGTCAACAACGCCGGTATCACGCGGGACAAGCCGTTGTTTCTCATGGCCAGGGAGGACTGGGAGGGTGTGATCAATGTCAACCTGACCGGTTTTTTCAACGTGACCCGCCAGTTCATCATGAAATTCATGAAAGCCAAGCGCGGGAACGTGGTCAACATCGCATCGGTCAGCGGCCTGGTCGGCGTGCCCGGGCAGGCGAACTACTGCGCGAGCAAGGCCGGCATCATCGGTTTTTCCCGGGCCGTGGCAAAAGAGACGGCGAAAGCCAACATTCCGGTCAACTGTATCGCGCCGGGGTTTATCAAGACCGACATGACCGCGAAACTGAACGAGAAGCAGGTCGAGGAGGCGTTGAAGCTGGTACCGATGAAACGCATGGGCACGGTGGACGACGTCGCCGAGCTGGCGCTGTACCTGGCGTCCGACAAGGCCGCGTATATCACCGGGCAGGTCTTTCCCGTCGACGGCGGCATGTCGTGCTGATGCCGCACACCCGATTGTATGGCACTGCTACCATATACCCAACGGAGGATGAGCAATGTTTGATATCGAAGAAATCATGAGGAATGTCCCGCACCGGTTTCCCTTTCTTCTCATCGACCGCGTTCTCGATTTCAAGCCGAACGAATCGGTCGTCACGTTAAAAAATGTCTCTATCAACGAGGGCCAGTTCCAGGGGCACTTCCCCGGAAAGCCCATTCTCCCGGGCGTGTATATCATCGAAAACATGGCGCAGTCGGGCGCGTTTCTCATGATCAAGTCTTCGGACGGGCCCGCTGACGACACCGTGTACTATCTCGGCAAAGTCAACAAGATGGTGTTCAAGAAGCCGGTACTCCCGGGCGACCAGCTGAAAACCACGATTACCATGGAAAAACAGATTGCCGGCAGCGCGATTGTCTCGGCTGTGTCTCGTGTCGATGAACAGCTTGTGGCAAAGGGCGAGTTGATGTTCGCTTCCGGCAAGGGATAGACACCCGTTTCACCCTCTGTGCACTTGGGCGACATGCCGTGCTTTTGGCAGAATAGCGGTTGTTCGCCTTTCTATCCTCTTATACATTAGGCAGTTACAGGACACGGCGCGTTTGTCATACACGCGTGGACAAATGCGTATTCCGTATGTTCCGCCGGGCTGCTCCGGCCGGATGAAAACCGCTTATACGCAAACGGACATTGCATGCCTGACACTCGGATTGTCATCACCGGTCTCGGCGTTGTCAGCCCTATCGGGACGGGAAGTGACCGGTTCTGGGCGGCGGCGGTCAAGGGAACCAACGGGGTCCGCCCGCTTTCCTCAATAGATACCACCGACTACAAAACCAAGACCGGCGGTGAAGTGCTCGACTTCGACCCCGCCGCGTATCTCGAGCCATCCAAGATCAAGCACATGGGCCGCTCGAGCCAGTTTGCCATTGCCGCGGCAAAGGAGGCGGTGAGGCGCTCGGGCATTGAGGTTGACAAAGAAGATCCGTTCCGCATGGCCGTCTGCATGGGCACGACCATGGGCGAGCCGCAGATACTCGATCAGGGCGTGCGCGCGAAGTATGACGCATCCGATACCAATGCCATTCCCCCGGATCTTCCCCGGCAGTATCCCTGCAGCGTAATCCCCACGAATGTGGCTCGTGAGCTGGGCGCCAAGGGGTATGTCACAATCATTCCCACCGCATGCGCGGCGGGCAACTATGCCATCGGCTATGCCTTCGATCTTCTGCACCTTGGCAAGGCTGACGTTGTTCTTGCCGGCGGAAGCGATCCGTTTTCGAGCATCGCGTTTACCGGTTTCAACCGGCTTCTGGCGACAACGCCCGACCTGTGCCGCCCGTTCGACCGGAACCGCTCGGGCATGGCGGTGAGCGAGGGCGCCGGCATGGTGGTGGTCGAGCGGCTGGACCACGCGCTCAAGCGCAACGCGCCGATACTGGCCGAGGTGCTCGGGTACGGCCTGGCCTGCGATGCATTCAAGATGACCATTCCGGATCCGACCGGCAGCGGCGGAATTCGGGCCCTGGGCCGGGCCCTTGCGAACGCGCGGGTTGCTCCCGAATCGGTAGACTATATCAACGCGCACGGCACGGGCACCGGCGAAAACGACAAGACCGAAACGCTCATCGCGAAAACGGTTCTGGGCGAGCGGGCCAAGTCGATTTCCATGTCGTCGACCAAATCGATGATCGGGCATACCATGGGCGCCGCGTCCGCTATCGAAGCGTGCGCGTGCGTGCAGATGCTCAACAACAATATCATGCTGCCCACGATCAACTACCAGGATCCCGATCCTGATTGTGATATCGACTGCGTGCCGAATACCGCGCGCGAGGCGGATCTCAATATCGTTATTTCGAATGCATATGCTTTTGCCGGCAACTGCAGCTCGCTGGTGCTCGGCAAATACAAAGGGTAAGTGTCCATGAGCGGTCCGAAAGTACTCATCACCAGGGCAAGCGCGGTCAGCGCGCTCGGTGTCGGCCTCGACGAGCTGTCGGCCAATCTGCCGGGTGATCCGGGGCCGGGCTCGGTCAAGGCGTACGAGTTTCACGAGCTCGACCGGGAAACCCCCTGTTTCCCGGCATCGCGCCTCGACCCGGTCGCTGTGTTGGGGAAAAAAGGCCTGCGCACCAAAGACTGGGCCACCAAGCTCCTTCTGGCCACCATCGAGCTGGCCTGCAAAGACCGTTTTGACGAGACCGAAGGGGACGGCAAGCCCGGGATTTGTGTGGGGACCGCATTCGGCAGCGTACAGAGCATCGGGGATTTTCTGAGCGACTCGATAGTCAACGGGGTGAACGCGGTCAATCCGCAGGCATTTGCCAATACGGTCATCAACTCGCCCACGGGCAACGCGAATATCCGTCACCAGGTGCGCACGCTGAGCACGACAGTGGCGACCGGGTTCAACGCCGGCCTCGATGCGCTGCTTTACTCGTACGACTATCTCCGCCGGGGCTACCTCCCCGCTGTCGTGGCCGGCGGCCTCGAAGAGCTGAGCTACTACGCGATAATGGGCATGCAGCGGAGCGGCGTCTTGTCGCCGCGCGGGCTCATCCAGCCGTTCGGTACCGCGGCCGACGGGTTCGTGCCGGGAGAGGGATGCGCGATGTTTCTTCTGGAGACTGAAGAATCTGCCCGCGCGCGCGGGGCATCGCCGATCGCCGAAATCGCCGGCGTGGCAAACGCGTTCGAGCCCGGCACGTTCGCGGGCGCATGGGCGTCCGGCAGTGACGCTGTTCGCTATGTCATGCGCGAAGCGTGCGCCGGCGCCGGTATAGATCCCGCAGACGTTGGTTTTGTCGCGGCCAGCGCCAACGGCACCAGGCCCGCCGATGCGATGGAGGCCGCCGCGATTGCCGAGGTACTGGGCGGCACGCCGGTAACGGCGTACAAGGCGCGGCTGGGAGAGTGCTACGGCGCATCACCGGCCCTTTCACTCGCCTGCGCGCTCTGCGACCTGAAAGCCGGCCGGATTACCGGTGTCCCGGCGGGCTACGAAACCGAGGGCGGCATCAATCTGGTGGTCGATTCCGCCGCCGGGGCCGAATCCGGCTTCGCGCTTATCAACGCATTCTCATGCGACGGCAACTGTACGTCGATTGTCCTGAAAAACGTACCTTGAGTATTTCGTTTCACGTATCTTCACCAGCGAGGAGGAGTCGCGTAATGGAAACCGCTGAGATCAGGAGCACCATTAAGGATCTCATCACCGAGATCGCCGAGGACATGGACACCGAAGCAAGCGCGATCACCGAGGATGCCCATTTCACCGAGGACATGGGGCTCGACTCGATGGCGCTTCTCGAAGTGCTTGCCACGATGGAGAAGAAATTCAGCGTCTCCATACCCGAGTCGGAATTCCCCAATCTGACCTCGATCAACAAGTGCGCCGAAACGGTCGAGAAATACATGGCGCAGAGCAACTAAGGGGTCTGCGTCGCGGTGAGCCCCGCAAGGATGCATTACCCATGCATCCTTTTTTGTCTCCAGCAGCCTGTCCGGTCGCGGCGCGTCCTGAAGGCCGCGCCGTGCCGCCGCATGTCCCGCGGGAGCAGGTCGCCACTGTCTCAGCGCCGCCGCGCACAACGCGCACTATGCAATTAAGTCGTTTTCTTCAATCCGACGATCTGCTCGCGTCTCTGAAAGGGATGGAACCCGGGCGTCTTCGCGAGACCATGCTGGCCAGGACGCGCCAGTGGTATGATGCGCATCCCGGCGAGCACGATCTCGTGCGCGCGAACATGCAGCGGTTCGGCCTGGATTCCTCTGAAAGAGCGGTCGATGCGGTCATCGAGCACGTGGCACTTCACTACTTCGAGAAGCTGGTCCCGTTATGCATGGGCACCGGGGATTTCCGCGAGTTTCTCGATGCGCGGGTGGATGCGGCGGATGCGGCCGCCGCGATTGCCGCGGCACGAAAGAATGGAAAGGGTGTTCTCGTTGCCAGCGGGCATTTCGGGGCCGTGGAATTCGTAGTGCCCGCGCTGGCCACTCACAATCTGCCAATCGCGGCCGCCTTGCGATTCAAAACCGAGGAGTTCTCGCGGTCCGCTCACGCGCATGCCCGTGCCTTTGCGGAAAGCGGGCTCTTTTCGCCCATCTCATTCATCGAGGTCGGCCGGCCGGGGACCCATGCCGCCCTGGACATGGCTGCCGCGCTGCGGCGCAAGGATGTCCTGTTGTCGGTGTTTGACGAGAAGACCGACTACAGCGTTGAGGTCAGCCTGTTTGGCAGAAAGGTATGGGGCGGCGCCGGGCTTGACAAGCTCATGGCATTTGCCGGCGCCGACGCCGCGGCATTCGCGGCCTTCATGATACGGGATGCGGGCGAGGGCTATCGTCTCTCGCTGAGCGAGCTCGAGACGGGCCCGGCCGGGTTTGTCCGGCAAATGTACGCGCACCTGGAGCGTGTCGCTCGCGCCCACCCCGAACAGTGGTACTTTCTTCACGAGGACATTCCTTTTGTCGAACAGGCGTAAACGAGTGACGATTATCGGCGGCGGGATAGGCGGGTTGTCCGCCGGGTGCTATCTCCAGATGAACGGCTATGACACGCGCGTGCTGGAAATGGGCCACATGTGCGGCGGGGTGTGCGTCTCGTGGAAACGGCGGGGATATGTGTTCGACGGCGCCACCAACTGGCTTCCCGGCTCCGCCGATACGATCAACCTGCATACGCTGCTCGCCGAGCTCATCGACTTCTCCAAGCTTAAAATCAAATACTCCGACATATTCATCCGCGTTGAGCACGACGGCGGATACTTCAACGTGTACAATGGCGCGCGGAAACTGCGTGACGAGATGATGCGCATCGCGCCGGAAGACCGGGGCCCGATCGAGGAATTTACCAATGCCATTACCGCGGCCGCAAAGCTCCCGATCCCGTTCGAGAAACCGCCTGAGGCCTACAGTATCGCCGATTTTCTGGCGTTCCCGTTCAAGAACTATCGCCTGATTCGGTTTCTCATGAAATGGCGCGGCATGACAATCGGCGATTACGCACGGCGGTTCCGCAACCCTCGCATGCGGGAAATGTTTCTTCAGATTTTCCCGCATCACGAGTTTTTCTCCATGTTCGCGCTGTGCATCGCGCTGGGATGGATGAGCGCGCGCTCGGACGGCTATCCGCTCGGCGGCTCCGCGCGGTTTACCGAAGTAATCCTCGAGCGATATCGGGAGTTGGGGGGCGTGGTGGACCTGAACAAGCGTGTCACCGAAGTGCTTGTCCATGACGGCGCCGCCCGGGGCGTGGTGTGCGCTGACGGAAGCCGCTACGATGCCGACGTGGTGGTTTCGTCGGCCGATGTTCGCGAAACACTGATGGAGATTCTCGGCGGCCGGTATATCGATGCGCGCACGCGGCGGCAGTTCGAGAACTGGGACGTGTACCCGTCGCTTCTCCAGATCTCTCTGGGCGTGGCGCGCACGTTCGAAGGTGAAGCGCCCAAACTCAATATCCCTTTGTGCCGCCCGATTCGCATGGGAGAGTTTGAGGCGCGCGACATCATGGTCCGTGTCTGCAACTTCGACCCGTCCCTTTCGCCCCCGGGAAAGACCTCGCTCGTGGTCCATATCCGCACGCCCGACTACGCGTACTGGTGTGATTTGCGGGAAAACAATACGCGGCGCTACCGGGCCGAGAAGGAATCCGTGGCGGATACGGTTATCGACACGCTGGAGCGTCGTTTCGGCAGAGTGAAAAACAAAGTAGAGGTATGCGACGTTGCCACGCCGGCCACGTTTGTCAGGTATACGAATATCTGGAAAGGAAGCTATCAGGGATGGGCGCCGACCCCGCGGGCGGTGGGGCGGACGCTCACGAAGACGTTTCCCGGGCTGAAGGATTTCTACCTGGCGGGCATGTGGGCCTGGCCCGGCGGCGGCCTGACCGGCGTAATCCGTCTGGCCCGCGATGTGGCATATCTGATTTGCCGGGCTGACAACAGGCAGTTTACCACAACGTAGTTTACAGGTTCGGGCGTTCCGGCGGCCCGTGCCAGTGATGCGAGTCCCTGACCCAAGGCGGAAAGTATCCTGAGTTCTTCGAAGGAAAAGAAAAGAGCCGCCACCGCTTTGCCGAAGCGGGCGGAAGGCGGCGCATCCAGCGATTCCCGGTATGATGCGATAGTTGTCGGATCAGGGATCGGCGGCCTGACGTGCGGCGCGTTTCTCGCGCGGGCCGGGCTGAAAGTCCTGGTCCTCGAGACGCACGCCAAAATCGGGGGTTATGCCCACTCGTTCAAGCGGCGCTCGTTTACGTTCGAGTCGGCGATACACAGTGTGCCCATGGCCGGGCACGGCATCGTACGGCACATGCTTCGCCTGCTCGGGGTCGACGATACAATAGAAACCATTGAGCTGCCCGAGATGTATCGCGTTGCGGCGCCCGGCACCGAGCTTATCATGCCGTCACGCGATCAGGAAATCATCGAGTCCCTCACGCGCAATTTCCCGTCCGAAACAGCTGATATCGATGCGCTGCTCAATGACATGCGGCGCTTTCACGAAATTATCGAAAAGCCGGTATTCGATTTCGAGCAGCGGTTCGTTCCCGAAGACGTCGAGTTCGCATCGAAATACCATAATCGCTCCTACGAAAACTACCTTGACGGGTTCCTGCGGGACCCCCGCCTGAAATTCCTGTTCGGCGGGCAATGGCCCTACGGCGGCACATCACCCGAAAGCGCCCCCACCCTGTTTTTCGCGCTCATGTACATGCTGCACTTTCTCGAAGGCTCCCATTCGCTGAAAGGCGGGTTTGCGATGCTCGCGGAGGCGCTGGCCGCCGCTATCACGCGGCGCGGGGGCACGGTCAAAACGCGCAGCAAGGTGGTCGAGCTGATCACCGGCAACGGACGCGTTCGCGCCGCCCGGTGCGCATCCGGTGAAGAATACACCGCGGATCTGTTCGTATCGAATATCAGTCCCTATATCGTGCATCGCGAGCTCCTGCCGGAGCGCGACCGCAGCAAGCTGTTTCTTCGACGGCTGTCCAACCTTAACCCCTCGGTGTCATCGGTCTCGGTCTATCTGGGCATGAAACCCGGTTTCGAGGAAATTATTCCCGGCAATATCACCTTCTGGTTCGACCATATGGATTTCTCCCGGATATACCGCGGCATCCTGCATAACGATAAGAGCGAAATCGACCACCTGGTCCTGCTGCGCAGCGGGCACTTCGCCGATCATCCCACGCTCACACTCATGAATTTCACCCGCAAAGACTGCAGCGGCAACTGGAAGGAAGACAAGCAGGCGCTCGCCGACCGGCTCCTGGCGAAAATGGCAAGGCTGTACCCCGAGCTGCCGCAGTACGTGGAGCTTACCGTGGCCGGGTCACCCGCCACGTTCGAACGCTACACCGCGAATACCGACGGCGCGCTGTACGGGTTCGAGAACACGAAGAACATGTATGGCGAGGCCAAGATCCCGGTCCGCACCCACCTGCCGAACCTCTACCAGGCGGGCCATTGGGGAAAACCAGGGGGCGGGGTACACAACGTGATGGTCAACTCCTATATCACGTACCACATGATCAGGCAGGACCACCTTCTCGGCAACGCATCCGGGGTTTCATACCCGCGCGCGGCCCGGAACGCGGGCTAACGCGACGCTGACTGCCGATACGAACCGAAAAACTCCCTGATTTTCTCCATGACCGCCTTGAGCTCGGCGAGCGGCGGCAGGAACACCAGCCTGAAATGGTCCGGCGCTGGCCAGTTGAACCCGGTGCCCTGCACCAGCAGCACGTGGGCCTCGACAAGCAGATCGAGAATGAGCCGCGCATCGCTTGTAATGCGGAACTTCTTGGTATCCACTTTCGGGAACAGGTACAGCGCCCCGCTTGGCTTTACGCATGTGATGCCCGGGATACGGACGATTTCCTTGTAGGCACAATCACGCTGCTCGCGCAGCCGGCCGCCCGGCGCGACAAGATCGTTGATACTCTGGTACCCGCCCAGGGCGGTCTGCACCGCGTACTGCGCGGGCACATTGCTGCACAGCCGCATGTTCGAGAGCATGTCGATACCTTCGATATAGTCGCGGATCGCGTTTTTATCTCCAGAGAATACCATCCAGCCCGCGCGAAATCCCGCGGCGCGGTATCCCTTTGACAATCCCCCCAGGGTTACGCACGGGACATCATCGGCAACCGTCCCCATGAACACATGTTCGGCCCCGTCGTAGAGGATCTTGTCGTAAATCTCATCGGAAAAAACGATCAGATCGTGCCTCCGCGCGAGATCGACGATCTTCTCGAGCACCTCGCGGGGATAGACCGCCCCGGTGGGATTGTTGGGACTGATGACCACAATCGCCTTTGTCTTGGGCGTTATCTTGCGTTTGATATCCCTGATATCGGGAATCCAGTCTGATGCCTCATCGCAGACATAATGCACGGCCTTGCCGCCGGAGAGATTGACCGCCGCGGTCCACAAGGGGTAGTCCGGCGAAGGTATCAATACTTCGTAGCCGGTGTTGAGCAGGGCCTGCATGGCCATGACAATGAGCTCGCTGACACCATTGCCGATATAGATGTCCTCGGTATCGACATTGGGCACGCGCTGCGCCTGGTAATACTGCATGACTGCCTTGCGTGCCGCAAAGATGCCCTTGGACTCGGAATACGCCTGCGCGTTGTTCAGGTTGACAATGACATCATGCAGGATCTCGTCAGGCGCCTCCAGCCCGAACGCGGCGGGATTGCCCGTGTTGAGCTTGGTAATATGATAGCCTTCTTCCTCGAGCCGATGCGCCTCTTTGAGCGCGGGCCCGCGGATATCGTAAAGAACGCCCTCGAGCTTGTGTGATTTCTTGTGCCCGCCCATGAATTGTCCTTCCCGCCGGTCCGCTTTGCACATGCAAGCGGATGTTTCGGCCTGTGAATATACAATGCAGCACGCGGGCGCGCGCTTACCGCTTGCAGCGGGTACCTGCACAAAGTATTTGTAATGCATTCCGGTTCCCGCTGTTGCGCGGGCACGGCACACCGTCTTTCGCCGGGGGAGTGCGTGGGCGACGTTTCCAGAATCGCATGCGCGGCGCTGCGCGCCAGGATCATGCCGGCCGACCAGGCCGCCGGCCGTATCGCCGATGGCGACAATGTGGGCATGAGCGGATTCACGGGCGCGGGCTATCCCAAGGCGGTGCCGCAGGCGCTTGCCGCGCGCATGCGCGCCGCGGCATCGCGCGGCGATTCCCTCAAAATCGGCGTGTGGACCGGAGCATCCACGGGTCCTGAGCTTGACGGCGCACTGGCCGCGGCAGGCGGCATGGCCATGCGCGTTCCCTACCAGGCCGACCCGGCATCGCGCCGGGCAATCAATACGGGAGAGACCCGGTACGTTGACGCGCACCTCAGTAAGGTCGCGGGGCTTGCCCGGGACGGGTGTTTCGGGCATCTCAACTGGGCGCTCATCGAAGTCACCAGGATACTTGAAGACGGCCGCTTCGTGCCGAGCACCTCGGTCGGAAACAACCAGACATGGTTCGACCTGGCGGACAAGGTTATCCTTGAAGTCAACTCCTGGCAGAGCGACAAGCTCGAAGGCATTCACGATATACAAACCCTGCACGGGTTCGGCGGGGCGCCGCTGCCCCTGACAGCCCCCTGCGACCGGTTCGGCTCCCCCTATCTCACGTGCCCGGCCGAGAAGATCGCCGCCGTGGTCGAGACCCATGCCGCGGATCGCAATTCGCCGTTCACCCCGCCCGACGAGACCTCCCGATGCATTGCCGGCCACATTCTCGATTTCCTCGAGCGCGAAGTGCGCGCCGGGCGCATGCCCGAACACCTGCATCCCCTGCAGACCGGCGTGGGCAACGTGGCCAACGCGGTCCTCGCCGGGTTCGCGGATTCCCGGTTTGCCAACCTGACGGCCTATACCGAGGTCATCCAGGACAGCATGCTCGATCTGCTTCGCGAGGGCCGGATGCGCTGCGCATCGGCGACATCCTTTTCGGTGAGCCCGCCCGTGGCGGCGGAGCTTGACTCGATCCTCGACGGCATTCGTGACCGCGTGGTACTTCGTCCGCAGGAGATAAGCAATCACCCGGGAGTCATCCGGCGCTTGGGCTGCGTGGCAATCAATACCATGCTCGAAGCCGATATTTACGGAAATGTAAACTCGACCTGTGTCATGGGAAGCCGCATGCAGAACGGCATCGGCGGGTCGGGAGATTTCACCCGCAACGCGTACCTCTCGTTTTTTGTCAGCCCCTCGATTGCCAAGAACGGCGCGGTATCGTGCATTGTGCCCATGGCGCCGCATGTCGATCATCCCGATCACGACGTGCATGTTCTTGTCACCGAATGCGGGCTTGCCGATCTGAGGGGGTTGTCGCCCGCAGAACGTGCCGGGACGATCATCGAGAACTGCGCGCATCCCCGTTTTCGCGATGCGTTACGCGACTATTTCAAGCGAGCGAAAGCACGGTCGCACGCCAGGCACTGCCCGCATCTGCTGGCTGAGGCCCTGAGCTGGCACGAGCGGTACATACGCGAAGGCAGCATGCGATAAGCGGGCGTGCCTTCACCCGCGCGCGCAAGGAGTGCGGCCGCGCGAACATCCTAGTATTTTCTCTATCCGTTCCCGAAATGAAAGGCGCTTTCCCCGTGCGTATCGCCGACATCCTCGACATAGCCGTTATCGCCGTGTTTCTTTACTTCTGCATTCTGTGGGTGCGCCAGCGCTCGTCCCGCTCGGTGATTGCCGGGGTATCAGTCCTTGCCGCCCTGTACGTGGGCGCGCGCGTATTCGACATGCATCTCACTTCGCTGCTTCTGCAGGTGGGATTCACGGCCCTGATGGTCGCGTTTGTCGTGGTGTTCCAGGTGGATATCAGGCGCGCGTTCGAGGGGCTGGTGAGCCGCCGGATGTTCAAGGCGGGCGGGACGCTCTCGCCCGTGGCGGAAACCATCGATGTGCTTGTCGAAACCGTATTCGCCATGGCACAGCAGCGCACGGGAGCGCTTATCGTGATCAAGGGAAACGAGCCGCTCGATGTGCACGTCCGGGCGGGAATGCCCCTTGACGGTCTTATCAACGGGCCGCTGCTCATGAGCATTTTCTCTTCGTATTCGCCCGGCCATGACGGCGCCATGATTATCGAAGGCAACCGGATTAAGGGGTTCGGCGTATATCTCCCGCTGTCAACCAAGGCCACGCGCATCGGCACGGGCGGTACCCGGCACGCGGCCGCACTCGGCCTGGCCGAGCGCACCGATGCGCTGACCATCGTGGTATCAGAGGAACGCGGGGTGGTGAGCGTGGCCCACCAGGACCAGCTCATCCCGCTTCGCGCGCCCGACCAGCTTCGCACCATGCTTACCGATTTCTACACCAAACATATCAATCCCTCCGCCGAGCACCGGTTCCGCTTTCTTACCGAGAACCTTGGGATCAAGTTCGCATCGGTCGTGGTAGCCGCCCTGCTCTGGCTGGCCCTGGCCTACCGCACCGAAACCATCGGCCGCAGCTATGACGTGCCCGTGACCTATCGCAACGTGCCGGCAAACTGGGTCGTGGATGAATGGCACCCGGAAACCGTGCGCGTATCCCTGTCAGGCATTCAGCGGCAGTTCGATTTCGACCCGTCAGCCATGCATGTCATGCTCGATCTCGGCACGCTGGTTGAAGGTACCCAGAGCGTGCAGATTGCCGAAGACAACGTGCTCAAACCCGCCGGCCTCCGGGTGACAAGAATAGCCCCCAGCTCGGTCAGCATCGATGCATACCGGCAGGCCAGGGTCTCGTTGCCGGTCAGCGTGGATGTGCGCGGCGAACTCGAGGGCGACCTTCGAATCAAAGAAATCCAGCCCCATCCCTCGACAACAACGCTCCTGGTACGCCGCTCGCTTCTGGATTCCATTACTACGGTCCCCACCATGCCCGTGCCGCTCGATTTCATCGCCGCCGACACCAGTATGATGGTCGGGCTGATGCTGCCGGAGAACTGCCGGTGGGTCGCGGAAAAGCCGGAGAGTGTAAGAGTTGTTGTTGATGTTGAGTGAACAGCGGGGGGGTGGTATATGATGCAGGAGATACGGATGTTTTGGGGCGGGGTTTTCTGACGGGGCGAAGCGTAGGTTGTGGTATTTCTCGCCCGTGGCCAAAAAGCGCTCGTAGGCGTATGTCCAGGTCAAGCTCTTCCTGCCTGCGTTCCGTACTCCCCGCCTCTCTATGCTGTACTTGACAGCCCGCCGGCTTCGTTTTCGATGCTGACAGCCGGGAACGCTTTCAAGAGAAGCTCGCGCAGGAGCGCGCACAACCGCGTTCCTGCTTCTTCACCGTTGCGGAAATCCCGGTATTCGGGTATGGGGCCGGTGTGCGCGTGGAACAGGGCGACAATGCCGCCCAGGTCCTCGCACGCCGACCGCACCTCGATAAGCTCGTCGGTGAGCCCGTGGTCTTCCGCATACTCGCTGATGGCCTCCGCCAGGCGTGACAGCGCCCGGCGGTCGATCGTCTTTTGAACCGACTCGTCGGCATAGTGAATGGTATCCCCCATCGACCGGTTGAACGCATAGAAAAACACCCGCTCGAGCTGGAAAAACATATGCTCGCAGCCCGCGGACGCGCGCATGGCGGCAAGCAGCATGCCCATGTTGTTGAGCACAAATTCTTCGTCCCTGTACGACACCGTTCGCCACCTCCCTACTGCCAACCTACATGTTAATACCGCCATATATTGTCGGATCAGTGCGGCCGAGATATAATCATATAGACGGCTGAGAGAAGCGGCATGCCCGGCGCAGGGGCGAAAAACGGCCGCTATACATGAATGCAGGCAACGGAAAGGCGCTCTTGTGAAACACGCGGCATACCGGCGGATTATCGAGCTTGACCGGAGGATTCAGGCGGGGACCCTGTCTTCTATCAGGGAATTCGCGCGCGAATGGGAAGTGTCTCAAAGGACTGTCGAGCGCGACATGCAGGAGCTTCGCGACGATCTCGGCGCTCCAGTATACTATAACCGCAGGTACAGGCGCTACGAGTATCGCGGCCAGGCGCGCACGCTTCCTGCCCAGTGGCTGACCGCGCGCGAAATTGCGGTAATGCTGATTGCCGAGCGGGCACTCAAGGCTTTTACCGGGACGTCCCTTGACGAGCAGGTGCACCCGGCATTCAACAGGTTTCTCGATCCTATCCGGCACGACAGGAAACTCATGCACTACGTGCGGAGCCTGTGCAGGGCCGTGGTGTTTTTCCCGCAGACGCAAACCGAGTACGATGTGCGTAAACAGTTTGCAACGCTTATCAACGCGATACTCGACCACAAGCGCGTTTCGGTTGCATACAAGCCTGAAAACGCCCCCACATACCGCGCGCGCATCGATCCCTACTCGCTCATAAGCGGCGATCGCCAGTGGTTTCTCCTGGGATGGGGCAGAGACAGCCGCCGCCTTGAAACCCTGGAACTCCATCGCCTGAGCGGCATACGGATTCTCGATCAGTATTTCCACATGCCCGACTACAAGCAGCTCACGCAGTATCTGCCGGGTTAGATGAAGCGGGAATTCGCAATCTCCATGCGCGCTATCTGACAACGCCGGGAGTCGAAGCTCCGCGTTTCCTGTCGCATAATGTGCCCGCTTCCACTCTGCAGTTCCGCTGACACGGCCGCGGAAATCGACGGTCTCTTGGTACGCATTGGGAATACGTTGTCAAACAAGGGCTACACCGCAAAGGATGTTCAACGCTTTGTCCGAGAATCTCGCAGGTCATCCAAATGAAGGTTGTCGTCGACACAAACATATTTGTTTCATCATTCTTTGAGGGTCATTCGAAGACAATTGTCGACATGTGGAAAGAAGGAAGGTTGACGCTGTGCCTTGCCAACACAATCATTGATGAATATATCGCCGTGCTCACTCGAACGGGCTTGGGTGGTACGAGTGAGTTGGGGGAACTGCTTTCATTGTTCCGGACCGGGCATTGCTGCCTGTTCACCATTCAGACGCCGTCACTATCGACATCCGAAGACCCGGATGATGACAAATTCATCGAGGCAGCGGCAGCTCATGGTGCCGTGTCAATAGTATCTGGAGACAGGCATCTCAAGAAGATTGGGAAGTATGCGGGAATAACTATCGTATCGCCGCGAGAGTTTATGGATGCCCACTCCAGCGATGCGGACAAATGACATTCGTCAATCCACGGGCCGACCAAATGGAGGTGAGGGGAACCTTGGTGTTCTTCTGCAAGTCACTGATATGGAACAAGTTTTACGAGAAGTGAGCTACAACTGGGCCATGGAAAATGCCCAGTCTCCGGGCGTTTCCAGCCTGCTTGGCATCCTCTCTCAAGTCATCAGATGAACCGAGTTTTCGACATTACCTTCCTGGCGGCCTGGTAGAGTCTTTTGTCCGAAGTGACAAGTAGTCCGGAATCGGAAATCAGCGCCGCGGAAAGCTGTATTGCATCGAGCACTCTGAGCTGATACGCGCGGATTATCCGAAGTCCCTCTTTGACCAGCTCGTCATTCCACTCCACAACGCCGAAAAAATCATAGTCGGTCGTGAATTCCTTCTCAATCCATTTTGCATCGGAAGATTGAAGCGCACCCTCGCGCAGACGTCGCTCAATGGCGGAATGAAGTTCCAGGACCGTAATCGGCGAGACGACAATCTCGCTTAACGACTTCAACAGGATGCCGAACTCCTCCGAGCCCGTCTCTTCTATATATTTCTTGACAAGAGAAGATGTGTCGATGAATGCTCTCATTCCTCTTCTCTATACCTTTCTATTGTGGCGGAGAATGCCTCCCCGCCGATCTTCCTGCGCTTGATCGACCGTTTCCAGCCAGGAAAACGGATGTTCTTGTTGTGGGGAATGATGTCGGCAACAGGATTCCGACGTTCAAGGATAGTGATAGGCTCTCCTTTTTTGACCTCTTTCAAGTAGTGCGAGAAATTGTGCATCAAATCACGAATGCTCACTGCCTGCATTTCCACCTCCTGTCCCTTGTATCCTATTAAGTATAACATATGTTAGACATAATGTCAAACAAAGCCTGCCGCAACACGCCGGATGATATCCTGTATGCGGAACAAATGGAATCGTGAAGGCCAGGTGGTTCTGTGCGGCGGAATGAGCCTCTACACGCCAGGCCGCGCAAGTGGATAATTCTGTTGACAGGGCATCCGAAAGTTGATATAATGTATAGTAGATATATCAACATGACAAGGAGTGGAGATATGACCACCCAGATGATTATACGCCTGGATCAACGGCAGCGGGAAGAGCTCAATCGGCTTTCGCGTGCCGAAGGAAAAGCGACCAGCCAAGTCGTGCGAGAACTCATTGACAACTTCATCAAGGAGCGTGATATCAGCGGATACATCGATGGTCTCTGGGCCCGTATTGGAAATACATTGTCAGACAAGGGCTACACTTCGAAAGATGTACAACGCTTTGTCCGAGAATCTCGCAAGGCCGCCAAATGAAAGTAGTGGTCGACACAAACATTTTCGTGTCCTCATTCTTTGGCGGGCTCCCAAAGAAGATTATCGACATGTGGAAAGAAGGAAAGCTGACTCTCTGCCTTACCAACGAAGTCATTGATGAATACATCGACGTGCTCACGCGTATGGGCCTGGGTGGTACGAGCGAGATGGGGGAATTGCTTTCATTGTTTCGCACCGGACACAACTGTCTGTTTACCAGCAAAACTCCGTCACTCTCGATATCCGAAGATCCTGATGACGACACATTTATCGAGGCAGCGGTAGCTCATGATGCTGTATCAATAGTGTCGGGAGACAAGCATCTCAAAGAGATTGGAAAGTACGCGGGAATAGCCATTGTGTCGCCGCGAGTGTTTCTGGATGTCCATGGCCGGCCAAACAAACGAGGCGGCTAACCAGGCTCCGTATCGAGCTGCGGAGCTACAGGCGCTTCTTCGCGAATGCTCTGCCTGATGGAGATTTCAGGTACCGCTCAAAAGCAACGGCCTTCCTCTTGTCGCTGAACGCGATGCACGTCTTCACCCGCCAAGGAGGATACTTGGCCGTATGGGGAACCTGGCCCGAGTTGTGTTTGTCCAGGCGTTTCTGGACGTCTTTGGTACAACCAGTGTAGTAGCGACTTCGCGACGAGGCGGATTGCAGGATGTAGACGTAGTGGAAATCTGTTTCTGGCATGCCGAGACGTAGCTCCGCGCTGGTTCTCACAAGTACTGCCCGTCTTCGCGCTCTGCGCTTTGGCGCGGCAGACTTCGATCCGTTCCTGCTTCACGGAGCGAAGTCTGGAGGTGAGGGGAGTCGAACCCCTGTCCGAAATGCAATCGGCACAAACCGCTACATGCTTAGCCTACCTATTGATCTCGCCGGACCGTACGCCGGTAGACAGGCTTACCGTCCGGCCAGTACCGGTGAATCTCGGCACCCGGTCGGTACATCCCGGGTGCCCAGCGCCCTGATTTGACCCGATCGCCGGCAGGCGCGGCCAGCTATCGAGTTTGCAGCTTTTAATTAAGCTGCGACTGCGTAAGAATAATCTTCGGCAGTTATTGTTTTGCCGGATGATTAACGAGGCCAACCGGCATCCTCGACATGCTGTTTGTGGCTCTCACATCCCGTCGAAAACCAGTACACCCCCTTCAGGTATGTGGCAATTGGCTATTGCCGATCAGGTGATATTCCGATTTCAATACTGATACTACGTATATGTCATACCATATAGTGTCTCGAAATCCCCGACCGGAAATTCCAGATACAAACTTTGTGTGGCTGTAAAATAAGTGGTTCCCAAACTTCTGCGCCTTCCGGCTTCAACGCAGGTACTTTCTACGCAGACTCGCGCGGAATAAACTTTGTGGGCAGTTCCTTGTGTTTGAGCGCCGTCTCCCGCCCCTCGACTTTGTCGACGATAATATTAATCGCGTGGTCGCCCATCTCGAGCTTGGGCTGGCGGACCGTAGTGAGGGTCGGCTCAACGACCTCTGCGGCCGGGATATCGTCGTAGCCCACCACGGCAAACTGCGCGGGCACTTCGATGCCGCGATGCTTGGCCTCCTTGACAATGCCGATAGCCACCATGTCGCCGGCAGGGACAAACACCGCCGAGGGTTTCCGGGAGAGGGACATCAGCCGCTCAAACACCTTTCTGCCCTCGGGCATGGTATCGTCGGCAACCTCGAGAACCATGTCCTGGTCGACCGCCATGCCGTGGCGCTTGAGCGCCGCTTCGTAGCCCGCCAGGCGATCGTTTGTGGGAAGACTTTGCTTGCGGCAGATGACACACGCGATATCGCGGTGTCCTTTGTTGGCCAGATAATCGGTCGCATCGTCCGCGCCGCGGGCATTGTTGACATACACCGAGTCGAGGAAATCGCAGGTGCGGGCGACCACGATACACGGTACACTCTCGTCTTTGAACACCCGCAGCTCTTCGTCGCTCTCGGTCGACCCGATAAGAATAGCGCCGTCGATACGCCGCTCGCGGGCCAGGCGCTGGAACAGCTGCGATTCCGTCTCTTTCTGGCCGATCGTGTCAAAAAGCTGGACCGTATAGTCGATATCGCGGTTGGTGCTCTTGATTCCCTGAAGAATCCGCACGACAAACGATGACGCCAGGTTGGGCACAATGACGCCGATAGCATTGGCCTTGCGCGTGGCCAGGCCCCGCGCGATAGCGTTGGGATAATAATTCAGCTCCCGGGCGATCCGCAGCACTCTTTTCCGTGTCGCGGCCGAGATATTCGGCTTGTTGTTGATCACCATCGAAACAGTTGCCGACGTCACGCCGGCCTTCTCGGCAATGTCTTTAAGCGTTACCGGCATATGCGTGTCCCTTCCAGTAAGCGGCAGAATTCACAATGTCTCCCTATACGAGCCAAGAAAAATGACAAAGGGCAGACCGGTGTCTTCCTGATTCTCCCCTGGTGACCTCGTGTCTGCGGGGCATAATCCCTCATTCGCCCGGCCTAAAACTCCCAGTGCAGGGTCATCCCTGCCCCAGCATCCTGTAT
>WJMI01000116.1 GCA_014728015.1 Chitinivibrionales bacterium | reverse complement strand
GATCTCCACACGGATACCGGGACCGTCCCATCCTTTGTCAAGACCGTGATTGCCGAATATGGTGCACCCGCGGATGGTGAAATTGACGTTCTCCCAGTCGAACCACCAGCCGCATCCACAGTGATCATAGCTGACCAGGTTTTCCACCACCACGCCGTCGGTGCACAAAAGCTTGCACGCTCCTACGGCCCCGCCGGGAGGATACTTGGCGCGATTGCCCCGCCGGGCAATGCAGTTTTTCATGTGGAGGTTGCCCATGCCCATGCACCCGGCGAAGCAGTTTTCCTGTATGTCCTGGAATACGCACCGCAGGATCACGATATCGGTATAGGGGGACGGATCCGTGGGGGAGTCCGGCACCCAGAAGATTATCCCGGGTCCCTCGGCATTCTCGATCAGGCAGTCCTCGATGCGCCACCCTTCCCGTCCGGGCATAACCGCCCTGCTTACGTCGGAAAACCTGAAACCTCGAATGGTGATATAGCTGATCCCGTTGCCGTTGTCCCCGCAATAAAACGCCGAGTGAAAGCCGCTTCCGCTGATGACGGCGCCCAGACGCTCCGTTGATTCAAATACCACGGGGTTGTCCCTGGTGCCTGAGTGCGCGGGTTGTATTCCCCCATAGGTGTTTTCATAGGTGCCGGGGTTAACGTGCACGACATCGCCGGCACGCGCAACCTGTGCGCTGTGGATTATCGTGCGGAAAGGCTGCCCCTCGGTGCCCGCGTTACCGTCGTTGCCGTTGGCGGCTACGTAATAGTCGGCTGCGTGCAACGTATGTTCGGTGCCCGTCAAAACAAGCGCTGCCAGGGCAAGCCGGTGGATATATCTGCACATCTTGCCAAAACAGATCCAATTCATGATAGCACCTCAGTTACACGCTTAACCAACAAGTCCTAATCAAGATTTCGGCCCCACGATGACAACCAGAACCGCATTTTTTTTAATATACCGTGAGAGGGCCGCCATGGCCTGAAAAAACAATGTCTGGGCACGTTGTACAGAGGTCGAATCGGTCAACAATACGCTCGTATGCTGTGTTTGCGCGTTCTCCTTCACATTCCTCTCACGCGAAGCTATAATTGGTATGCCCCGGTTCCGGCCCCGGCCGGCCTGCCGGGCGAATGCGGTATGGCGAAGAGAATCAATATCGACGATGTCACGCCGGGCATGTTCCTGGAGGACGTGCTCGATGCCAGGGGGCGTTTGCTGTACACTGAGAACACCCGGATTTCGGATGCCGGGCAGATTGACAGGCTTAGGCAGCGCGGCATCACACATGTCTACATCAATACCGACAAGGGCATCGACGATGCCGCGCGCGAAGAGGCCTACTACCGCGAAATCGCGCGGGCCCGGCTGATCCACGACCAGACCTTTGCCACGGTCCGCGATACGCTCACCTCCGCCCGCGTAGGCAAATCGTTCTCCGCGAAGAATGTCGAACAGGCCGCCGAGGAAATCGTCGAGAGCATCATGCGCAATCCCGATGCCCTGGTCAGCCTCTGCCAGATAAAGGGCCACGACGAATACACCTACGAGCACTCGCTGCACGTGGGAATCCTGGTCAGCTCACTTGCGCACGAGATGGAATACCCGCCCGATGAAATCCTGCAGGTGAGCATCGGCGGGCTCCTGCACGATATCGGCAAAATGCGCGTGCCCGAGCCGATTCTCAACAAGCCCGGCAAATACGATGGCCGGGAATTCGCGGTCATGAAACGCCACCCCGAGCACGGGCTCGCAATCGTCAAGGAGCAGAAGGCCTCCCTGTCCGATACGGCACGGGCGATGATCGGGCAGCACCACGAGCGGTACAACGGTTCGGGCTACCCCGTCGGCCTGTCGGGAAAGCGGATTCACGAAGCCGCCCTCATCAGCGGCGTGGCAGACGTGTACGATGCGCTGACCACCGACCGCGTGTATCGGGAAGCCTGGACCCCGCAGAAAGCTCTGGCAACGATATTCCAGGGATGCGACCGGGAGTATTCAAGAAAGATAGTCGAGCGTTTCACGAAACACCTGGGCATTTATCCGGTGGGCAGTTTCGTCCGCCTTGCATCGGGAGAGCTGGGCGTAGTCACCCGGGTAAACGCCGGGCATATCATGGCTCCCGAAGTGATCATACTGTTCGACAAAGACGGCAGGCGCCTGACCAGCCCGGCGTGCGTCGACCTGTATCAGAAACAGAAAGAATCCGGCGAAGAGCGGTTTCTGGTCGAGATATCCGTGGATCCCAAGCCCTACAATGTCAAGGTTGCCGACTATATCTCCAAAGGTTGATCGCATGCATCTCCTGAGAGTGTATTTTGACAATTCAGCCCGGTGACACCAGCATCCCGCGGAGGTAACCATGAGCTCGAAACACGGGTTTAGCGGCTTTTTCTGGGGCGTGTTCCTGGTCCTGTTCGGCGCGGGAATCATCCTCAAGGCGGTGTATCACATCAATGTACCGGTATTCAAGATATTCTTCGGGCTTCTGGTGATTGCCTTCGGCCTCAAGATCCTGCTTTCGGGCATGGCTGGGCGCAGGCATCCGAAAGGGGGTGTCGCGGCCGGCGCAGGCGAGGGGGAATACAACGTAATGCTGGGCAAAGGCACTATCGATCTGCGTCACCTGGAAATAGCCGAAGCGAGCTGTCGTGTCGAGGTAAATGTCCTGGCCGGCGCGGCGGCTCTGCGGCTGAATCCCGATGTCCCGGCAAAAATCCGCGCCGGTGTTGCGTTCGGCAGCGCCCGGATGGGCGACCGGAGCAACGCGGCATTCGGCACGAGCCTGTACGTGACGAAAGGCTTCCGTGAGGGGGAGCCGCATCTGGCGGTCGATGCCAATATCGTCCTGGGGAGCCTTGAGATTACCGATTAGAAGTATGCTGTAGATAACCCCATCCTCAATCACACACAAGGGGGCAGCCATGGAATTCACTGTCCGGCGCCAGGAAATCTACTCGCGTGCCGAGCTCCTGCTCAGGACCATCTTCGGCTGGATCTACATCATGGTCCCGCACGCGTTTCTCCAGTTCTTCGTGGGCATCTGGTCTGGCATTCTGGGATTCCTCGCGTTCTGGGTAGTATTGTTTACCGGCGAATACCCCGAGAGCTGGTACAGCTTTCAGATTGGATTCATGAACTGGCGACTGCGGGTCCAGGCAACACTCATGAACCTGGTCGACGAATACCCGGCGTTCGGGGTGGGCGGCACGAGCGAAAGCGTGCACCTTGCCATGGAGCGGCCCGCACAACTCAGCCGCGGGCTGGTGCTGCTCAGGCT
>WJMI01000115.1 GCA_014728015.1 Chitinivibrionales bacterium | reverse complement strand
TTGGTTCCGGACGTTTCGGTGGTGGCGGCGGTGTGAACGCCGCGGGCCGCTGAGGTTGAGACGGCTGCTGTTGTTCTTCCGACGGTTCTGCGAACGCCCGATCTATCTCTGATCTGAAGTCTTCGAATTCGGATTTGGGCGGTGCTTCCTGTGCCGCCTTGAACTGGCGCACTGCATCGAGACTGATCGATTGCGTCTGCTTGACTATGTCGTCGGATGCGCGCTTCAGGTCCTCGTCGGTCTGGTAGATGCGAAGAAAATTATGGATACCGGCGCGTTCGAGGATCTGGCGCACTTCCTCCTGCGGCGATAGGAGCGACAGCCGTCCGCTCACGTCGAGGATCTGGCGATTGATGGCCAGAAGCCTGTTCATTGTGTCGGAGTAAATGTAGTCGAGCGGAGAGAGGTCGAGCGCGAAGTTTCTCTTGCCCTGCTGGATCAGAGAGACGATCGTCTGTTCGAGCAGCGTTGAATCGAAAATCTCATCGCCGCTCATCTCCGGCACGAGAACTTCAAAGATTCCGTTGGTTCTTGAAGAGAAATTGATAACGTCCTCCTTTGGGCACGGAAGAAGGCGGTGCGAGAACGCTTGCACAAACAAATTCACTACGCCAGGAGGGATTCGAACCCGCGACCTTCGGCTCCGGAGGCCGACGCTCTATCCAACTGAGCTACTGGCGCGTTCGGACAGCTAATATAGTAAATTGCCCAAAACGGGAAGTATAAAATGGGGTGGTGCAAGCGCTTTACGCTCTGATCCTGTCCGCCAGCCAGCTATACCTTCTCAGCGAGGTGTCGTTGTTGACCGCGAGGGCGAGCGCCTTGGGCATGCCGACCATCACGCACAACTGCCGCGCGCGGGTGAGGGCGGTATACAGCAGGTTTCTCTGGAGAAGAATGTAGTGGTGGGTCATGAGCGGAATGACCACCGCCTTGAATTCGCATCCCTGGCTCTTATGGATGCTGATGCAGTATGCATGGGTCAACTCATCCAGGGCGGCGTGATCATAGTGGATGCTGTGCTCTCCGAAGTCGACAGACAGCTCCGATTCGCCGGAGAGGGACGTGACAAAACCGATGTCGCCGTTGAACACGCCCTTGTCGTAGTTGTTGCGAATCTGCATGACCTTGTCGCCTTCGGCAAATGAAGTTTCCCCGCGAATCAGCGCGCGCGGTGACGGGTTGAGGTGTTTCTGCAGCAGCCGGTTCAATGCCTGCGTGCCGATAGGTCCCTTGTGCATGGGGGACAGTACCTGAATGTCCCGGATTGCATCCAAACCATAGCGCCGGGGGAGCCGGCCGGTCACGAGATCCAGTATCGTGTGCACGCATGCATCCGGTTCTTCTTTCTTCATGAAGAAACAGTCTTCGGAAGGCACGTTGGCGAAATACGGCACCGCGCCCTCGATGATCTCGTGCGCGGCGGTGACGATTCTGCTTTGTGCCGCCTGACGGAAAATCGTGGTGAGCCTCACGTGCGAAATCGCCCCGGATGCTATCATGTCGGCGAGCACGTTGCCCGCTCCGACCGAGGGAAGCTGGTTGCTGTCGCCCACGAATATCAACGTGGCATCCGGCGGTACTGCGTCGAGCAGGTTGCGCATGAGCATCAGGTCGATCATCGAGACCTCATCGACAATGATCACCTTTGCATCGAGCGGATTGTCGGCGTTGCGCGCGAACGAATGCCCGCGGCCGCGGGGATGGAATTCGAGAAGCCGGTGGATGGTCTTGGCGGCTATTCCCGAGATTGTGCCCATGCGCTGCGCGGCCCGCCCGGTAGGCGCGGCAAGCGCGACCGGGACCGAGCGCTCGCGGTAAAACGCCACGATCACCTGCAGCGTCGTGGTCTTGCCGGTACCCGGGCCGCCGGTGAGAAGGAAGATCCTGTTGGTGATCGCCGCTTTCACCGCTTCGACCTGACGGGGATCCGGTTCCCAGGATGACAGGCGCCGGTAGCGCTCGAGCCACGCCTCAATGTCCGCGTGATCGCCGCCGGAACCGCCCGCCCGTGATGCGCTGACACGCTTGTGCAGAAGATCCGCAACAGTAATCTCGGCCCGGTGATACGCCGGCAGGTACAGGGAGTCCTTTTCAAGGACAAGCACCTTCTCCTGCACGACATGGTCCAGGGAGTACAGTACCATTTCGAGCGGCACGCCGAGAAGTTCGGCCGCCTTGTTGATAGCTTCCTGCCGCGGAAGGAAACAGTGTCCGTCGCCAACAGCCTCCTGCATGATGAAAATGAGCCCCGCTTTGATCCGCCGGTACGAATCGGCGCCGAACCCGAGGTGCCGTGCGATGGCATCGGCCTTCTTGAATCCAACTCCCCAGATATCGTCGATAAGCGCGTACGGATTCGTCGAAACAACTTCCTTCGCCGTGCCGCCGTAGGCCCGGTAAATCTTCTGCGCCAGATTGACCGACACGCCGAACTGCTGGAGAAACAGCATGAGGTCGCGCACATGCTGCTGCTTCTTCCATGCATCGACAATGTTTGCCAGAGTCTTTTTGCCGATCCCGCTGACCTGGAGCAGACGCTTGGGTTCGCGGTCGAGTATATCGAGGGTGCCGGTGCCGAAGGTATCGATGATCTTCTGCGCGCGGTGCGGCCCGATGTTGGCGATGAGTCCCGATGACAGCAGCATGCGCATGCCGTCAAGCGTGACGGGGCGGGCGAGTTCGTAGGAGGATACCCGGAGCTGGGGCCCGTAGCGAGGATCGTTGACCTGCTCGCCGCGGACCAGGACGGATTCGCCTTTGCGCACGGTCGGCATGGTGCCGACGCATGTACGCGGCTGCACCCGTTCTTCGTCGTGCAGCCGCAGTACGGTGAATCCCGTGTCTTCGTTCTGATACGTGACGTCGGTGACTATGCCCTGAATCTCAATCATGGCGCGCCGGACCGTGAGGATATGCGCGGGAGTTCAACCGGGCTGGACAGGCTTTTCCGGCCGCGCGCGCGGCCGGCTCCCGGAAGCTGAAAATAGAAAAAGGTGGGAAATGCTCCCACCTTGGGTGACCGCCTGCCGCCACGGCGCGCAATGGTTTGCGCTCCCGCCCGGCGGCGCTCGGGCTGCCGTGGATACTGTCCGGCTAGACCTTCCGTTTTTTGTGCCTGTTCTGGCGTCTGCGTTTCTTGCGCTTGTGCTTCGCGATTTTTGACTTCCGGTGCTTCTTCACACTCGACATTGACGCGGTTCCTTTCGTCGGGCCACAGGTGCCTTCCCGGCGCCCAATGAGCGCATGTCAATATTTCGGGTCGTGCACGCTGCCTGGTGTGCGGTGTAAAATGGGTTTTGCGATACAGAGGAGTCAAGCGCTATGCACCGCGCGAGGGACTGGGGCGGCTGCCGCCTGATGCCGGGCCGGCGGCCGGCCCGGCCGCCAGCGGACTCCGGATTGAACATTGCGCGGTACAAATGTATCATGTGAATAGTGGCGTACACACTTATTATCACCGCGATCAACAATCCGCGTTCCAAGAGCGTGCTGGCGCGGCATCTTGCGGCCGATCCGAACGTGTCGCTCTCCAAGGCCACGCACATGCTTGAGCAGTTGCCCCTGGTCTATGCCAGGGACCTGAACAGGACTGAAACAAGCCAGCAGATACGATACCTTCACAAGCTGGGCACCGAATTCAAGGTCGTGGAATCTAAATCCAAGGTTGAAACGCCGCACGCGGCGGCCCCCGAGCCGGAGAAGAAGAAGCTGGTGAGCGCCAGAAGGATCTCGCTGACGAGGCCCGTGCGCCTGGGAGAAAAGAAGGAGCAGCGGCGCGTGCATGGTTCGGCGGCCCCGGGTGGCGGCCGCCTTCGCTGTCCGAAAAACATCGCGAAAGCCGTAGTACTCTTCGCGTTTCTGGCCGGGCTTGCTTATGTGTTGTCTCGTACAAAAGGCAAGGACTTCCGTATTTCGCGCACCGATCCATTGGGCGGCTCCGAAGAATCCGGCAGGCGGCGCGCCCTCGAGCTCCTCTGGGATGACGACAGCGATAAGAGCGGGAATGCTGATTCGATCAGGACCCGCGCACCTGATTCGCTGCTCGAAAAGTCGTTTGCCTATGCCGACTCCGCCCGGAGCGCCGGTCTCGATGCCGAACGCGCGGTAAGGTTCTACCGCATCGCGCTCTCATTCAACCGGAAAAACGCCAATGCGTGGTATGGTCTTATCAATGCCTACCGCGCGGCCGGACAGGAGGACTTGGCCGCACGGGCCGAACAGGACATGCGGGAGCTGTTCGGCGAGGAAATCCTCTCGATCCAGAAAATCGTCGCGCCGTATGGCTCGGTTGAAGAATTCGAGCGTGGGAGGGACGGCATTTTCCGGCTGAAGTATCACACGCGCTCGCGGGGAGCGCGTGTGCTGGCCCAGGAAACCTACCTGATCATGCGGGCGCTCAAGCCGACCTGTGAATGCAGGGCATTTTCCGTTTTCGCATCGACCGGCAGCGGCGGAGGCATGCTCGCGCATCTCAAAGCAGAGCCCTTTCCCCTGTCTCAATCAGCCTATGAGCGCGAAGCACGCATTACGCATGCGGAATAGACGGATAGGCTCAGGGGCAGCATTGGCGTACTGGAAAGGGAGAGTGTTGGAAGCGGGAAGCTGCAGTCAGACGGCTGTCAGGCGAACGGATTGCCAATCTTCTCTGCCTGAAATCCAGCACTCCACTCCGTTCACGCATTGTCTTCTACATTTGTGAGAGGAACCGCAGAATTCCTTCGGCTACCGATTCCAGTTCCTGCGGGAAATCGTCATCTTCGCAGTATACCTGCAGGACTTCGAGAATGGCCAGAAGATCGCTGCGGATGAGGTTGCCGCTTTCCGGCCCTGACAGGGCATCGCGTACTTCCTCGAGATTGTCGTAGTAGAAGAGCACGCTGTCGCGCTTCTGTTCGACGTTGTCGGCTTCGGCGACAAGGCGATCTACATACTTCAGGATGAGCCGTTTCTCGTTTGCGCTGAACGATACATCGACCGGCTCCTCAAGCTCCTTTTCGGTGAACACGACCTCATGGAAATTGAATGATCGGAGCTGGTCTTTGGTCCCCAGGTCTTTGCGCCGGTAGCCGCTTTCGGTGTGGGTGAAATGCTCGCCCAGAACCTGTCGCGCATCCTCCAAGCGTTCTTTCAGGACGTGAATGGTGTATTGCTCGCTCATGCTGGTTTCGAGCGGAAGCACGCTTGAGGTCATGGGAATATCGACATAGAACGGTATGTGATGCTCCCGCAAGACCGTCTGGGCGAGGAGCAGGTCGACGTGCGAGAAATCGTGTTCGAACGGCACGAAATCTTCACGTGACAGGCGGCGCGCCGGTGCCTCCGGCTGCCCGGGCTCTCCGGGCCCCTGGGGATCGAGATGCCGGCCGGCGAGTTCCTCTTTCATGGCCGCAAGCGCTTCATCGGTATATTCCTCGCGGTTGCGCGTGTATTGTTCGACAAGGAACTCATCGGAGAAATGGTGGATTCGTTCTCGAAGGTCTTCGTTCATAGCGTATTCCGTGGTGGAGAATAGGGTTGACTGCCCCCCTGCAAGCGAGCTAAAATAATATGCGTGGTTCCGTGGCCGTATTGCGCCGTGAGAGCCTGCGAAGAACGGAATACCTCAAACACCGGTGAGTATTCATGCGCTACTACAGCAGGATCGTTCGGAAGTACCAGCCCGGCGAGATGATCTTCTCCGAAAACAGCGAATGCGACGGGATGTACATCATCGATGCGGGCCGCGTGCGGGTGTTCAAGTCAATGGGCGTGGGCGCGGCAAAGAAGGAAGTCGAGCTGTGTACCCTCGGTCCCAAGGCGATGTTCGGCGAGATGGCCATGATCGACGAGCACCGCAGGTCGGCCAGCGTGCAAGCCGTGGATCCGACCACCTGCACCGTCATTACCAAGAAGATTTTCGAGGATCAGTTGACCCGCATTCCTCCGTGGATGGTCAACATGATCAAGATCCTTGTCTCCCGCCTTCGTGAAACAAACAACAAGCTCCGCACGGTCATCGAGCAGTACACGGATGCCCCTGAGGATCCGGGCAGCCTGATTACTATCGATGAAGAGAAAGCCGAGAAGCTTGCCGCGAAACCGGCGCCCGAGAAGGAGAAACCCTCCGGCGAAGACGCCAGGGAGAAAGGCCGGCATTTCAAATCTGAAGAGATTATCGAGTCGCTGTTTGACCAAGACTCATAGGGCATGAGTGTCGTTTATGCCCCCTAAGCTCATTGCCCTGGACCTCGACGGGACCCTGCTTACCACCGGTAAACGACTGACACCCGCCAATCGCGCGGCGCTGGAAGACATGGCGCGCTGTGGCGTGCGCGTCGTGCTTGCCTCGGGACGGCTGGGGAGCTCGATGGCCAAGGTGGTCGCGGGCATGGACGTCGATATCGCCATGATGACCCTAAACGGCGCGGCGGTATATACCTCGAAGGTAGACCGCAAGCACCTGGTATACGAAGCGCCGCTCCAGGCGCGGTTCGCCGATGCGCTGGTGGCGTACGCCGAGGGCAAACCCCTTGCATTGAATTACTACATCGATGACACGCTGTTCACGATTCAAAACGGGCACAACCGGCAATGGATCGATTTGTACTACCAGCAGACACAGACCGATTGCGAGCTGGTCGACAATCTCGACATGTTTGCCGGCCGCACACCCTCGAAGGTGATCTTTGTCGGCGACCCGTCACTGCTCGACCGCCTGGAGAAGGAATTCAGGGCCAAATGGGACCAGCAGGTATACGTGTGCCGGACATGGGAGTATTACCTTGAGTTTCTCAATCTCGATGCAAACAAGGCGAAGGGGATTACCGCGCTGGCAAATGCCTTTGGAATCGATCTCCGCGAGGCGGCGGCATTCGGCGACGGCGAGAACGATATGCCGATGATAGAAGCCGCCGGCGCCGGTATCGCGATGCAGAATGCCCCGGACAAAGTGAAGAAGGTCGCGGGATACGTATCGCCGTGGACCAACGACGAAGATGCCGTGGCAAAGGAATGGGATCGGCTGAAACGTAATTAATGAGCGCGCTAGAGTATACCGAGCGCCCGAAGCCACTCGCCGATGCCCGCGAGCACCATCTGGACCGCGACCGCCGCAACGATGAGCCCGGTAATCCGCACGAGCGGACCGAGCGCGCTCACTTTTTCCAGTTGATCGCCCAGGCGGATCGAGGAGAGCAACACCAGAAAATTGACCGCGACAGCGACCATGATGGCGGTGGCTGTCGGGGCCAGGCCGTGCTCGGATGAAAAGGAGATGGCGGCGGTAAGCGTGCCCGGCCCGGCTATCATGGGCGCGGCCAGCGGCACCACCGAAATATCGGAAAGCTTCTTGAACGCCTTGACCTGAAAGAACCGGCCTTCCTGGATCGCGCGCAGCCCGATAGTAAACAGGACTATGCCGCCGGCAACCTTGAGCGAATAGAGCTCGACATGGAACACGGTGTGCAGGATGAAATATCCGGCCGCGGAGAAAAGCAGAAGCATCGCCACGGCAACTACGCTTGCCTGAAGCGAGGCGATGAGCAGCTCGCGGGCACTACGGCGCGGATGTATCGACGAGAGAAACAGGATCTTGCTTGCCGGGTTGATAATCGCCAGCAGGTACAGCGCATCTTTGAGTATGAGACCGTAGTCCATGGATTCCTGGTATGTTGAGTTCCGCTAATCTGCGTTCGGCATCATCCTGCGTTTCAGGACGTGCGCGTTGGGAATGACATAGTCGAACAGAGAGAACAAGGTAAATGCTGCCACGGGAAGCATGACCCAGAACCCGGGATGCCGCCTCCAGACACTGTCCGGGACGGGCGTCAGGCCGTGGGCTTTCACGAGAAGGATGCCAATTACCGCAAATGTGGCAACGGCCTGCAATACTGCTTTCATCTTGCCGGATTTGCGGGCGGCGATTACGCTCCCGTCGACAGCGCACATGATCCTGAGGAACGACATCATGGCATCCCGGTACATGAATACGAGGAACATCCACAGCGGGATGATTCCGCCAAGGAGGAACGCCAAAAACACGGTTTGTCGTGAGAGGCTGTCACAGATCGGGTCGAATATCCTGCCGAAATCGGTTACTTCCTTGCGCATGCGGGCCAAGGGACCGTCAAACACATCGGACAACTCGATAAGCGCCGCGAACCCCAGGGCCGGCCAGAGCCACGCGGGGCGCAGTCCCGAGCGCACGGATGCGACAAAGAGATAGGCGAATGCCGGCGCCCAGAGGAGACGGGATGCGGTAAGGACGGTGGCAGGATTCATGCGAGCGCGTTGGTTGGTGTTCGGGGCACCACTGGTGAACAAAATAAATCAGAGAAGTGCGACGTTTGTTCAAAAGGGGGATGGACTGAAACGAAGGTGGGGACGGAGGTCAAAACATAAATCGAGTGCTGTGGCATAGCTGTATGCAGACACCTCTAATACAGTGAATGATATTGATGTTTTGACCTCCGTCCCCATGCTTCTCCCAAGCTTGTGCGCTGCGAGTGGCTGCGCCGCCGTCAAAGCCCCTTGTCTTGCCGAGACATACGCGATATAATTGAAGAGTCAACTTTTCGCAAAGCGATACTCCAAACAGCCGGAGGCAGCCGTGGAGATATTCAAAAAGGTGCTCAAGAGCCTGCTTATCGGAACCCTCGCGGGCGTGGCGATAGCCCTCCTGACAAACTTTTTTGTGCCCGATCTCATCGACCGGCTGGAGCACCAGAGCTACTACATGCGCTACTACTGGAAATACATGGAGCTGGGCGACCGCGAGGAAGGCAAGAAGGATGACGAGGAGTCGGGGATATTCATCGTGGATATCGATGACCGTACCATGCACAAGCTCGGCAACTACTGGAATTGGAACCGATCGTACCATGCCGAGATGATAAATACCCTTGTCAAGCATTGCCCGGCCGCAATCGTATTCGACATTAACTTCTACGATCCGGAAGACCAGCATCATATCGATCGCCTCAACGACCTGCTTCAGCGAAGCGAGGCTGCCAGCGAGGACGTGCGCCTTTCCGATGCGCTCCGCGCGTCGATAGTATCAACAATCGACTACGACCGCCAGCTGGTGGAGGCGACCGCCAACGCGGGCGTTGTCTACAACGGCATCCGGCTTTCCGATGAGCGCGATTACCCCGACCATGCGCTTTCCCAGGTCGAGCATCGCAAGACACTTGAATGGCACAATGCGCTCAAGCCGTCGTCGGCAGTCGAAATGAAGCCGGAGGTAAGGAAGAAGATTCACTATGAGAAAGAATATATCGACGGCATATTTCCGCCACTGGCACAGGCGTCGAAAGCGATAGGCCATCTGAACATCCCCCCCAACTCCGACGGTGTCATACGGGAAATTCCGCTGTTGTACGGCTTCGGCAAGAACCCGCAGGTCTACCTGCCCATCAGCCTGCGCACCGTCGCCAGCCTCTTTGCCACGCCCAGCGGGGAAATCGAGTTCAGGCCGGGCAAGTACATTGATATCGGGAAACCATTCAAGGTGTTCAAGGATGACGACGGCCGTGTGAGCTACTCCTATCCCAATGTCACGTCGTCCCAGGTGAAAGCGATCCTTTCCAATGCTGAAAAGATCCTGGCGCTGAAGCCTAACGAGAGCATCACGCTGTCATCATACCTGAAAATCGGGCGCCAGAACGGTGAGCCATACGCGTATATGCACTGCGGATGGTTTCCACGGGAACTGGTGGATGTGCTTGCCGCGGCCGACATGCGGGGCGTGCTCGACATGGACGTGGGGACGCGTCGGGACCTTTCCCCGGAAATTTCGGTCAGCAGGGACAGTGACATGGACTGGGTCCTCTCCGCGCCGTACGGTGATGAGGAATACTGGCTTGCCAAAGACGACCTCGCCACCCTGGGCATGCTTGACAAGGAAGAGTTCGGCGGGGTTGCCGACGGGGAAGAGAAGCTGGTGTTTCATACGTTCATGGTGAAGAACAAGGACGGCGTGCTGCTGTCATCCATACCGGTCTTGCGGGAACAGACGCTGCGGGAGCTCTGCGCCCTGGAATGGGGAGACATCGCGGCGATCAAACCCGGCACGCGAAGAGATTTCGGGAAGACCG
>WJMI01000114.1 GCA_014728015.1 Chitinivibrionales bacterium | reverse complement strand
GCCGCAAATATTATTGTCGCGAGGAGTACGGACACCACAATCTTGAGAATGAGCCTGATCTGCAAGTCCTTCTTTATGAAGAAGTTGCTGATGGGTTTTCTTGGATGGGCCTGAGGCATGGTTCCCCCTGGTTCGTTCGTGAACCTGCTTTTTGACAGGTCAATAGAAAATAGTGTTGGCTCACGGTGTCCGGAAGGAAAATCTGGGGGCCGCGCACGCTATGTCCTCGCGACATGCCGCTTGAGCGTGCCGCACGTGAATGATACAATCTATTTTGGGAGCGGGTTCTTCCGTGACAGTCATACTCTCTTCGCACCCTTCGCGGTGCCGAAGGCACCTCACCGGCTTTTCATGAAAGTCATACGAGCGACGAAAGTGCTGGTAGTGATCGTCTTTCTGGCGGCCGCGCCACGTGCGCAGCATGCCAACGATACGCTGCTGTTCACCATCGATCTCACCGAGGATACGACAAGCCTGTTCTCGTGCAGGTGGGGCAGCCCCATACGCTGCAGCTTGAGCGGACCCGTTATCATGCAGGACAACACGCTGTTGTTCTACTCCCGTGACGGGTATGTTTTGTTCGATCACCGCGGCAAGATTCTCGAGTCGCATTCTCTGATGCGAAAGAACCGGCGACTACGGCGCCGGGACAGGCGCCTTTTCCGCCTGGCATACCCCCTCGACCGTTCCACCCTGGTATACTATCGGGCCCCCGAACAGGACGGCGGCGAGAAGGACATATATCACAAGCATCTTTTCAGCCGTACATTCAAGAACTTCAACGGGTCTGTCTACCAGAGCAATGAGACTATCGGCAGTTCGCAGCTTTTCAATCTGTACAATAACGCAATTACCGATGAGATGGCGGTCAAGACTACCCTTCAGCCGCACCTGGTGGGATATACGTCGCTCTCGAACGGGAAACGCTGGTGGTCCATAGACAAATTCTACTCGTTTTCTTCTCCGCTCATCCTTGAGGAGAGTGGTGAATACCGCTCATTCTTTCCCGGATTCCAGGGTACCGGCGATCCCGAGGTCAAGGAGAGGCTCATCGAGCCCCTCGGGGTGTTCTGGATGAACGGGCAGTGGTACTACTACGGCACGTACTCGCCCAGGAGCACCGCGCGCGCGGAATATTTCCAGAAGTTGTACCTGTGTGACCAGTCCGGCAACCTGCTTTACAGCAACACGATACTCAAGCAGGAGGTCGTTGACGATGTTCTGGGGGAAAACGAGGAAGAGAAGATGCTGTATACGGTCAAGCGCGCATCCCGCCATGTCTTCCTGCCGGCGGTTGATGAGAACGGCGATATATACTATGGGATTATTGACTACCGCAAGCAGCGTATTGAGGTAATAAAACGCCTCTTTTACAAATTCGTGCCGGTGCCAACCGGCCCCGCGCTGGAGGATGAAGTCTATTTTCAGCAGGGCTACGTGTGCGACCTGAGCAGCACACAGTGCGGCGCTCAGGGCGGGAGCCGGGCATTCCTTCCCCGTCTGCAATATCTCGATTCCAGCGGCACGTTGAGTACAATGCAGGAGAACGATCTGCGCCGCCAGGGGTATCTCGCGAAAATCCTCCGCCGGAAAGATGATGAACTCGCGCGGACCCTTTCCCGGATTCACCGTTCGCTTCCCCAACGGGTGCAGGAGATACAGGATTCGCTGTCCAATCTCTCGACGGCCTGGTGCCCGTACTCGCTTCGGTTGACCCACCGTCGCAAGGGCGATCTGGCCACGTTTCACTATGGACTGGGCGATATAATCGTGTCCGCGCGGGTACTGTGCGTAACAAATACTTTTGAAGTGCTTGTCCGGGTCGATCTCGTCGACTGGGCGGAAGTCGTCGTGTTCTCCACCGACGGCGCTTTTCTCAACAGGTTCAGGTTCAATGGTGAAAACCATGAAGTCAGAAATGACATTATAGCCGTATCGCCCGATCGCCTCATTGTCGAAAAAGACTACGAGGTTGGTGAAGGGGCATACCGCTATTATACGTGGAAGCTTTCAACTGTGCCGGCCCGGGCATATACAACGAGGCGCTAGTCCATATGAATACACAATGCCGAAAATCACTGATGATGTTGTGCGTGAGGATTGCATCCGTCATGGCGGTATCCGGGTGGACTGCCGCGGCCCAGCTGGCCACGGACACGATGCTCTTTGAGATCAAACTCAACGATGATTCGGCCAGCCTCTTGTGCTGTAAGTGGGGCGGCGGTATCCGCAGAACGCTGTCGGGGCCGGTTGTCATGGAAGATGAACAGTTGTTGTTCTATTCCGAAAACGGCTACATCCTCTATGATCAGCACGGGGCGGTCGTCGATTCACATTCTGTCTTCGATGAGAACCGGAAACTGGCCCCGGACGATCCCTCGCGCCTTCGCCTGGCGCAGCCGATTGACAACACGACCCTCGCCTATTTTCGCAAGTCTGGCGATGAGAAAGAGCGGCCGGTCACGATCTACCTGAAGCGCATATCCAGGCGACGACTCAAGCCGCTCAAGGATGAGGAATACGACAACCTGGGCAAGATCGGCGAAGCCCAGGTCTTCAATATCGCGCACAACAGCATCACCGATGAAATGCGCGCCCGCGCCTATCTTGAACCGCAGCTTGTCGGGTATGCAATCGAGAAGCAGGCTGGCCGGTGGTGGACGCTGGACAGGTTCTACTCGTTTTCATCTCCCCTGATCCATGAGGACGAGGGCAGCTATCAATCGTTCTTTCCCGGCATGAAATCCAGCATGGATGCATCGCGCGAAGTGAAGCGGGAAATGGTGGAGCCGCTGGCAACATTCGTGCGTGACGGCCGGCGCCACTACGTGGGAATATATGCCTCCCTCGGGACGTCAAAAGACCAGTATTTCCAGCACCTCTACGTCTGTGATGCGGCGGGGAATATCCTCTATACCGATACACTTCTGAAACAGGCAAATACCGACGTGGTCCTCGGCGAGGACGTCCAGGAGAAGATGTACTACACGGCGAAGCAGACCGCGCGATACGTATTCCAGCCGGCCGTGTCCAGCGATGGTACCGTATACTACGGGACTATCGACTACGAAGCCAAGAACATCGAGGTACGGAAGCGAACGTTTCTTGTCTACCGGAATCGGCCCGCCGGTCCGGACCTCGCACACCTTATCGATCT
>WJMI01000113.1 GCA_014728015.1 Chitinivibrionales bacterium | reverse complement strand
TAACGCCCGGGTTCTCACGTTGAAACGGGGGCGGCACTGCCGCGGGACCCGTTTCAATCGTTGGGCAACCCGTGGTTATGATTTGCACGCCTGATTTGAATATACGCTGTGATGATTGACGTTCGCAACAACTGCCCACCGTATATCTGCAAAAATGCAACTTCTGATGGAAAATGGTCGCTTATCTGCAACTCTTTGTGTTTGACATGCTGCTGCTGATATACCGCTATCTTTCTGCATGTCAACGAGATACACACCTTGCCTTTGCATAGGCACGATTATTGAGTTTCCACGGTATTTATTTACCGTCGGAGAAAGGTCGTGTCAGGTTCGCTTCCAGCCCTGCAGCAGCATGCTCAGAGTACCGCAACCGCATTCTGCCAGCGATATGTTGATCCTCCACGCCGGAAACAGCAGCAGAAAGGCGGGCAGTCTCGTCCGAGGCCCGCGCAACGCCGTCCGAAGACCGGGAAATTCTACCGTCCCCGCGACCATGCCGCCTCGCCGTTTTTCAAGGTTGTCCGTGAACGCTTTGACGAGTTCGAGAACGTGTATCCCAGCCAATACCAGCAGCGCTACGGCTACTGGCGGTCGGTCATCCGCTCATCCATCGACAAGTTTATCAAGTGCGGCGACCTGAAAGAAGGATTCGCCCGTGTGCGCTGCCCCGACTGCAAGGAAGAATATTTCGTGGCTTTTTCCTGCCGCCAGCGCTCATGCTGCCCGTCCTGTGACCAGAAACGCGCCATTCTGCTTGCTCACCGGCTGAAAGATGAAGTCCTGGTAGATGTTCCCCACCGTCAGTGGGTTTTTACAGTGCCCAAGCGGCTCAGAGTTTTTTTTCGCTTCGACCGCCATCTGCTCGGCAAGCTTTGCCGCGCGGCATTTGACACGGTCTGTGATGTGTTCAGGCTGGAAATCGACGGCGACTGCGGAGTGCCGGCCATGATAGGGGCCGTGCAGACATTCGGCGATCTTGTGCATTTCCACCCGCACATTCACGCAATCGTGCCGGAAGGCGTGTTCACCGAGTCAGGCCACTTTGTGCACATCCCCGATATCTGGAAACACCGGGCCGAAGAATTATGGCGGGAGCGGGTGTTCGGCTTTATGCTGGACACCTTCAAGATCACCGATGAGACTGTCGCGAACATGAGAAGCTGGAGGCACTCTGGTTTCAGCGTGGACAATTCGGTACGGATAGATAAAGGCGACCAGGCCGGTATGCAACGCCTCATCGAGTATATCGCAAGGTGCCCGTTTTCCCTGACCCGTATGGTTTTCCAGACCAGCGAAGGCAAGATTATCTACCGCACGACTCACCCCAACTGCCTGCCATTTCCCCTGTCCGGCGATCAGACGCTGATGAAGGGCATACCGCGAAACTTTGAGGTCTATGACCCGCTGGATTTTCTGGCAGAAGTCACCCAGCACATCCCAAAACGCCTACCTGCTACGAACTTGGAAACAGTGCCACAGGCACTGGAATGCAATACGTTTAAGAAGCGAAGCTGACAAACAAGGGCGAGCACCAGTTCAGGTATTACGGCTGGTACTCCAACAAGAAGAGGGGGCTGCATCTGAAAAAGGTGCCCAAGGATGAGCAGCTGCCCGGCCTTGATGAACCCGATACGCCGTACCGCCGTAAATGCCGTATGACCTGGGCGGCACTCATCAAGTGTGTGTTCGAGGTCGATCCCCTGAAATGCCCGAAGTGCGGCGGTACGATGAAGATAGTATCGTTTATCGACCAAAGCGACGTAATTCAGAAGATCCTCAAGCACTGCCACCTCTGGAAAGAGCATTCTGCGCGGGCACCCCCTGCGCTCCCGCCACCCAATAGCCCAGCCGAACGCACATACGATATGGAGTTCTTCAACAATCTGGCCGGCTGAATTCCCCCAATAGTTCCCCTTGAGCTAAACACTCCCTGCGTAAGCTATGCGCAATGCTTGCTATATGGCAGAGAAACGCCTATTTTTAGGTACAAGAAAAGGTAAGGTGGTTTGGGAAAGGATCAATTTTATGCCTGCACATTGTGCATCCGTAAAGAAGATTTTAACTTCCAGTCCACCCCGAACAAAAAAAAGGAAATTCCTATCCAGTACCACCAATAGCGGAATGAAAGCAGACTTCTACACTCTTTGGAAGGGCCACACCTCGAAGGACTGACGCCGGGCGCCTATGTTGCCCGGGTTCCGGGAGCCTGGAGCAGGCATTTCGTTGTATGCCGCTAGGCCCCGCGGAATCGTGTTCGGGAGTGGCTATCGCCAGGGCATATTGCGGGCGCGTTCGTCGGCCGAGATAGTCGTACGTCCTCCCCTCC
>WJMI01000112.1 GCA_014728015.1 Chitinivibrionales bacterium | reverse complement strand
GTCACCCCGGCCCGCGGGCGCCCGCCCGCCGCGGCCGTCTCTTCCAAAATAATACGTCCACCGTGCCCCCTGATGCGCATGCGGCAGCCAATCCGCTACCACTCCTGCTCGTGAAGCGCGGGTTTGTACGGCGGCAGCAGGGCATAGGCCTCCTCAATGCCGCTAAGCACAAACTCGGCATCCGAGGTACTTGCATCCGGGTCAAATCCCGAGACCTCGGCGCGCCACACCACCTCGGCAGTCGATGCGTCCCACAGCTCCGCCTCCATGTACAGCTTGCGCCGCGTGATTCCCTTGAAATCCTTCACCCGCCCGGCATCCCGGATACGCAGCACGAGCGCATACCTCCCGGGCATGCTCGCCCATGCGGAGTCGCTTGTCTGAAGGGCGATGATATCGTTCTTGAAAAGCCGATCGTAGAAAATATCGAGCGAGTCGCGAGGATACACATCGAGAAGCCGTCTTTCGAATTCCTCCTTGAAATATACGCCCAGGTCGGGACGCGTCTTGCGGAGACGCTGTGCAAGCACGAACGGCGAAAACGCCGCGGTGGTGTCAAACCTGCTGTTCCGGATCAGGGGGAAAACCACCAGCTCCTGGTCTGAAAGTTCCTCGGGTGTAAACCGGTCGTTTACGTGCAGAAGCCTGCCCCGGTAGCGGTCCATTTGCGGAGCGCACCCGGCCAGCACCGCCAGGACAAGCCCCATCGCAGCAATCAAACGCCGGCCGGTGGATTTCATGCGGCAATTCCCGTTTGCTCTCGAAGGTACATTCCCGGATTCATCACGCCACATTGAAATATACTAGGCTTTCCGCCGCAGCCGCGCCGCAAACATCCCTTCCAGACCATGCTCTTCGGGCCTGACCATACAATGCCCCCCGGCAGTGATATACGTGCCGGGAATGTCCGCCGGCGCATGGTCCGGCTCGAAATCGTCGCGCGATGCAATAAACGCCGCAACACGCTCCTCGTTTTCTTCGGGCTCAAGAGAGCATGTGGCATACACCAGCACCCCTCCCGGCCGCACGAGCGTGGCCGCGCCTTCGAGAAGGCGCATCTGCAACCCGGTGATCCTGGCAATGTCTTCGGGAGTGCGTGTCCACCGGGCCTCGGGATGCCTGTTGAATACGCCCGTGCCGCTGCACGGCGCATCGAGTATCACGCGGTCGAACGTGGTTTTAAACGACGGCCTGGTGCCGTCGGTTGCAACCAGGTACACGTTGTCCAGCGACATGCGGCCGGCTGTCTCGGCAACCATGCGCATGCGGCGGCCGCTGATATCGCAGCTCACCACCGCGCCCCGCCCGCCGACCAGCTCGGACACGAGACTCGTCTTCCCGCCCGGCGCCGCGCAGAGATCCAGTATCCTCTCGCCCGGGCCGGCGCCGAGCATGGCCACGGTCCACCCCGACGACGGCGACTGGACCGTACAAAACCCTTCTTTCAACAAGCGTATGCTCTCGGGCGGCACGCGTTTCTTGAGCCGGTAGAACAGGCCGCGGTATCCCTTGCCCGCATCGCATATCGAACGCGCCTCCGCGTCGAACTGCGGGGTGCTCATCCCGCGTATCCGCCGGCGAAGATATATGTCAGGCGGTGTGTTGTTAAACGCCAGAAGCGACTTGGTCTTTGCCAGGCCCAGGCGGCCGAGCAGGCGCTCGATAAACCATTCAGGATGCGAGTACTCTATGGACAGTCGGAACGAAAGCGCATCGCTTTGTGCGGGCCGCGGCAGATGCTTTTTCGACTTGATTACATTGCGCAGCACCGCATTGACCACCCCCGCGCATGCCGCGGTCGCCGGGTCCGCCTTGGCCAGCCGCACCGACTCGTTGACAGCCGCGTGAGCGGGAACCCGGTCCATGTAGAGGATCTGATACAGGCCCAGCTTCAGGAGCCTGACCAGGGCGGCGTTCTGACGGAGCCGGGCCGTGCTGAGAAACCGATCAAGCAGAAAATCCAGGGTGCGGTCCCGGCGGACAATGCCGTAGAGCATCTCAACCAGGAAACGCCGGTCGCGCTGGTCGAGACGCTGCACGCGGGTGGAGCGCTCCAGAAAATTCTCGAGCCGGCCGGGGCGCCGGTCATACGCCTGAAGGATTTCCAGTACGGCCTTTCGCGCGCTCATCCCAGCACCGTTCCGGTTTCCAGACGCGCCCCGCGAAGGTACGCGCCCGCATCCATGCGTTTTCTCCCCTCAGGCTTCACTTCCAGCACGCGCAGCACGCTCCGGCCGCACTGAATATCAAACGAATCACCCGAAATCCCGCACACCGTGCCCGGCTGGCGCCCCCCCGGAGATTCGAGCGGATGCGCCCATTCCACCCCGAGCCGGCGCCCGTTAAGCATCGTGTACGTGCCCGGAAACGGCTTGAACGCGCGAACCCTGTTGTACAGCACCCGCGCGTGCTCTTCGAAGTCAAGCACGGCCTCTTCCTTCAGAAGCTTGGGGGCTTTCGTGGCATGACGCTCGTCCTGGGGGTGACAGGTCGCTTTCCCGCGCTCGAGAAGCGAAACAGCTTCGGCCAGCGCATCCGCCCCCAGCTCCCTGAGCCGCGCATACAGCTCGGGCGTGGTCTCCTCCTCGCCGATCGCCGTGGCTTTCGAGAGAATGATCCCTCCGGTGTCAATACCCCTGTCTATCTTGAAAATCGTCACCCCTGTCTCTGTCTCACCCGCCTCGATAGCACGCTGAATCGGCGCCGGTCCGCGATATCGCGGAAGAAGCGAAGCATGAATATTGACCGTGCCCAGCCGGGGCATGGCGAAAACATCGGGAGGCAGTATGCGAAATGCAGCCACGACGAACAGGTCCGCGTCGCGGGCCCGGAGTTCGGACAGAAACGCCGGGTCATTGAGCCGCTCAGGGGTCAGGACCGGGCCGCAGCCGGTCTCCCGGGCCCAGGCCGCCACAGGCGAATCCGCCAGCCTCAACCCCCTGCCCCGCTGCCGCGGCGGCGTACTCACCACACCCGCGACCTCGTTCCCCTGGCGCGCCAGCCGCTTGAGTGCGGGAAGCCCGAAGTCTTCGGTGCCCATGAATACAATCCTCATATCAGCATCCGGCCTTTCATGCCCGTGACGCCAGAAAATACAATACCGGCCGCACAAATTGCTTTTACGATCCGCATGAACTACTTTCGGATCAGTGTGTTATCGCAGCTAAAGCCGTCCGCCTGCGCGTGGGCGGCGCCTGTTCGCCTGTTCTCCGGCAATGAAGAGGCGGGGCCTTTGTGTGCGGCACAAGGATTCCTGCTTCCCAACGCCCGTCATGGAAGGACATCCACATGCCCAATAGTTTCACCCCCTCTGAACAACTCGACCTGTATTGCCGTTTCTGCAAAAAAGTGATGCCGGCCCAGCTCGAACGGAGCATAGCCGGTACGGGCAGGACCCTCGATAGAGAATCAACGTTTGAGTACTTCTGCACCAAATGCCGCCGGACCGTCTGTTACCTCGGCAAAGACCTCTGGGGCGCCGAAGACAACGATCAGTCTGATGACGGCCCCCGGGAATATCTCGCCAAAGACCACTACCTGGTGGGCGAGGTCATCAAGCACAAGTCATTCAAAGACAAGGGCACCATTGTCGGCAAGGATATCGGCACTCCCAACCGTATCCTTGTACGGTTCGAGAAGAAGGGCCTTAAGAAGCTCGTCGAAGACGTATAGCTGCGCCGTGCCGGCTCGCGCGGCAATCAGAACCCCACCACCGCCGAAAACGCCGGCGTCGGCGGAAGTCCCTCGGTGTGCAGAATCAGCGCGGCATCCACGCGAACGTCCGTGGTGGAAACAGGCGCATCCACTCCCACGCCGAGCGTGAGTGATGTCCAGTTCGTCTTCTGGTAGGTATCGTCCGATTCGCTTCGTAGAATGTGAAACGCCTCGCGAAGGTCCCGGTGGCTGAACCGGTATCCCATGCGCGCGAACAGGTACTGCTTGTAGAGCGCCACCTCGAGCCCCGCCTTGTAGTTCAGGTAGTCATCCACGCTCTTCTCGAGATCGAGCGCCATGCGCAGTGACGGGAGCGACCGGGGAAGGTACGAAACTCCGGCAACGGCCGCGAACGGAAGCGCGTAGTCGTGATCAGCATCTTCGTCATACCAGCGACGGATGAAACCCATGTTTCTGAGCAGCACCCCGTACACCAGCCGCGACGACAGCATGCGATACTGAAGCCCGAGGTCCGCGGCAACGCCGTCGGCCGTATTGCCGTGGTCGAGGTTGTCGTAAATGCCTTTCACCGTAAGGCCGAGGGCGAGATCGGGAAACATGACCCGCGCCCAGGACACCCCGCCGGCCAGCGAGTAGGGACTCCAGCTGACATTGGTCTCGCGCCCTTCCTCGTCAAGCCCCTCGATCAGCCCGTATGAAACATACATGAGCTGGACTGAAAAGGTGCCTTTGTTTGAAATCGGCCGCGAGAATCCCAGCGCGCCCGCGCGCACGTCAATCATGACGGGCCGGTAGGCAAGCATGGCCTGCATGCGGCTCGGAAACGCAATCGCCGCCGGGTTGCCCAGGCCGCCGTAGAGATCGTTGGGCAATCCGACATGTACGTCGCCCAGGGCCATGGCCCGCGCATCCACACCCAGGTTGAGAAACGGAAAAGCCGCCGTACCGGCCCGTTCGTGCTGCGCAAAAACACTCGCGCACACCAGCGCCACTACCGCACAGAATGCTTTGGCATGTTTCATCGAATATGCAACCCGTCTACCGTGGTAACTCACACGCGACCGCGTCGAGCTGAATCCTGTTGTACCGCAAAACAAAATAATTGCTTTCGTCGGTTTCGAACCTGATTTCGGTCGCCACCCCCCGTTCAAATCCCGCCAGCGAAAGGCTCCACTCCCGGCTTTTGCGCGGCCGGTACACCACACTGCGGACCGCGCTCGTGCGCCCGTCAACCCTCGCCATGACACGTACAGGGCCCCTCTCCCACTCATACCACCGGGCCCGCCGCTCTGTCCGGTTCGCGTCCGCCTTGGATGCAAGCACCCCCGGCCACAAGACCTTCCCCGTAAGAATACGCCTGAGCTGCCCAAATGTGAACGGATATCGACGGAAATACGGAATGGAGAACAGCGCCTGGCTGTCAACGACGGAAAATTCATTTTCACCGACCACAATACGGCCCGTCCCGCCCGCCGCGACGATCGACACGACCGTGCCGCCGAATGCATCGAAGCACTGACACGCAAACCCCTGTCCCGGATCGCTGCACACGTCCACCTTGCCCCGATAATGCTCGCCGTCGAGCGACAGAGAAATTTCGCCGAACGCCTTGAAGGGATCCGACAGGGATGCGTTGCCCGACACCGCGCCTCCGGCATCCGCCACTGTCATATACCGGTGACCGGCGCACCCTGCAAGAACTACCAGGAATATGGAAAACGCTCTGGACATGCGAATGAATTACCCCGGCAAAAGCTCCTGCGAGACCGGCGCCCGAAGCTGCTCTTCGATGCGCCGGATTTTTTCACTGAGCGCCTCGGCATCCTCGGCATCGAGGGCGATGGCCTTGCGATACGCCTCGATGGCCTTTTGGGGCCTGCTCAGCGCGGCGAGAATGTCGCCGAGGTGGCTGTACACTACAGGATCGTCGTCAACCTGCTCGACCGCCTTCTCCATGTACTCGAGGGCCTGCGCGGCCTTGCCCAGCTTGAAAAGGATCCACGCATACGAATCGAGATAGGCGCCGTTGTCCGGCTCCCGTTTCAGTGCGAACTCCAGAAGGACTTTGGCGCTGTCGAGTCGAACACCTTGCTCCGCCCACATGTAGCCGAGATAGTTGGCCGCCGCGTGGTCCTCGGGATTGAGCCGCAACGCCGTGCGAAACGAATTCGCGGCATTGTCATACTCCTTGTTGCGCTCCTGTGCGGCCCCCAGATCGAACCATACGGCCGCATCAAGCGAATCCATGCGTACCGCCCTGCTCAAGGCCTTGATCGCCTCGGGATATTCCTTGTTGGAACTGAGGACATACCCGAGAGTGCGCCAGGCATCCGGCGATTCCGGAAGGGTCTTCGCGAAACGCCGCGCCGTTTTCAGGGCCTCCTCGGGCTTCTTTCGCCGCAGCTCCAGATAGCACAAATGCTGCCAGCCGTCGGCGAAACCGGGTTCCAGCGCAACGGCTTTCTCGAATTCAATTTCGGCAAGCTCCTGGTTGTCCTGCGCGGCGAGCGTAAGACCCAGGTAGAAATGCAGCTCGTAGTCTTCGATGTTCTTCGCCAGGAGCGATTTCAAGAGCGCCTCGGCCTGAGTGTACTGCTTGTTGTAGTAGTACAGCAGGGCAAGCGTCCGCCCGTACACTTCGTTGAGAAGGTCTTCGCTGCGATACAGCTTTTCATGATACCGGATTGCCTCTTCGTAGTCGCCCCGCTGGATCGCAATCTGGGCTATCACGCGCATGGCATCATGATAGCTCGAGTCAACCATTACCGCGGTTTTGAACAGGTCCAGCGCCGATGCCGTGTCTTCGCGCGCCAGTTTCAGCATGCCGATGCCGTAGAACACGTCAGCCTGCTCCTCGCCGAACTCGGCCTGGAGCGTGACATAGGTAGATTCGGCATCGTCGTATCGCTCCATGCGCGCGAAGACCTGCGCGATCTTCAGCCCGGTCCGCAGCGTGTGACCCGTATCGGTCTCGTAGTAGCGCCGGTAGTACTGCACCGCCTTGTCCAGATGCCCCATTGACTCGTACAGGAAGCCGAGCGTGTAGTATTCCTCGGGCGAAATATCGGGGAGGCCCTCGAGGGCATCGACCGCGCGCGCGAACTGGCCCATCTTCATGTAAAGCTTTGACACGAGGCGCCGCTCATCGGAGCTGAGTTCGTCAAGCGCGCGATCCCCCTTGATAAGCACGAGCGCGGGCGCGAACTTGCCGGATAAAACGTATTTCTCCGCCAGCAGGCGCTTGAGAATCTCCGACCCGGAATCGAGCTCATACGCCATCTCGTAGAAATGCTGCGCCATCTGGTGCAGGCCGCGCCGCTCGTAGTCGCGTGCCTTGAGAAAGTATTCCTCGGCGCGCTGCCGGGCGAGTTCCTCGCGCGACGGCCGCATGACCGGATGAATGACCGGGAACCGGCGCGCCGCGCAGCCCAGAAGCGTACAGGCAATGCAGGCCGTCACGAGCCGGGCACCGGCCCTGCCCAAAGTGTGTGTCATGCGCGCAACCCGTCCACGTCATGCCGGCCGCTATACCGGCCGGTCGGTTTGTGCAATTCTTCGCCGATTGCGCGGGCGGTATCCTGATGATGCGCCGCGCGGGGCGGTTCCCGGCGTTCGTAACCAGCCCGGGCCCCCCGCGCCATCACCGGCCGGCCGCCACCACGAGATCCACGGAACCGTCAAGAGGAAGGCTCGTTCCCGGGGCATGCGACTGGGAGATCACGGTTCCCGGACGCGAGACAGTGCCGCTGCGATAGTCCACGTTCCCTATCTTCAGGCCGTTCTCCTCGACCGCACGACGGGCTTCGGACAACAGCTCGCCAATTACGTTCGGCACGCTCGCGTGAGTAGGACGCGGGCCTTTCGAGATTCTGACGTCGATGGGTAGTTCCCGGGAGGTACGTATGCCCGCCGGCGGGTCGGTGCCGACGACCTGGTCTTTCTCGGCCTTTTCGTCCCAGACCTTGTGCACGACCGGGTGGGCGAACCCGGCATCCCTTAGCGCCCGCCGGGCCAGCCGCTCGGAAAGACCCTTGACCTCAGGCACCGCGGCGACCTCGGAGCCCTTGCCCACGACCACGCAAATATGGCGCCCTTTTTTGACCTTCTCTCCGGGTTCGGGCACCTGGCTCAGCACAACGCCTTTCCCGGCATCCTCGCTGTACTCCCGGCCGGTTATCTGGAGCCGCAGCCCGATATCGTAGAGCATCTGGCGCGCCTCCTGCCAGCCGACACCTGCAAGATCCGGAACATCCACGATACCGCGCGTGGATATGCCCACGATGCGAGGCATTATCATGCGGTCTACGATAAGCACGCCGGCCAGCCCTCCCAGCAGCATAGTCAGAACCGCCAGCGGCACAATGACCGTCCAGAACCGCGCCCGGGGAATGCTAATCGTATAGTTTTTCTTCATTGAGTATCACCATTTTGTTTCGGTCCATGGAAATGTAGTGTTTCTTCTGGAGCTGTGAGAGGACCCGCGACACCGTCTCACGGCTCGTCCCCGCCATGTCGGCAATCGCCTGGTGCGTGGGCCGGTTGGCAACGACCACCACGTCGCCGTGCCGCTCGCCGCTGTCCCTGGCAAGCTGCAGCAGGACTTCGGCCACGCGGCCGTAGACACTCATGAGCGAAAGCGTATTCATGTGGCGGTTCGCCCGGCGAAGGCGCTTGGACATGGCCATAAGCATTTCGATGGTGATCCGGGGAAACTTCTGGAGAATCTCGAGAAACGGCTTGCGGTAGAGCATAAGGAGGGTGCACGGCGTCGCGGCAATCACGGATGCGCTGCGCGGCTCGCCGTCAAGGATGGCCATTTCCCCGAAGAAGTCGCCTTTCTGGAGCGTGGCGATGATTGCCTGTTTGCCTTCGGAAGTCAGCACGGCGATATGTACGGTGCCGGCGGCAATGATGAAAAACGTCTGGGTCTCCTCGTCCTCTTCGTGAACGATCACCTCGTTGGGGGAGAACTCGCGCATGATCATGGCTTCGCATATTGCGCCGCGGTCCTGCTTGCTCAGCTCCTTGAACAAGGGAACGTTCGCCGCGAATTCCTGGATGTCGTTTGTGTTCATGGTTTCTCCGCCATCATGGAGGTCAGACGCTGGATGCGCTCCTTGGACTGCCGCCCGAACCGCCCCTGCTCCCCGTCGCTCTGGAGCACCTTTTTATAGAGCGTTATCGCCTTTTCGTATTCTCCCTGCCGCTCGTACAGACGGGCGGACTCGAACTCCGCGGTAACGCCCCACTTACCGACACCGGAGTAGAGATACGGCACTTTCAGGTATTCGGTGATGGCCCGCTGGTACTCCCCGAGCTTGGCATAACAGGTCGCTATCCAGTACAGTATCTCGGGCTTGTCCTCGGCAGCGGGATTGACATTCGCCTTCTCGAAATGCTTCAACGCCTCTTCGATGCGCGAGGCCTGAATGAGGCAGAACCCGATTTTGAGATGCAGCGACGATTCGGGTATCTCCCCGGGAAAATCCTTCTGTACCAGCGTATACATCCGCGCCGCATCGAGCCATGACGAGATCTTCTGGTAGGCGACGGCCGCGTTGTAGGCCGAACGGAACCGCGTCTTGGCATCGCTCTTCTCGTGGTCGACGGCCTTGGTGAAGAACTCCGCGGCCTGCGCGAACTCGTTCTGCCCGTGGTACAGCATCGCCACCTTGAAATACGACAGCGGAACATATTCGCTCTGCGGATACCGGGTGGGAAACTCATGGAAAAGCTTGAGCGCATCCTCTTTCTGGCCGGCATAGAAATGCGCCAGCGGGATCTGGTAGGCGGCATCGTCCGCCCGCCCGGTGGCATCGTACTTGGCCAGGATATACTCGAACCGCTTGATTGCCCGGTCGTACTCCTTCTCGACCAGATAATGCACGCCCTCGTAGTACACGATCTCGGCCATGCTGGCGGGCAGTTTGCCGAACTCCCGGGTCAGGTCTTTCGCGAGCCGGTCAGCCTTCTTGACCTTTCCGTTCATGATCAGCGATGTAATATGACGGGTCGCGATATCAATACTGTCGGCTTTCGAGCTCGCATGCGGCAGCGCGCGTTCGAACGCATCGGCGGCATCCGCGTACACCCTGCTCTCGAAATACATCTTCCCCATATGCGCCAGCACATCGCCCTGGCGCGTGAACGACTTGCTCTGAAGCGCCTGTTTGTAGTGGTTCAGCGCATCAAACGTTTCACCGTCCTTCTCGGCAAGCTGCCCCAGGGCATAGTGGACATCCGCGGCGAGCGATTCCGACAGTTTCTCGGACAGCAGCGCGTTGAGAATGGCCGTCGCTTCGTCCTCCTTGCCTATTTTCAGCAGGCACGTACCAATCCCGTATCGGGCCGCGAGCGCGCGCGGGCCCTCGGGCCGGCCCTGCTCGTACAGACGGAAATTGTTCAGCGCCTCAAACACCTGGCCGGTTTCCAATTCGGCAAAGGCCAGCTCGAAACGCGCCGATGCCGCAAACGGACTGAACGGGTAGCGATACAAGACCTGCTTGAAAATATCGGCGGCCGCTTCGAAATCCCCGCGCCGTTTCGCCACAAGGCCTTTCGTGAAATACGCCTCAGGCTCGAGCGGGGAACCGGGATAACGCTCGAGATGCATCGCGAGCGTGCTCTCGACCGAATCCAGCTCGCCGAGCACGAGATAATTGCGCGCAAGCCCCATCAACGCCGGCGATGCGTGTTCACTCGACGGGAACTTCTCGATAATCTGGCGGTACGATGCGACCGCTTTCTCGCTGAACCGCTCCCCCGCATCCCGCGAGCGCTTCTCGTAGTGCTTGGCAATAGTGAACAGAACCTCCGGCAGATATGCGCTTTGGGGAAAGGTTTCGAGAAACTGCTCGTACTGGGCGATATTGGGGTTGGTGAGCTCCAAGACACGGAACGCGGCATCATCGGCGGAGGATGCGCCCGGATGCTTTTCGAGGATCTCGCGATACAACAGAAGCGCCTGTTCTTTGGCGTGCGATGCCGTCTGCGTATCGTTCTCGTAGGCCGCTTTTTCGTGCAGGCGCTGGTATACCCGCGCCTGGCCGTGCAGTATGTGCGCGCGGACCGAGTCGGCCGGCGCCGCCTCAAGCTCCCGAATGCGCTGGTAGGTCTCCAGCGCCTTGGTAAAGTCTTTCAGGTCTTTCTCGTAAATCGCGGCAGCCACCTGCAGACGCTCGAGCTCGCTGATATCCTCCGGCTTCTTGCGCATGAGCTCGGCGAACTTGTAGGCCGCCGCCTCCGCGTTGCGTATGCGAAAAGTCGTCAGGTACGTCGCGCGTTTCTTCGCCTCCGCGACCAGTTTCTCGTCGGCGGACGATTCAATCAGGAATTCATACTGGCGTATCGCCGAGCGGAGCTCATCCGTGCGTTCGTAGCATTCGGCGATAGCGAGCACCGCGCGCGAATAGTATGAACTTGCCGGATACCATTTCAGCAGGTTTTCGAACTCACGCAACGCCGCCCCGTACCGCTCGTATTTCTCCTGGTAAATTTTGCCGATGCGATACAGGATACGGTCCTTGTCGTCCCGGTCGGAAAGCTCGAGATAGCGCCGATAGGCCGCTATCGCGCTCGGATACAGCTCCCTGCTGAAATACAAATCGCCAATTTTCGCGACCGCGCGCGCCGCGTATTCATCGGCCGTGCCCGATGACTCAATGCGCCGGAGTGTCTCGATTGCCTGGGGAAAGTCGTCCGTGCCGACCTGGCATTCGGCGATGCGGTAATTCACGAGATTGGCGGATATTGTGTCGGGGTACTCCAGCAGAAGACGGCGATAGGCCTTTTCGGCAACATCGTAGTTGTGGGAACGTCGCGCGCTCTCCGCCCATTCGTATATGCGATCGTGGCCGGGACGGGCCCCTTCTTTTTTCAGCACCGCGAACAGCTTCGCATACACCGGAAGCGCTTCTCCGTACTTTTCCGCCGCGACCAGGAAATCCACATAGTCCTCGTATGCGCGTCGCTCCTCCGGAAACCCTTCGACACCGCTTTGCATCATGGCGCGATAGAACTTCGCGGCCTGCGCATGCTTCTGCATTTTCTGGTGCAGCAGGGCCCGGTAGTAGGTCACGCGCGCGGAATACACCCTGTCGGACTGCCACTGCCGGGGGATGTCCTCGAGAATGCCCTCGGCCTGCGAATATTCTTTCTGGGCGATATGCAGAGATGCCAGCGCCAGCGACGCCTGCCGGGCATTGTCGTGACGCTCAAATTTGGCGAGGAACATGCCGTACAGCTCTATCGCACGCTCGGGATTCTTGTCTTTCTCGGCGCACGCGGCCGCCTCGAACAAAGCAGTCCGGGCCAGCGCGCTTCCGACAAACCTGCTCCAGACAGCATAGAACCAGTCGGATGCCTCTTTGTAGTCACCCACCTCGCGGCGGGCGCGGCCCGCCGCGTACATGGCATCCATGACATTCGACTCGCTGGGAAAAAGCTTGACATATTCCTCGTACGCCTCGGCGGCCTTGCGCATGTTCTCCATGCCGTCGTGGCACTGCGCGACATGATAATACGCGGCAGGATCGTTTTCAGGATCGCGGCCGCGCATGCCCAGGTACTTCTGGTACTGCTCGAGCGCAAGATTGTAAAGGCTGTCGCTGAAGAAACGCTGGCCCAGCTTGAATACCGCCAGGCTCTCATCCGCGGCGCCGGACACGGCCAGGGCGCATGCCAGGACCGCGGGGGCAGCGTACCGGACAGGAAAACCGCGTAATCGAATCATGGTATCGCGTACACCTCGCGGAAAGAATGCCCGCCCCCGTCACCGCACGCCGCACCGCGCTGCGCGGCCCGCAGGGGCTCGGCCAAGGAACATAAACAGAAAAATACGTATAGTATGCTGCGAAACCAAGATACGCGGCCCGCCCCGCGCGGTTCCGGACACACTTCACGTACAGCGCCGCGCCGTGTGGCGGCCGGCGCAATAAGCCGGAAAGGTCAGTTGGGGTTCTGCGGCGGCGGGTGCTGAGGAAGGTCTTCGATACTCAACTCGGTTTCCTCGTCCTTTTCTTCGGTATCCTGGAGGAAATACCAGACCACGCCCGCGGCCGCCGCCGCGCCTACGCCGCCGCCGATGGCGAACAGAAGCGCCCGGTTGCGCCGGCCCTCATCAACCTGGACATAGTCCTTGACCTTGCCGGGATCCGTGGTCCAGGTGAAGCTGAACGAAATAACGCTGTACTCGTCCTTTACCGTAATCTCGGGGATTGCATCGAGAAAAAACGAGACCTTCACCACGTCGTGCCACTCGGGCGTCAGGCCCTTGACTTCAGCGTTCACGTCGACCTTGGTGGGCTCTACGCGGAATCCCTGGATCGGCTTCTCCTGCATAGAGGGAATGGGCGAAACACCGGTCTCGGTGTCGTTGAATTCGAAAACGAGCTTGTTCTCCTTGGGCTTGGCCTCGTAGAAATAGCTCGTCGGTTTGTCGCGAAAAATGAAATAACACGTGATAATCCTCTCGTGCGACTCCTGCCCCTGCTCGCTTGACAACTGTATCCCCTCGAGCACGGCGTTCTGTATGCCGCTCGACTGCGTTGCATCGGACGGCGCGGGAGAACCCATCCCTCCCCCGTCAAACAGTTCGCCCTGGGCATACGCGGTCGATACACCGGCCAGGACCATTCCGGCCAGCCAGACAACACTTGCGTGGGTTCGAATAATGCTCATAGTTCCTTCCGCGTCGTTTCCGCGCACGGCTGCTTGGTTTGTTGGATGAAAATATCGCGTCCAAACCGGACGGTCAATGCCTGCCTTTTATTATAGGATTATGTGCCTGCAACTGCAACCCGTATCCTCCCCGCCCCGGCCTGACGGTTCACGCCGCTATCACCATGGCCACGCACACGCTTTTTTCATGACTTATCGAAACGTGAAACGATGCTATGCCCGCGCTGGCGAGCTCCCGGCCGAGCGATTCGGAAACAACGGCAATCCGCGGTCTCCCCCCTGTCTCCGGGACCGGAACAATCTCTATCGCACGCCACGTCGCCCGCGCCTGGCACGATGCCGGAAGGGCCTTGTAAAAAGCCTCCTTGGCGGCCCACCGTCCGGCGAAATGCGGTCCAGGCCGCGCGCGCGAGCGGCAATACTTGATTTCCGCGGCGGTAAACACCTTGTTAAGGAAATGATCGCCGTACCGCCCGATGAGGCGCTCGATCCTCTGTATGTCAACGATGTCTATTCCCGTGCCCGTGACCATTGCCGGCCGCGCAGCCTACGGGCTTTCTTCCGGAAGCGGTTCCTCGATGTCCGGCCCGCCGATTTCCAGGCCCTCCCTGGGTGCGACCCGCAGCCCGAAGCTCAACGAGAGGACGTGCATGCTCCTGGGAAGCTGCCCGGCGAAATACCCCATCTCCTCGGTAAAATACACATAGTCGAGGCTCGCCATCCCGAGGTTCAACCCGATGCCGGCGGTAGGATAGCCCTGGCTCAAGCCCAGCCGCAGCGCCACATAATGCATGTCCAGCTCGGCGCCCAAATGCACTTTCTTCGCAAACTGCTCGTACCGGCCGCTGCGCGAATCAAAGCCGACAAGGTCTGAGAACTCCATCGCGACAATGAGGTTCCGTATCGCCCTGACTTCCTCGAGCTGCGGGAAGAAATACGCGCACCCTACATCCAGCTGCGGCGGGAACACGATATCCCCGCCCACCACGCCGAATATGTCTTTGATGTCCCAGGCGAGGCGGAACCCGCTCCAGTCATGCATGAACCCGATGTCAAAGCTGGCGCCGCGCTGGGTGTTGGCAAAATCACCCAGCACGCCCAGCGGACGCTTCTTGATATCATCGGTCAGAATGAACGTTTCGCTGTAGGTCGCGACCGTCTCTTCAACAGGCGTTCGCTGGACATATTCCAGCGAGATGCCGAAATGATGGTTGTCGTGACGGAGCGGGACACCCACCGCCCAGGTGAATACCAGGTCGCGCTCGCCGCGGACGGCGAGCTTGGGGATGAAATGCCCCGACTCGACCCGGAGACCCACCGGCCAGACCGTGTACATGCCGAACCCGAGGTTTTTTTTCGCAACGGTAAACTCCGGTATGTACTGCACTCCCATCCAGTACCCGTCGAGCGCGTTGATCGTGTCGATCAGCGTGGAATCGATCAGCGCGATATCGCTCAGCTTGTGCCCCTGCTCGGTAAGCGCCTTGATCAGCCGCACGAACTCGCCGTCGGCCGACGCTACCAGCGGCGATACCGAGATGTCCACTTTGTCTTTGAGCAGGCCCAGGCCGGCCGGATTGTGAAACACCGCCGTGCGGTCGGTTGTCACCGCAACCGTCGTGTTCCCCATGCCCATCGACCGGACACCGTCATAGTTCGGCCCGCGGGGATACGTTCTCCCCACCGCGTTTGCAGCCAGAAGTGCGCCTACAATGCCGACCGCCGCTCTCACTGTCATACGCTGTTTCCTCTGCTTGGTTCCGGGCAACACGCCTCGCCTACTGGTTCTGGATTATTATCTGCCGCAACGATGAATCCGGGATCGCCTCACCGACATCCTCATCTATCAGTCCATCACCGTCGTTGTCGACCCCGTCAAACCACTCTTCATCCATGCCGTAGTCACCGCCCGTGAATTCCCCGGGATAGTCGCGGCCCCTGTACACCGGTATCTTGTATTTGGCCGTTCTTGCGGACGGGTCGAAAAGGTTGATACCGTAGATCGCTTCGTACAGGCTGTCGTACGTTGCCGCGAACAGCGAGTCTACATGCACGGTGTCCCATGCCCCGGTGCCGCCGGTCAAATCGATGCTCAGGTCGGCCGTGCTGGTCCACGCCATCGGGTGACGGCTGCTGTCGATTTCAGGATCGCCTTCCGAGGGATCGGTGTCGTAATAGTCGCCGTCATCGTCGAGCGAATCCGCGGCCACGCGCGAGTCTTCGTCGGTAAGCCCGTCGCCATCGTTGTCGTACCCGTCAAGGATCTCTTCGTCGACACCCCAGTCGCCCGCGATGAACTCGTGCGTGTACGGCCCCTTGTAGATGAACCGGTGGTAATCGGCATCGGCATCGTCGATATCCTCGTACCAGGCGGGATAGGCCTGCCGGTGGGCATCATCGCCGATATGGCCGGTGTTGTTTGCCGTGATGTCGATCATGTCGTCGCCGTCCCAGTCGATCCAGATCATCCGGTCAACCCTGCCGTTCTGGTCGGTGTCGTACCAGTCGGAGTCGTTGTCGGCGAAATCGTTATAATAATAGAAAGGAGCGACCCGGCGAAGATCCCCGATAATGTCGCCAAGCGGCTTGGCCATGTCGCTGTCGATGGCATCGGTCTCTTCCTCTGCCTCCACGAGCTCCCGATGAAAATTATTGTAGCTCGTGTCGGCCTGATTGAGCTTCAAAAGCAGCGAATCGATGGCCTTGTTGATGTCTTTGGGATCGTTCGAGATTTGCTTCAGGCTGTCGAGCACCATGCTGTCGGGCTCGAGACTGGGGATGTCCTGGACCAGCCGGCGAAACGCTTTCTGCTCCTCGCCGCCCCATTCCAGCGAATCGTTATAATTGAGGTCGACCAGGCTGAGCACGGCCTTCACCGTTATCTCGACCAGATAGTCGCTCTCGTACTGCTTCCGAACAATCTCACCGTCCATCTTGCCGGGATTATAATGGATGTACTCCAGAAGCCCGATGGCGCTGCAGACCGCATCGTACATCCGCTTCCGTTCGAGATACACCGAATCGAGAAGCGTGGGTATTGATGTGGCGGTGGCTGACGGGTCGACCGAGCGCCAGTAGGCGCGCAGGTCCTGCCTGATAGTCACGTCTTCATCGAGGCTCCGCCCGGAGGGGAGCGTAAACAGAAACGGAACCGAATTGGTGTCCGGACGGTTCGGGTTGATATCGGTCCACACATCATTGAGATCAACATCGCTGAGACGAAGAATACACTTACCTTTATAGAAATATGCCTCCGACAGGCTGGAATCCTCGTCGAGCGCCATGTCGAACCAGTCAATGGCCGTTTCCCAGTCGGAATCGCGCATGCAAAGCTTTCCCTCCTGGACCATCGATTTCGGACCGTAGCGTTCCGCATGACGGTAATCTTCGGTGGGGCTGAAAAGGTTGCACGAAAACAGGCCCGCCCCGACTGCCGCAACGATACTGCCATATGCCGCGATTCTGACCATACACCGTTCCTTACCGGTAAAAAGACCTCGCCGGGCGCGTTCGTCCGCCGGTCTATCATAAATCTAATTAATCCATAAAAGCATTTCCAATAAACCGTGCGCGTAACTGAAGAACCGACAACCACATGGTCTGCCGCGCCGCCACGCTCTTTCGCCCTGCGGCCCCCCTCACGGCCCGATGCGCCCGCATTCGAACCTTTAAGCGCTCCATGCGCACCAAGTATATGTGGACGCTTGAATTGCGGATTTCTACGGTATCCTTTGTGTTTGCGCAAGCACTCAATTAGATTAAAAAAAGGAGAATCGAAAGTGCTTTCCATCGGGAAACACTGTTCTATCTGCAGGCAAAGCGCCAAGTACGCCAACGTTTTCCGGATTTAATCGAGTAAGCCAGCCGAAAGGAATCAGGCCCATGTGCCTTCATGTTTCTCACTCGTGTAGGCTTTGCCTGGCCGCATTTCTGGTCCTCGCGCTCTCGTTCGCCCCCCGCGGCGCCACCCTTGAGGTACCGTCAAAGGAACATCCTGATATCGGGCGCGCGCTCTCGAAGGCCAAGAAAGGCGATACCGTGCTCGTTGCCAAGGGCGTGTACCGCGAAAGCTTCTCGGTGGGATCGGGCATAACGCTCCTCTCCAAAGAGCGGTTCGGGGCGCGGATCGACGGCGGCGGCGCGGAAAAAGTAATAACGCTTGTCAATAACGCCGCGCTCGTGGGATTCGACGTATCATCGGGAACAATCGGCGTTTATTCCGGCGGGCACGGCAACCGTATCATTCAGTGCCTCGTGCACGGCAACACCCAAACCGGCATCATGTGCGTCGGGCATCTGCCCACTATCGAAGACAATGTCGTGGTGTACAACGAGGGTTCCGGTATCCAGGGGTGGGACGTGCGCTCGACCGTGTCGGCGGTCGCGCACAACACGATCGCCTATAACGGCAACCACGGCATATCCCTGGGCGGCAACTCCCAGCTTTTCCTCGAAAACAATATCCTCGCGTTCAACGAAAAGATGGGGATGAAAGTCGAGCCGCAAGTAAAAGTGACCCTGCGGCGAAACTGTTTCTTCGGCAACACCGAGATATTCGAGTCGTTTCCATCTGACAATTTCGCGTTCGATCCCTTGTTTGTCGCGCCGCGCAAAATGAATTTCAAGCTGGCCAAGGGCTCGCGGTGTCACAACATGGGGACCGACAATCAGGATCTCGGCGCGCGTCTGGGGGATTAGTGTCTCAACGAGCAGAACGGGAGTCAGTCATGAGCATGCAGCACAATCGGGGCGTTCGGGCAGTGTGCAGGGCCGCGGCGATCGCGGCGTTCGTGCCGGCGGCCATCCTGGCCGGTGCAACAATCAAGGTGCCCTCGGCGGGCATTCCAACAATCAGCCAGGCCATGGTGAAAGCAAAGGCTGGCGACACCGTGTATGTCGAGCGCGGCGTGTACCGCGAACACGTGTTTGTCAAATCCGGGGTCGCGCTGGTTTCCCGGGCGCTCTACGGCGCGACAATCAACGGGAACGGCCGGGGGACCGTGGTGACACTGGGCAAGAGCTGCGCGCTTTCGGGTTTCGTAGTCACCAACGGCACCATCGGGGTGTTTTCCAATGCCGCGGGCAATATCATCGAGAAATGCCGTATCATCCGGAACTGGCAGACCGGCATTATCGTGGTCCGTCACCTCCCCAGAATCCAGGACAATATTATCGCGTTCAACCGCGCATCCGGCATCCAGGGATGGGACGTGCGCTCGACTATCGCATCAGTTAACCATAACACCATCGCGTTCAACGCGAACCACGGCATAGCCGTCGGGGGCGCATCCAACATTATCATCGAGAACAATACTATCGCGCATAACGAGCGGTTCGGCCTGAAACTGTCCGAGGAGTCCCTGAAATCCGAAATCTCCAAGAACAATTTCTACAAAAACCTCAGGACGTGGAAAGAGGTCCCGGACGGGAATTTCTCGTTTGATCCTGCTTTCATCGCCCCGCGGAGCAAGCTGAATTTCCGGCCCAATCCGAAATTGTGCTGCAAAATTAAGGGCACTGACGGCAAGGATCTCGGCGCGCGGCTTGAGTGATGCCCTATAAAAAAGAAAGAGGAGCTATGAGACGGTTTGACTGGGTTGAAGTGCGTTTGGGGGGAACGTGCCTGCTTCTCGCGGGCCTGATGGCGGTCGTGCGTGCGGACGGTCTTCCGGGAGAATTCGTGGTAACCCAGCGATGGCGCGATCTGCTTACGAGCCACTCCCCTATCAACAACCCCGCATACATGACAGAGGAAAACTACGTGAGCGCCCGCGGAGCGTTTGCCATGGTGCTGGCAAACTCGTTCCGGCTGTGGGAGATGGGCGCCACCGTGCCCATCGGCCTGTACCAGTCGGCCGGATTCACGTGGCTCGGCGAGCACGGCGGTGATGTCGATGTCGCCGTGTGGGACGGCAGCTCCATTTCCAAGACCGGCCAGACCAAAAGCAATCAGAACCATTTCTTCGCGGCTTCGTACGCCATCAACCCGATCAACAGGCTGAGTGTGGGCGCCAACCTCACGCTTGCCTACATGACCAATTTCGGCGATGCGCCCGCGCCGGGCGTGGGCATCGATGCCGGCATCACGTACCGCCTCATCCGCCATCCGCTCATAGGCGATCATCTGGTGGGCGTGACCGGTCAGAACCTTCTGGCCCCGAAAATCAACGATGTCTCCTATGCGCGCAATATCCGGGCATCCTGGCTGGCGCACATCTGGGAAAAACGTATTGAAGCCGGCATCGATGTCGACATCAAGGATTTCCTGGCCAAGGCCGACGATTTCTTCGAGACCGCCGCCAGCGGCGAAACAAAATCACTCAGCAAGACAATCGAGTTCGATTTCAACTCACGTCTCGGCTTCTGGATACTCAGGATGTTCAACGCGTATTTCCAGATCGGATCGGACTACTGGGGCCTGGCCGGCGGGGTCAATGTGCCAACCATCAACAACGGCCGCGATTTCCAGGTACTGTATCAGTACATGAACATGCTCAACGACGATGAAGCCACCACGCATACGTTCTATTTCCGATCGGATATCGGCAAGCATCGCGAGGAAATCTATGCGCGCAAAATGGCGCGGCTGGCAAGCCTCGCGCCCAACGACCTGTACAACCGCGCCCTGTCCCTGTTCTGGGCCGGCAAATACTGGGATGCCTTCTTTATTTTCGGACGCATCCTGGCCGAGTTCCCCGATTTCTTCAAGAATGACTGGGTCAGCTACTACCTGGGCCGGTGCCAGGAAAAGATGGATATGCGCGCGGCATCGGTGGAAAGCTACGAAGAAACCAAGAAGAACTACCCGCGGAGCAATGTCGTGCCCTACGCCGACCTCGGACTCATGCGCATTCACTACCGTAACGACAATGACGATCAGGTTGCGGCGCAGATGTCTCTTCTCAACAAGCCCACGGTCCAGGACTCTCTCAAGTACCACGCGTTCTATATCATGGGCGAATCGCACCTGCGGCAGGACCAGTACCAGAAGGCCCTGCAGTTGTTCTCGCTTATTCCCGAAACGCATCCGGAGTACATCTTCGCCCAGCACTCGGCCGCTGTCGCGCACGTGCTTTCCAACAACATGGACCTTGCCATCGAGGCGCTCGACAACTCGATCCAGGCAATCGCCAAGAGCGAGGCCGAGAAGGAAATCGCCAACAGATCCTACGTGCTTCTGGGCTACATTTTCTACGAAGGGCTCGGCGGCCAGGAGCGCGCCCTGTCAAAGGCGGTCAGCGCGCTCAGGCGGGTGCCCAAGGGAAGCTATTTCTACGAAGATGCGCTCCTCGGGCTCGCATGGACCGCGCTCAAGGCGCAGCAGTGGGTCGACTGCATGAGCGCCGCCAAGGACCTCGAACAGACAACCGACAAAGTGCCGCTGCAATGCGAAGCGCAGCTTCTGCAGGCGTACTGCCTGATGATGCAGAAGCAGTACGACCAGGCGGTCGCCGTGCTGAACCCGGCGTTCGAGCGCATCAGCCGGTATGTCGCCCCCACCGAAGCGGAGAAAGCAACGCGGGCAGAGAAGTACCGCGCGCATCGCGACGACTACCACGGCGTGGCCGCGAACGCCAAGCAGCTGGCGCTCACCACGCAGACGTCCCTTGTTGTCAAGCAAATAGACAGCCTGCACACGCCGCAGCAGAACCTCCGCGGGCAGATCCACAAGGACCTGCTGTATTTTGACGAGCACTCGCGGCGCGTGTTCTTCTCCAAGGATGCCCTCACCGTGCGCGACGATATCGAGTACGCGCTGGCCAAGGCCCAGAAGATGGCCGGGACCAAGGAAGCCGCCAAGGCTGTCGAGAAGGAAGTCGAGAAGGTCGAAGAGCTCGACGAGGAAATGGAGAAGCTCCAGAAGGAACTCGAGGAGCTCGACGAAACGCCGGAGCCGGAGCCCGAAGAATAGGCCGGCCCTGTGCGCCACGCGAATATGAAAGCGGGCCTGCTTCCGTGGAAGCAGGCCCGCTTGTTTTTCCGGCGGATGCTTTGCACGCCCTGCCGGGGCTGCGCGCGCCCCGACCGCGCTATGCTGCGTACGATTTGAGCGGGGGCGGCGACTGCCGGGCCAGGTACCGTTCGCGATACTCCCGGCGTATGCCGAGGATCCGGTCCCACCCGGCCCTGTCGGCGAGCTTCTTGAAAAACCAAGTATAGAAGCAGTCCTTGTGCTCGAACGATCCGGCCATGTCAAGATCGAGGAACTCGCCGAGACGTTCCTTGGTGTCGACACCGTCGGCGATATTCAGCTCGATGAACCGTCTTCCCTTGAACAGACGGCGAATCTTCTGGTCGTAGGCATCGTAGTGCGCCGAGAACACCTCGGGGATGAATATGCTCGAGCCGAGTACTTTCTCGTGAAGCAGTTTGAGCTTCTGGATGTTGTTCATGAGGGCCCGGAACACAACCAGAGAATCCGAATACCGGCCGACCTTCCGCGCCAGGTCGGCATGCAGTATGCATTCGAGGGGCCACGGATGACGGCGGCAGGAGTCGAGCCATTTCTGCTTGTCACGATTGGTATAGACAAAGTATGCATCGGGATAGAGGCGGACAAGCGTTTCCACGCTTGCGGCCACCGGCAGATCCGAGACGACATCGTGATAATCGAGGTCTTTTCTGTTCAGCACCAGATCGCCGTTGTGGTAGTTGACCAGGCGATACGGGAAATGCTCGGCCTTGAACCCGGCCTTCTGCAGGGCGAAATGCGCCGACGTGGTCGCGGTCTTGGGCAGGCCGATGATGAAGATCTTCTTGTCTTTGCGCGGAGCAAGACGCGCCCAGACATCAAAGAAACTCAACCAGCCGACAACAAGATCGCCTTCAATGGTACGTCGTCTCTGAAGCTTCATTCGTACGCTTGCGGGAAACAGGTTGTCAATACACGCCGCTAACAGGAATATATAAACGATCACGCCGCCGGTGCACGCCCCCGGGCAGGCACACGAAAAACAAATGAAGCTCCTCCGGTATTGGGGAGGTCCCCGCTTGACTGGAAAAAGCGGATATTTGACAGGCCGAAGCAGGCCGACACCAGCAGGATATTCATGCCGGCCAGATCATCCCCCATTTTCCCGGTTGCCGGCGTTATATTATAAGAAAGGACCCTGCTCCGTTTCGTGTGCGAGAATTGCTTCCAATCATTGGGGGAGATGATGAACAACCTTCGTGCGCGCTTCCCGCGCGCTGTGCCTTCCTGTCTGACAGCCGTTCTATTCCTTGCCGGTCTTGCCGGTGCTGATACAGTCACTGTCGCTGTTGGCGACAATATCCAGAGCGCCGTGAATGCCAATCCCGGCACTACCGTGTTCGTGCTCGAACAAGGAACACATCGGCTTCAGTCGGTCGAACCCAAATCCGGGAACACCTTTATCGGCGAATACGGCGCCATCATGAGCGGCGCCCGGGTGCTCGAAGACTGGCAGCAGGACGGCGGCCGGTGGTATCACGATGGGCAGACCCAGGAGAATCCCGAGGGAAGCGGGTGCACCGATGATTACCCCGCATGCATATACCCCGAAGATCTGTTCATGGACAACGAGTTCCTCAAGCAGGTCCTGAGCCTGGGCGCGGTGGGCCCCGGCACGTGGTACTTCGACTATGCAAACGATCGCGTGTACATGGGCGACGATCCCGGCGAGCATACCATGGAAATCGGCGTCACCATGCATGCGTTCCACAGCGAAAGCGCCGAAAATGTCACCATCCGTAATCTGGTAGTGGAGAAATACGCGGTGCGCTCGCAATTCGGCGCTATCCAGTACGATCCCGGGTCCGGGAGCGGGTGGCAGGACAAGCCCGGCGGCTGGATCGTGGAAGACTGCGAGCTCAGGTATAACCACGGCGCCGCGGTCTACCTGACCGGCATCTGCAAGATAGCCGGCTGCTATGTCCATCATAACGGACAGATCGGCATTAAGGTACGGGGCGGATTGACCGTTAACCTGGCGACCCAGGATGCGCATCCCGAGTACTTTTCGCCACACTCCCTTCTCGGGTCCGGCTCGCTGGTCCACGGCAACGAGATTTGCTATAACGGATATCAGGGATACAGCGGGGGATGGGAAGCCGGCGGTACGAAATTCATGTGGACCGACAGCCTGGTTATCAGGAGCAACTATGCCCACCACAATCACGGCTCGGGCTTGTGGTGCGATTTATCAAACGTTCATGTCCTCTACGAAGGCAATCTCGCCGAGCACAATACACACCAGGGCATATTCCATGAGGTAAGCGACACCGCTGTCATTCGCTGCAATGTATGCCGGGACGGCGGCACGTATGAATGGCCCCGCTGGCTGTATAACGGTCAGCTCTCTGTATCGGCATCGCGCAACGTCGAAGTGTACAACAATGTCGTCGAGGTGCACGAGAGCTATGGCAACGGCATCGCGATCATCAACCAGCCGTTCCGCTACGATCCCGACCAGGACGGGTTCCATTCGGAATGGACGGACCGCGGTATCTATGCCATGGCATACAATATTTACGTACACGACAATCATATCACCCACGACGGCAACTCGGGGGCGAATGGAGTGGTATGTGACGGCGGCGAAGCCCAGCGGAACCATTTCTGGGCCAACAACGAGATCCTCTTTGATAGGAACGCCTATCACGTGCCCAGCGATGCCGGCGTTTTCTGGCAGTGGAACGGCGGATGAGATTTTATCGATTTCCAGGACCAGGGAGGGCAGGAGGCCAACGGGACGGTTGACAGCGATCTTGCCACCGAACGCTCTTTCAGCGAATGCGCGGACCTTCTTGCAGCCGTACCTGAAGCCGGCGGCGCGGGGCCCAGGGAAGACTGGACCGCTTCGCGACAGAAGCATCGCGAAAAAGGCGCGGCATTCACGCTGGAACGTGCGCGCTACAGCCCGGCACGCGGAGAAATCACGCTCTTGCTCGGCGGCGTGTCCCCCGGCGAAGCCGTTGTCACCGTCTCGGACATGCAGGGAAGACAGCTTGCGCGCGTGAGGACTCGGAATGCTTCCGGCCGCGTTGCCGTTGCCACGGGCGATCTGGCGGACGGGGTCTATATCGTGCGCATGAATGCGGCAGGAAGGTCGGTCTGCAGGACTCTCTCGGCTACTACAACGTCGCCGTAGGTCGCATCGTCTCCCGCCAGAATCGGCAGGAGGATGCCGGCAAGCAATACGCACCCGATTCCTGCTGTCCTTGTCATGGGCACGGCTCCCCGGTGTCCTCCCAGACATTGCCCGACCATTCATCGAACGTACCGTTGCGAATCCGCAGATCAACCTTGTCGGGCCATCCCCCGTTGTGCCGCCCAAACATGTTGTTTCTCACCGAGACGCCGCCGGAACTGTAGATGCAGTAGTTCCCTCCGGTCAACCAGTTGTTTTCGATTACGAAATTGCTGATGCTGAGCTGGAGCATAAAGGTGGCATTTGATTTGTACGGGGCTCCCGGATAGCTGGGCGTGCCGGGATTGGGCATGTAGATGTTGTTGAACCGGAACGTAATGTCCGATCCGCCCCGTGTCTGGTTCCCGTCGGCGTGCGCATCGGCGCCCGTGCCGAGCTTTTCGATGAAGCAGTATTCAACAAGTACCGGCCCGCCCGTTCCCTGCGCCTTGAGCCCGTCACCCTCGCTGTCATGGATATAGAGCCTTCGAGCGGTGAAACCCATCCCGAGAATGCCGCAGCTTGCCATGTTATACAGCTCGCCGTCCTCAATGACAATCCCGGAATGGCCATCAACAATTCGTATACAGTAGTGCCCTCCGTCGATCATGAAATTGCGAAGCGCAACATTGTCGGCATCAATAGTAACAGTCCCTTCATGGGTGAAGCCCCCGTACTCGGCGCCATCCGTGGTGATTGTGCCCGGGCCGGCATATGGCGAAAGTGTTCCTGATGGACCCGTGTTGTGCGTGCCGGGCTTGTCGCCGGCCTGCGGATCGGAAGAAAGCTCAATATCGACCGTCTGCCCGAACGCAGCATCGATTTCCCGCGTCACATACCCGCTCTTGCTGAATACCAGTGTGACACTCGGTCCGGCGCTTTTCGCGAGGAGAGCCAATCCGCGAGAAGCAGGTTCGTCGGGGGTGCTCACCAGGCGTTTTCCCGCTATAATCCGGCAGTACCGCGCACTCCCGTGACAGCCGACCAGATAGATTCCGCCCGGCGACAGCGACAGCACACGCGGCAGATTGTCTACACGGACATTCTCGTGCACACGTCGCCCGCCGACCGCATAAACATCAACAGAACCCCTTTTCAGAGCATCTGAAGGCGGCATGCGGTGTCGCAGCGCGGACGGCTCTTCAGAGAGTGTGTATTCGCCCAGGTCGTTGGTCGTGGTCGCATTAGTAGTGCCCTTCACTACGATAGCCGCGCCGGCGAGCGGGTCGGCGGTCTCGGCATCCGTCACGGTACCGGTGATGGCGAGACCGTATGATGCGGTCACGACGCTCAGAAAGGAAAGAGCACAGGTATGGCTTTTCAGCGACATCCCAAACCCCCTTTGTCTATTCACAAATTATATAGAAGGTGCGGCACAAGGGAGGGTTTTCGGAATCCCGCGCTGTTCTGTTCCAGGCTTTGGCAATCAGACGTTAAATCGGATATCGAGAATAGTCTCTTCCGGAATCGGGAAATCCCGCTCGACAAGCCTTGTCATGCCCTTCTTGCGCGCATCCTGCATGCTGTGGCACTGCATCATGTCGGCGCAGCTGATAATTTCCGCCCTGATAAATCCCTGCGCCAGGTGCGTGTGGATCTTGCCGGCGCAGGTGACCGCATCAGCGTTTTTCCGTACGAGCCAGGCGTGCACTTCCTGCGGTCCGACCGTATAGAAAAACATCATGCCGGCCTTGCCCATGCCGTCGCGGCACACCGTGTTGGCATCCGGATCCGGTGTGGTATATACGAGGGTCGGCGTGAAGCTCACTAGACCGAGACCCCGAACGACCGCGGTCTCGCGTTCGTCCAGGACCATATCGCATACCGGCCTGTGGTCTTCCACCCATGCCAGGCATTTCTCCAGCGCGGCCCGCTCGGCGCTGTCCCCCACGCGGGAGAGCCTGTTCTCAAGCTTTTCCATATCGAGGATAAGCACATCGAGAATTGACGATTCCGTTGCGGCGATGACGTCAGCACCAAAATACCCGCCCGCCACGAACTCGAAATAGTACGGTGACACTTTCGCCGGGCGGAATTTCTCGACAAAGCCCGCAAACAGATCGTCATCGAACTTGCGCTTGCCCTCTGGAAGCGACAAACCCGTGAATGCGATTTTCATACGATAGACCGGCACGAATGTGTTTGCTCAAACGCGCAAGAATATACATAAGCGAAGAGTTGCATAGCGTCCGGCATGCAACTGGAAACAAAAGCGTAGCTCAAACACCAATCCCCCGACACTCCGGCGCCCGCCTACCCTCCGCCCCGGTATTGCCGCGGCGAAATGCCGGTCAGCGCCTTGAACGCACGCGACAGGCTGTGCACCGAGCTGAACCCGAGCTTGCCGGCAATCTCTGATACTGTCAGCTGCGTGTACATGAGATACTCCCGCGCGCGCCTGACACGCGCCTCGCGATGCACCTGTCGCGCGCTCATGCCGTGCGTTTCCCTGAAAAGCTTCCGGAAATGCGATTCGCTCAGGCGAAGCCGCGCCGCCCGGGCGCGGATATCCAGCGGCTCGCCGGCCTGATCCTGTATCGCGCGAAGGCTCTCCTGCATCTCCTGCCATCGAATGCTCTCCGATACGTGCGCGCCGGCGGAACGACCCTTGTGTATCTCGGCAAACACCTGCATCATCATGCCGGAAAGCGAAAGCGCCGAGGTGCTCTTGTCACGGTGGTGCTCCAGACAGATCCGGGCCAGCAGCTCGCCTATCGCGCCGTGGTTCGCGAGCTGCATTCTACCCCGCCACCCGCCCACGGCAAGGTGATCCACAGGCGGATGCATGAGCTTGGCATATGCCGACAGGTCGTGCACGCCACCGGGAACATGGGCATCCCAGTGACTGCGCGCCGGATCGTAGGCCACGTCGAAATGAGCAAACACGCAGTGCATGGTCCGTGAACGGCCCCGCATTTCGTGCGGCGTGCCGGGCGGTATCCACACAAGGTCGCCGTTACCCACATCAAACGTTTCATCGCCGACCGTACATACTCCCGTTCCCTGCGCAATGTACACAAGGAGAAAGTCCAGAAGGCATCGCGAGGATATGTGCCACGGGGGACGCCACTGGTCCCCGGTCTGGCGCACGTACGGCTTGATACCCCCAAGCTCCGCGGCGACCCACGACGGATGCCCGTGCGGGAGAAGCCTGAACGGCTTCTTGAATAATCGTTTAGGGTACATTTTAGTCGCAACGGCTAAAGATAATATCACTTAAATGTGCTATCTTATATAAAAATGCATAATCGCCAGGGTAACATCAATAGTAAAGGAAACAACCATGAAAAGCGCGCTTCTCAAACAGCCGGTTAAACCGTCGGGTGAAGATTTTGTCAAATGCATTCGGCGCGAACGTACTCCCGGCCGCGTGCACTGCATAGAGCTGATTGTCGACACCGAGGTCAGGGCCGCAATCACAGAACGGTTCGGGCTTGCCGGGGGCCTCAATCCCAACGATCCGTATTACGATTACCGCGTGAACCTGGCCGAGCAGCGGTTCCTCGGATACGACTATGTGATGGCCTGCCCCGAAAACATCGGGATTACATTCGAGACCCAGGCTGCGACAATCCAAGATACGGCCGATCTTGCGCGCGCCCAGGGACGGAAATTTGTCAGCGGCGACACCGGCCCGATTAAGTCATGGGATGATTTCGAGCGCTACCCGTGGCCCGAGTATGACCAGGCCACCACGCGCCACTTTGAATGGCTGGAAATAAACCTTCCGGACGACATGATTGTCATCGGCGGCATGACCGCCCACGCCCTGGAGTGGCTGACATGGCTGATGGGCTACGAGACCCTGTGTACAGCCGTGTACCTGCAGCCCGACCTGGTACAGGCGGTATACGAGAAAGTGCGCGAGATATGTGATTTCATTACCCGCACAATGCTCCAGTTCGATCGCGTACAAATCATCTGGGGCTCCGACGACATGGGTTTCCGCACCGGACCGCTCCTCCCCCCGGACTCGCTCCGCCGATACGTGTTCCCGGTCCATAAGCATTGCGCGAAGCTTGCCCATGATGCCGGGCGGCCGTATCTTCTGCATTCATGCGGGAACCTGTCGATTGTCATGGATGATCTTATCGGTGATGTCGGTATCGATGCGAAGCATTCGTTCGAAGACACCATCGAGGACGTACGCGATGCGAAAGACAAGTACGGCAACCGCATAGCGGTTCTGGGCGGCATCGATGTCGACTTTCTGTGTACCGCGAGCGAAAAGGACATCCGCTCGCGCGTGCGGGGAACGCTGGAGCGGTGCATGCCGCAGGGCGGATACTGCCTGGGGACCGGAAACTCGGTGGCCAATTATATCCCGCTTGATAATTATCTGGTCATGCTCGACGAGGGGAGAAAGTTCTGCTTGAACTAAACACCACGCCACAGGTACCCTGCATTAAAAACTGATCGGTCCAAACAGACTCATTCCCAATGACCGGCCTCCCTGCGCCCCTGTCGAACCAGTGCCGGATACGGACTTCTGTGCAGACATGTAACGTCCTTCATCGCCCTGCTAAGTGAGTCTAAATACGGAACACGATTCTGTCTCCTCAATATAGTCAGAGAGGGGATTACCTTAGCAATCGACGCTCCAGCAATTCCTGGAGCTCGCGCCTGCCATCCAAAACACAGTATATGAATACGTCCCGGTTTGAAATCTTGTAGATAATCAGATAGGGCTTGTAGTGTATCTCACGATACTCTGAGACACCTATTCGTTCAAGCTCAGGAGGAAAATGCCCGCGTTCCGGGTTCTGGGCAAGTTTTACACATGTCTCCTCTAGTTTCCGCAAGACATACTCGGCAGCAACAACCGAATCATTCAGGAGAATGTAGTTGTAGATATCAAGAATATCATCTTCGCCGTCAGCGATAACGTGGACGCGGAAGTTCATCGGGCTTCCTTGATGCGTTTCCTAATGTCCCTGAATGCTCTGCCCAATGCCTTGACGCGGCCCTCGTTGAGGCTCTTGGCGCTCTGAGCGATCATCTTCAGCAATGCCAGGGTTTCTTGCGTGCGCTCATACTGTGCGACATCCTGGAAAACGGCCTTCGCCTCGCCATTCTGCGTTATCACGTAGGTCTTCTGCCCCCCAGAAATATCCCGCACGATCTCCGCCGCGTGCGCCTTCAAGTAGCTGATAGGTTTAACTGCTTCGCTTAGCTTCATCGGTGCCCTCCTTTAGACTTAATATAGTCCAAATTTGGGTCGTAGTCAACAGTCTCCTAGTAGAGTAGAACCTCAGTGCACGGTGGCCGTCTGGTGAATTCAGTCCTTTCGAACCCGCCAATGTCCATTAAGCGTCTGGCGTGACGCCCACGTACTCAATCCGTTTCCTTTGGTCCCCTCGTCGAACCGGAAGTCGAGTTTTCCTCGTTCCGGCTCACCGACGACTTTCCCTGTGTGCTTATCAGTTACCGTTGTCGTACATCCACAGCGCTCAGCCGAACTGACAAAGGCCCAGTTTCACCGGACGGTTGTCAAGCAGTCTCCATCCCGCTCGCGACCGATCGCTGTATTTGCGCTTAAGAAAGATTCGAAGGCGGTCCCATACAAAATGATTCAGGTAATCGAAGCGCTTTCGCTCCACATTGCACCCCGTGCGATACTGCTGGTAGTTATTCCATCCACGTATCAGAGGATTCAACTCCCCTATCATCTCTTCGAGTGATAGACTGAAACGCCTCCCAATTCGCTCCCGAATCTTCTGCTTGATTCGCACCAGTGCCGCGTCCGACGGCCACAAACGACACGAAGCCCTCAGCTTAGAGCCGCGCTTGCGCACGTCTCGCAACCGGAAGTGAGCGCTCAGAAAGTCAAATCCCTTACGCGCACTCACAAGCTTCGTCTTTTCGGGGTGTACTTCCAGACCAAGACGTCGAAGCATCTGCCGTATGAGACGCAATGCTCTGCGAGCATCACCCCTCATCAGCACCACGAAGTCGTCGGCATAACGAACCATCTTGCCGTAAATTCCGCTCGCCGCAAACATCTTGTCGAACGTATGCAGATACACATTGCACAAAAGCGGAGATATTACCCCGCCCTGCGGCGTACCCACATCGTCCGAATCAACGTACACCCCTGCATCCATCACCCCCGCGCGAAGCCAGCCCTTAATAAGCCGGATTACGCGCTCATCACTGATGCGCCTGCGGAGCAACCGTACCACTATGTCGTGACGAATGTTGGTGAAGCACCCCTTGATATCAGCGTCGATTACCATCGTCAGCCGCTCAAACGTAATACCACGACGAATCATATCTATCGCCGTGTGCTGACTCAGGCCTGGACGGAATCCATGTGAACCATTCACAAAGTTCCTCTCGAATATCGGCTCCAATATCAATTTGGCCGCCATCTGGACTACGCGGTCTTTCACTACCGGTATGCCCAGCGGACGCTTTTCGGATTTACCCGGCTTGTCAATCCAGTATCGACGTACTGGTTGAGCGCGATACGTGTAGTCGTGCAGTTCCCGCTGTATCTCGCGCAGAAACTCCGCTACCCCGATTTCCCTCTCAACCCACGCGATGCTTTGCTTGTCAATGCCAGGCGCACCCTTGTTCGCACGGACTCGCGCCCATGCGACCTGCAATACGTCTTCACGATAGAGCTTATCGTAAAGTGCACCGAATCTCCTGTCAAGCGACTGTTTCGCTGCACAGGACAGCTTGTCCTGTAAGGCTTGAACCTTGTTACGCACATTCATAGCTTTTTTTTGAGCACTCATGCAGTTCTTCCTTACAATTCAAGCGCAGTCGAAGTACGGCCCCTCGCTCCAGTCGAGTTGTGTTGTCTCAACCTTCCTCACTTAACCGGACCGCTCCGACACCCAGACGCTCTTCACGCACTCTTGCCAGGTTCATCCAACTTGAATACGCTTGCCACGGATGAAGTTCCGTGGGAACGCATGGGCTTCAGGTCCAACATCTTTCATCTTTCTCCGCATGCCGATGGCCTTACTCCGGGTCCCGAACAGGTGCACATACCCTTTGCTCCCCTGCTCGCAATGGCCTTCGTCCAATACGTAACGTCTCGGCGGGTATCCGGGCTCTCGCGTCCCGGTTTATCCCTCAAACAGGACTCTCCCAGTGATAATCGTCCTGCGGTAACTCACGAAGCTGCACCATTCGCGTTATGCTACGGCCTGCGGATTTGCCGACGCCCCTGACTGGGTACGACTCCCGATCTCTAAGCAAGCTGTCTGTGATCCCTTCTTCACACATCGAACAAGCCATCGGTTGCCTTCGCGGCGCTGTGACGGGGCAAGTTCAGCCCGCGCATTACTGCACGAACCCGCCCCCAGGCTACTCATCCAAAAGGGTAATTGATGAGATGAACTCCTTTCAGTTCAATAGATGCAAGACTCGAAACCTCGTACACGATCGCCATTACTCGGCGCGAAAGGAGAACGCGTAGCGTTCGGTCCCTTTGGCGTCGAGGGGCATTGCTTTGTTATGACCTGTGGCCACACTTCAGAACGCCTGAAGTGCAACGTGCTTCGCCACAGAGTCAAAATCGCGCCGACCAGAGCGATGAACAGGGCCTTTTTCATTGGATCTCATTGTAACAGTTTAACAGTGAAGAGCAATCTATGAACCGTAATTGCCGATTGTTTCTTTATATTGTTTGGCATGTCTCGGTTACCATTCAAAATGAGTTAAGACGCACCAGGTTGGGGGCAAATATGCGATTTCGATGCAGGCACTCACGTGCTGGTTTGGCCATTTCGGCAGGGATCCTCGCTTTATCTTCAATCGTATTTCAAGCGGATGCCAAAACGATCTGGGTCTCCCAAAGCGGTGCGCTGTCCAAAGCTGCCAGGCAATCTGGAGCAAAAAAGGCCCTTCGGACCCTTCAGGCAGCAGCAGATATTGCAACTGCCGGTGATACAGTCATGATTGCTCCGGGCCGATACGCCGGTTTTGCCGGGATGGCAAAAGGTACCAGAGCGCGCCCGGTCGTCTACCGTTCGGAAAAGAAGTGGGGCGCAGTAATAGAATCGAGCGTACCACAAGCGCTGATGAAGCGGGCAAAGGGATTGGAAAATGCCGAAATCAAAACCAGGGCATCGGTGTATGCCAGAGCCAATAACGTCTTTCAAGGTATGACTTTTGAGAACACCGGCTATGAGCATACCTGGACGTGCGCTGTATACCCGATGGAACCTGGCGTTCGAGTACTTGATTGTCGCTTTCGGAACCTTGGTGGATTCGGCATGATTCTCGACAAGGAATATCAGCGACCCGACAGTTGTCATGTGTATCGATCTGTATTTGAAGATCTCCAGGGCGGGACATTCTGGAGCAAGGGGAAGGAAGGAGACTGGCAGCAGTGCAACTTGAACGGGGTGGAAAACTATGAGTCATGCAAGAACACGGCCCGCTTCAATCTGGAAATGCGCGTAATCGATCATCGCGTGATTGACTGTGTCTGGCGCCGATGCAACAAAAGCAATATCAGCACCTGCTGCTGTATGGGAGCCAACAAATACCTCTACACCAAAGACATGGTAATCTCAGGATTGGTAAGCTACGACCACAACGGAGCCGGCTGGTGGGCGGATTGGGACAGCTGGAATTACCTGATTGAATACAGCACCTTTTTCGGCAATCATGCCGGTACTCATCCACAGGAAGGGGACTGTCATTGGGGCGGTGTCGGGCTCTGGACAGAGGGAAATGACTTTGGTTCCATGATGTACAACGTTTTCTACAGCAATCTGTATGGTGGTGTCGGGATTCTGGATAATGGATTTGCAAATACTGACGAGCTTGACTACAACGATGATACTGAAGGTGACGGCAAAGTGAGATTCATTGGCAATGTGCTGGTTGATAATCCACGCCATATCGAATTCAGATTTGCCCTGAAGGCACCGAGGAATCACCGGGGCGGGCCCACTATTCTCAAAGACAACGTCTTCAAAAGCTGGAAGACTGTCGCCTGGCAGTTCGGGGACCCGTTTGTTCAGAACGCAGCCACACCTGAGGAGGCGGGATGGGAAATCGATGGAAATATCTACGATAACACGGAAGACGCACCAATGTTGGCAGAATGGACTCAAAGCCTCTGCAATCTGCAGACCCATCCGGGCGGCCAGGGCTGCGACGTTTCTGATCCGACTGAGCAGGTACGTACCCCATTTAGAAATATGAATGACTTCAGGACCCTTATGGATATTGAACACAACGGAAGCGAAGAACCGTACGAATTCCGTGGTCCGCTTCACCCAATGCGGAAAACCTCGGAAGTAGGCCTTGTTCCATCGGGCCCGGCAGAAGAGAACCACATGCGCACGGTACTGAACGGCAAAAGCCCGGGCGATGAGGTTACCATTCCGGTATCCTGGTTCAAACGTCCAATTGTAGTCGAAGATGGCGCATGGGTCTGCACCATGCATGACCTTCAAGCCAACGTGATTACCGTCAGGATGGATGACGAATCAAAGGAATGGGTGGAGAAGAATGTCCGGTTCTACGGTTCAACAGGTCAAACTGAGGTGACATTGACATTGAATTCAATTGACGAATACGAGGCGGTCGGGACAATGGGGACCGGGAAGACGAGTGGCCAGCTCACGAGCCACCCCCTGTATGGTCTGCATCAGCAACCCCGGTTCCGGATGCTTAACGGACGCCGACCGGTTCTTCTTTCCCTTCCTACACAGGCTCGTGTTTCGGTCTACACTGTCGGCGGACGGGCTGTTGGCACGCACGTGCGCGCCGGCATTGACGGAACCGCACGCCTTCCTGCCCTGAGAACGGGAGCGTACATTGCCCGGATCGCCAGCCCGTATCTTCCGGGAAATGCCATGGCTTTGACATTTGCTATTGTGCGGTAGTCACTATGTTCAGCATATTGGGGAGGAAAAAACGCAACGGTGAGAGTTCCTGCATAGATAGACAGCCTGTCATGGCCTCCCGACCGCCCGGCAAATCCATCCTGCAGGAAAAAACCGCTGCCTACCCGAAACATCGTCCGGTTGGTGAGAAGGCCCTCCCAGCTTACGTTCGTCTCGACCGTGCCCTCGCCGCCGTCATCGCGCACTTCACCGACCGTGTCCGTATACGGGACCGCAACAGCGGGCGCCAGGATCTCGTCGACATACGCCCCCATTCCTTCCACCACCAGTGAAAAATGCGGCACGCCCGTGCTTCGAAAGTCCTCTATGCGACCCGACAGGCCCGCGTTGTCTCGAAGGTTGCGCTCGAGTGAGCGCATGGTTTCACGGTACCGTCGCTCCAGCACAAACTTGGTTCGCGTCGTGTCCAGATGCGTGGGCACCCCCGACACAATGCGCAGCCGCTCGGTACCCGGATGCACGATAGTCATCTGGTTTGCGCCCAGCCGGTACAGGCGACTTCCTTCGGCGCGAAGCGCCGCGTATATCAGGCCGTTGGAGCAGGAGATGCTCGTGCCCGACCGGTCCGCCTCCATGCGTGACTCCGACGGCTGATCGGTATAGGCCAGCATCACGGCGTGCGCGGTCGAGAACCGAAGCGCGTACGGAGCTGTCGTGTCAAGCGCCGCCCGCACCCATATCCTGCCGGCCGCCAGCTCCATATCGAGAATGGGCATGTTCTCGGCGGGATCCATCGTAACGCCCTCGAGCCGGAGCAGCGTCTTGCCTTCGAGGACAACCACCGTGTTCGAATGAAAGGTCAGCACGCACTGGGATCCCAGATGCGTTCGCACGCGGGAGTAGGGATACAGGGGATCGCTGACCGCGCACTCGGTCCAGAGCGTGTCGGTCAGGTGCCGCTCGACCTTTCCGGAAAGGGCCGTAATCGTGCACAGCGGGGACGGCCGGTTTTCCTCTTCTGGGCCGGCGCGCAGCGGAAATGCCAGCCCAATCACTACACAGAGAAGGGCGCCTCTCATGGACGAACGACCCTGATTGAGTATTCCTTCGTTGCATCACCGTCCGGCGCCGTAACTTCCACGGCGATGTCGGTCGTATCACCGGTGAGCGCAACCGGATCGGAAAGCTCACCGTCCCCAAGGCCGGCGCCCCCCGCGACCCGCACCGCAGCGGACGGGTTGCTGATCAGGTCGGGACGAAAACGTATCTGCGCGGCATCGGTGAATATCAGGTACGACGTCATCAACGGATTGAAATCAGGCACCAGCGCCTCGGTATCCGTGCTCTCATCGCCGATTCTGACTCCCAGGTCCCACAGATGCGTGTCGGTGCTGTACGCCCCGTCCGATGCCGGAATGACGATACCATCGATAACGGCGCGATACGCGGGCAGATAGGCAGACAGGGTCTGGGAATCAGGCTCTTCGGCCACAAAGATATACCCGTATGTTTCGTTGCTCGCCACGCGCACCAGTGACGTATGGGTCTTGACTTCATCGGCCCCTTCAAGAAGCAGATTAATCAGAAACATGCGCTCTTTCGCGTAGTACCCCAAGGATTCGTATGTGGACGAATCCAGCATTCTGACATTTGCCTTTCCATACTTGCTGGCTGCCGAGTCCAGGCTGTCAACAACCGCCTTGACCCAGCCCTCCGCGGTATTGGAGGTACCGAGACCGATCGTGCCCGGCTCGTACACTTCGATGCCCACGCTCAGCAGCGTATCGAGCAGGCTATCGGTCAGGTCCCAGAATGACTCATTGCGGTAGGCATAGGTTCGCCGGTGGCCCGGCGGCTCATAGGAAAGATTGTAGCGCACCGCGGTTTCCTGAAAAGGCGCCGTGTCGTATATGCCGCAATTGAACACCCAGTTTTGCGGCCGATACACCTTGAAATAGTCCATGCAGGTTCCGTAGCTGGTGACCGCCTGGATGTCACCCGAGTCGGCCGAACTGCCCGTGTCGCGATACAGCACGTGACGATACACCGTATCGATATTGCCGGCGGTGTCCTCCGCGGTGAACCGCAGCCTGAAAGACACCAGTACGCTTCCATGGGTCGTGTCCATGTATACGATACCCGTCCATAAGGAATCTGATGCGGATTGCTCAAGATTCCGGTCATTCACCTGCACGCGCGTCACCGCGCCGTTCGAATCGACGACCCGCACGCTCACCTCGAGTGACTCCGCCAGCACTTCGAGGCTGTCTTCGGCGGGCACGAGTACGGCAATGACCGGCGGAACAGTGTCCGCCGGCATGGTGTCAATCGTGCCGTCACCAATTGAGTCGTACACGAATACGGCAGTCAACGTATCGCTGTTGCGGAGACGGCTCTTATCATATGCGACGATCGTGACGCTGGTGTCGCCCAGATGCGCAAGCGCGGGGAATGAAAGGCTCTTGGTCCATGTCGAATCGTCCCGCTGCGCCGCCTGATACCCGTCAACGGTAACGGCAAATACGCCGCTGTGATAGTCGGTCACCGAAAGCTTCAGAGTAAGTGAGCGGGACATGATAGTGCCGATTGGCTCCACCACACCTATCGCGGGAGGAACGCTGTCGTAGAACAGCGTATCGCGCCGTATAAAGAATCGCTCCCGGCCCGTATTCCCGGCCCTGTCAGTCGCGACGACCTCCAATGCACGCCATCGCGTATCATCCGTCCACGTGAATGCCACGCGTGCCGCCCAGGCCGTGTCGGGCGAAAGCACATATGCCGAATCCCCGACAGTCAGTGTGAGTGACGAAAAGGGCAGTGATGAATCAGCAAGTGTTCCCCGGAGAAACAGGGAATCCATAGCGGGAATCCAGATCAGGCTGTCTTCCCCGAGAATCGTCAGGGTATCGGGGATGACCTCGACTGTAATACCCGGCGCGGCCGTATCAGCCTGCGCGGCGGAACCGTTGGCGGAAACGGGCGAGGGATTGCTCATGCTGTCGCATCGAGGCATGCTTATCACCGCAAGCAGGAGCGCGCAGAATAGCAGCGGAAGAACAATGGTTCGTTTCACAATCATGGCCTTCTGGTGGCATTCAACGAATAGGTGGTGGCGGTCCCGCCCGAAAGAGGAAACGCGGTAATAGCAATCCGGGTCGCGCCCACCGGCAGCGGTACCGCGGCGCTGTCGCCGGCAACAATCACCGAACCCCAGGAAACGGTACAGGAATCGGTCACCGCCGTGTCGCGTACGGCCGTACAGTGAATGGTATCTACATTGCTTGGCACGGCAACGGCGTACTCCGTACAACCGGGCGTAAAGCCCGGGCGGTATGTTCCAGGCGTCACGGCAAGAGACACCAGACGCGCAACGGTCTCCACCTCACCCGAGTCATCCGGGAACTGCGCCGTACGAACGATATCCATATAGCCGGCCATATCCGCGAAAAGGTTCGATGAATCACCCTCGACCCATACCGAATATCCGTATGCCCCTTTCTTTGCCAGCGCATGGTAATCCACATAGGTATATGCACTCCCCGTATTCGAAGCAAGCGCTGAAAAGAATAGGATTTCATGATCAAAACCGGGAAACGGCGCCTCGCGCCACGCGCTCAGGGTAAGGCCGAACGTTGTGTCGATATGATCCCGCAATCTGTCGAGATACGTTTCGCGCCCTGTTCCGCCGGTCGTATCCGCGGCAAGGGTCTTTTCAATAAGCAGCAGGTGCGGTGCCGTATCGGCGCGCACTACCGAAGCCGCCACCACGGAATCCCGCGCGGGAATACCGTAAACCTTGCCGGCGTACAGAGGAGGATGCAGGCTCGTGTCATACGATTCGATACGCCAGTCCGGCGGCAGATACACAGCGCACCCCGTCACCGAGTCATCCGTTCGCGCATATGTCACGCTGCCGCCGCCTGCCGCTGTCTGGGTATCGGTCGTGTCGTATACCACGGTCAGAAGCAGCGAATCGATCCCGGCGCCTTCCCGCCACCCGATACAGGAGCAGAGCGTGCGCGCGAGATGCCCCCCGGTATCGAGCGGAAAGCCGTCGTAGCGCCACTCGCCGGCATCATATTGCTCAAGGTTTTTTCCATTTATGGTGACGCGATCAAATGACGCGACAGCGGTATCGGTCCTCAAACGGATATCGAGCGGGCCGCCGTATACATGGTACCCGTCATACAGGGGCGGTACCGGCTCAATCGCGCCCGGGGCGCAGCGCACGAACAGAGTATCACACGTATCTCCCTCTGTGATGCACGCACGGACTGCAAGGATGTCTCCGGATGCATTGCCGGATATCGTGGCAGTGGCCCGCCACAGCGTATCATCGAGCAGGATCACCGGCAGGATATCATCAGCGCAATACACCCGCAGCCGCGATGCGGCATCAGCACTCACGGTGCCCCAGAAAGTGATTGTGGAAGATGACGCGCGGGCGAGATGCCCCGGATGGACAATGCTGACGCTCAAGGATGCATCCGCGGCATCAGCGCGTGCCGGATCATGCGAGCACCCGATCCACGCAAGCAATGCCAAGGTGAAGATGCCGCTGCCAACAGCACAAGCGGCTTTGTTGATGCTATGGGGTACCAACCGAATTGCACGCATTGTCCCGAATATAACTTCACGGCCGGATTCCGGAGCCCGCACGGCAACGCCGGCCCTCCTACCGGACTGTCACGCCCCGCCCGCGAAGATAGTCTTTCAGCTCGCCAATGCCGATC
>WJMI01000111.1 GCA_014728015.1 Chitinivibrionales bacterium | reverse complement strand
GTCGGGGAGCTGTCGCTTCCGGTGCAGGCGAAACTTCTGCGCGTGCTCGACGTGCAGGAATTCACGAGGGTGGGCGATACCAGGCCTCAGAAGGTGAACGTGCGTTTCATCAGCGCGACCAACAAAGACCTCGAAGACATGGTGGAAAAAGGCGCCTTTCGAAACGACCTGTACTACCGGCTCAAGGCCGGGATGATAACCACCGAGCCGCTGTCACGGCACAGCGAAGACGTACTTCTGCTCATTGAGCATTTCCTTGCCGACAACGCGGCCCGATCCAGGGGAAAGGTCCGGTTGTCGCCGGAGGCAAAGGATCTGCTTGCCGCATACGAGTGGCCGGGCAATGTGCGCCAGGTCAAGAATGCGGTCGATACCCTGTGCATGATCTGCGAAACGGGCCGCGCCGCCACCGCCGGTGACGTGCGCACGGTGCTCAAGATAGAGACAGAACAGGCGCCGCCCGCTTTGCCGCCAATCGCCCGGGCAAAGTTCGAATTCGAGCAGAATTATTTCAGGACCATGCTGGCCCGTCACGAGGGCAATGTCTCGGCCGCCGCATCCGCGGCCGGCATGGACCGGGGCAACTTCTCCAAGAAAGCCAAATCCCTGGGCCTGGATCCCGCTGATTTCCGCACTACATAGCCGGCGCGCCTCGCAGCGTGTGTGTTCGGGACCCGTTAGAAAACCTGGAAAAGGAACCGGTCGTGACAGGGCTGGAAATCAGCGGTCAGGCGAACGCCTCGGTCAAGCGGTCGATGTTGATGTCCTGCAGATGATCGATGTCATAGTGCTTGGCTATTTTTCTAAACTCGCGCACGGTTATATGACCCGGTTCCAGCATTTCGATACCGACTACCTGGCCCCTGCTGTCAAGTTCAACTATGGCTTCGCCGTTAGGTCCAGCTTCTTCGGAGCGGGCAATCTTGTTATCGCGGATACGTATTACGTATATAGATTTCCTCAATTTCCTTGTCGCTCCGATAGACGCTGAACCTAATCACCCCAGCAGGTTGTGAGTCTATGTGCTTTCTTGCCATCTTTGCTCTCTATGACAACGACACATAGCTTGGTGCCATCAATAGTCGCGGAAAATTTTGCGCCGATTTTTTTCCGCTGGGGATATTCAATCTCGTAGTTCCGGAGAACCCTCAGTTTCTGCTGCCTGCTTACATCTCTTTCCTTTTAACGCTCCCTGCAATGCGCACCGAAGATAATCTTCGTATGGTTGGGCATATCCTGGAGAAACCCCGTATTCTGCTTCTCCAATACACACTTCGACTCGATTGCGGTGAAAACTTAGCGCATATTGGCTTCAGGCGCATTAGGCGAGAAATTGAAACATATTTGACCAAGCCGAATATCCCTTCAGTGCATACCGAAAAAAAACAATGCGTGTTCTTTGGGCACACTTTCGCCAGCTTCTTCGGTCTATCTAACTATCGTATAATTAATAGGTTACATCACAAGAGGCGCCTGCGGCGTTTTGATGCCGGCTTGTGTGTGTGTTTTCTACACGCCTGAAAAGCCGGTTGCCGTGCCCAGACGTGTGAAATTCACACGATTCACCTGCGGTCTGGCAGAGAAGCCCTTGCTGACCGTCCAAAGAAGCCTGAAAAGGGCATTTAATCGCTATGGCACAGCGCTTGCATGAACAACGGGCATGAAGGCGCACATCATGTACAGAGAAGATACCGGCCATCACACGGCACTCCGGCAGGCACATCACAAGGAGGACATCATGAAGAGAGCGGTAATTACCTTGGCGATCGCATGGCTTCTGGCCTGTTCGAGCACATTCGGTCAGAGCAGAAAACCGACCGGTTTCAAAAACATTCCATTCGGCACGCCGAAACAGGTCGTGAAGGAGCTTCTGGTTGCGGAATACGATATGGAACGCAAGTTCCCGGTCCCCGGAGCGCCTTTGGGCTCAGACGAGGGCGTGGAGCTGCATACCATTGCCAATGGATTCATACTTTCGAATTACGAGCTGGGCAGCCGTACGTACAGTGTCAGGCTGTTCTTCAATATAAACAACCGGTTCTGCGGGTTTCTGTTCAAGGGACAGGTCTATTCGAAGCGCGAGGCGCGCGATGATCTCATCGAAGACCTTGCGTTTCTGTCCGAGGTCTTCCAGCGGAAATACGGCGTCCCCGGCAATAAGCTGGTGGTCAGGGTGGATGATGTCGTATACAGCGAAGAGACGAACATCTGCATACGCAATGATGAGGAACACTGTGTGATGACCGGCGTGGTGACCAACAAGTCCGGCCGCAAGCTGAGAAGGACGAAGTATGTCCCGGTAGCCGGCGTTTGTGACAAGATGTTCAAGAGCGAGAAACCCGGCCAGGCGAGCGTAAAGGTCGACCAGGAGGAAGTCGAAGAGCAACTGGAGTACTATCTCGCCGCGACCCGCAGTACCGCAGTCATGCAGGCCATACAGGCATTCTGAATCGAGTCGAAAGGAACGCTCCCATGAAAACGACTGTTCTTACTTTCACCGTTATGTTCGCTTTGTGCGCGGCGGCAGCGCAGGGGCCCACGGGATTTCATGCTATACCGTTCGGCAGCCACCGGGAGGTGGTCATCGGCGCGCTTGTGCACGAGTTCGACATGGCGCCCAAGGGCCACGTGGTCGAGCCGCCATACTGGTCACCGCTGTGGATGGACCTGTATGTCACGGATGATGCTCTGCTTCTCACCAACTATGAAGAGAACGGCAAGAGCTACGATGTGACGTTCTTTTTCAACGTAAACGGCCGGTTCTGCGGGTTCACCATGAAGGGCAACGAGGCTTGCCGCCGGCGCGATCATAAGCATCATCGCGAAGAGATCATCCGGCTCGCCGAAGCTCTTCAGCGAAACTGCGGCGCGGGGTCCATTCCCATGCTGCTTGGCGACAACGCGATACTGCGAAATGCCGGCGCGGGCGCGGATGTCGGGGGGGACACGAGACATGCGGTGGTTGCGGCAATGGTTCCCCGGGACCGGTCATCAAAAAGATTCCGTCTGCTGCCGGTCGGCGGCGTATGGAACAAGGCGCTCAAGACCGAACCTCACTACGCCAAACCGTTCGAGCTCACCAGAAGCGAGCTGCGGGAACGCATTGCAGCATGTGTCGAAGCCTCAGGCGGCGATGAGCTGGCGCGCTCATCAGGGTACACAAGCCGTTCGAGCTGGTAGCCGGGAACGGGCCCGGTTCTCGGGGACTTTCAGGAGTCGCTCGCCGAAATGAATCATCCAGCGCAGCGCAAGCCATTCAGACCGTCCCAGGTCCTGGATCTTTCCGGCCAATTGCGCGGCGCGGATGCGCTTCACCTGCACATCAGGCTCGAGAAACTCGCGCAAGGGTCACGCCACAAAACAGTGTATCTGAATGTACACGACGTGTGGTCTATGGACAGCGCCGTACTCGGGGTACTCGTATATATGTGGCGCGTTTTCCGGGAGCATGACAAGGAACTGGTCCTGCTCGACCCGTCACCCGCGGTGGAGAGAATCCTTGGCTCGGAGGAGCTGGAAGGTCTGTTTCGGATATGCAGGGCAGATGATAACTGCATATCCCGCTGATCTCTTTCCATTTCGCGTCAGGCAATGCGGTCCAGTAGCCAATTCTTGTCCCGAGAGCAAGAACCGCCAACCCCTTGATATGGTATTTTCTACTGTCCTGGGACACCGTAGCTTGTATATAAGCCTTTGATTTACGGTGTGTTACGTTTCCACTAGTGCACCACCACTTTACATTTTTTCCTTTTTGTGTTAGAATTTATATAGGATTCTAAGGGCTCCGCGGGCGGGCCGAGTCCGCGGGACATGTGAAACGCCAACGAGCCGGAGGAGGACTCGCTGACGGGGCGGAGAGTCGCCCGAGCGCCGGCATGGCAAGCCGGCGAAACTGGGAACCCGGTATGCGGCAGGCCGGGTCCCGTATCGAAAGGAGGCGGACTATGAAGCAGAGTCATGTCATAGCCGTCGTCATCGCTTTGCTGGCTGTTGCCGGCCGGCCCGAGGCCCGGGACCCTGAAGGGTTCGGGAACATTCCGTTCGGCATGGACCGCGAGGTCGTGCTGAAGAAGCTGGAAACCGAGTACAGCCTGCGGAGGAAGTTCCCGGTGCCGGGCTCTCCTCTGTCCTCGCCCGAGGGCATGGAGCTCCGGGAGGAGGACGGCATGTTCGTACTTGATGGATATCGCAAGGGCGGGCGTTCCTACACTGCCACCTTCTATTTCAATCTCGACGATCAGTTTTACGGGTACATGCTGGAGGGCATGGCACGCGGCAGTTCGTTTACCCACGCGCTGAGGGAAGAGGTCCTTTCGCTGTCCCGGTACTACCAGCAATCGTACGGCGAGCCCGGCACGCGGCTGAAAGTCTCATTCCGGGGCGTGGCGGAGCGCGCCGAGACCTTTTTTCCTGTCCGCGATGACAGCAATTTTACGGTGATGACCGGGGTAGTGCATCGCCGATCCGGCTGGGGCAAGAACCGGGTCCTGGTCGCCACGGTCGTAGTGTGCGACAGGCGGATTCGCAACAGACCGGCTGCGGGCGAGGCCCAGGCCCTTGCCGACGAAGCGCGCGGGCCGCGCAAAGTGATTCAGGCAATCAGGGACAGAGGAGACCGCTGATCGCGGATTGAAAATCGTATCAGCCGGGATATGCGGGCGGGGGTGCACCGGGGGGCTCCCGCCTTTTTTTGCACCGGGTGATCAACATTAAGGCTGTGCGCAGTGACAGACCACGGCGGTCAGCCTGTTGCCAGCGAGCATCCAGACGCTTATATTACCTTTTTCCACAGGCACAACGAAAGGCAACCGGGATGGATATTGAAGTCCTGCGGCGTGATGCGCTCTGCATTGTCCGTGTCAATGAGGACACGTTCGGCGAAACCGATCTCGCCGGTCTTGGCCGGACGGTCCGCGGCCTTGTTGATGAAGGCGCGACGGGCATTGTGCTGGTGTTCCGGCCTACCTGCTATCCCTATTCGAGCGTGATCGCATCGCTGGTGGAATACCGCCAGATGGTCGAGAAGAAAGGCGGCGTGCTGACCGTGGTACAGCCCAATGAGGATTTCCAGTACGTACTCGAAAGCATGAGTCTCGGCGACGGCGTGAAGATTGTGTCCTCTGAAGAGCATGCCGGCTAGGCTGCTGGGAAGAAGGAATACGGCACTGTGTTTTCTCACTCCCCCCACGGTCGCTGAGCTGTGAGCCGATCCCGTATCGCGGCAATAGTCAACCCGCGCAGCGCGGCCGGCAAGCTGGGCTGCGATTCCCCGACGCTGACATCGGATCTTGACAAGTGGTATGGGGGCCGGGCCTGCCGTGTCGACTGGCTCACCACGCGCGCGGCGGGCGATGCAACCGCTCTTGCGCGCGCGGCGCTGGAGAACGGTGCGGACACGATTATTTCGGTGGGCGGCGACGGGACGCATAACGAGGTGATCAACGGCTTCTTCAGCGCGGAGGGCGAGCGTCTCAATCCGGATGCGACGCTGGCGGTGATCGATCAAGGCACGGGCGGGGATTTCAAGCGGAGCCTCGGGCTGGGCATGAAGGCGGGCGACGGCATTGCCGCGCTCAAGAAAGGCGGGACCGCGCGTATCGATCTTGGCGCTGTCGAGTACACCGATTCGGAAGGCAATGCCGCGCGCCGCTATTTCGGGAACATCGCATCGCTTGGCTTGAGCGGCGACGTGGACCGTCATATGGCGGGCCGCACGCGGCGGCCCGGAACCGGGAAGCGGGCGTTTTCGCTTGCCACGATGAGGGTGTTTCTGGGGTATCGCAACCCGGCGGTTTCGGTGTCCCTTGACGGGGGGCCCTCCGAGGGGCACACAGTATGTGTGCTGGCCGCGGCCAACGGGAGGTATTTCGGCGGCGGGATGAATGTGGCGCCGGGAGCGATGCTCGATGACGGCTTGCTGGACGTGGTGTGTCTCGGGGATTTTCATCTGTACGATTTCGTGTTGCGGGGGCAACACCTGTATGACGGCACGCATCTTGAGCTCGACAAGGTATGGCACCGGCGCGCGCGCACGCTGAGCGCCCAATGCAAAGAGATGCGCGATGTACTCGTGGATATCGACGGCGAGTGTCTGGGAAAGCTCCCGGCAACGGTTTCGATACTGCCGAAGGCGCTCCGGGTGATTGTCGGGGACTGCGCCGCGGTGGGCCGCCGGGACGCGAGTCATGTAGGTGCGGCCGGCTGAACAGGAGTTTGCTTTGGCGCCACGCGGGCCGATGATGAAAAAAAAGAGCCGCCGCCCTTTTCGGACGGCGGCTCGGAGGATAAAGGTGGGTTAGATAATGGGGTATGTTCAACCGGCGATTGCCGGCCGGCAGGCTACCCTTAGAACGGCACGCTGTCTGACGCGACCGGGGCTTCCTGCGCAACAGGCTGACCATCGTCATCCTGCCTGGCGCTCGCGGTGAGCCCGTTGGCCGAGTGCAGCGCGGCCCACATGACCTTCCGGCCCTTGCGGGCATGCTCTTCAGAGCGATACCGGATCCACACATCGCGGTTTTTCTCGTCGCTGGTCAGCATGGTGACCACGAAACCGTGGGTACACTCTTCGACCGGCTTCTTGAACTGCCGCACGTAGCTGAACGACACTACGCTTTTCGGATCGACGTACTCATTCCCGTGCTTGAACGCATTGGGACGAAGCGTGTCGAGCATGGCGCCCAGAGCACCGCGGGCTTTGCGGGCCGACTCTACGTCCTTGTAGTAGCAGTAGGCTGCGCCCAGGGCGGTGAGCACCTTGAACGAGTGGGTGCTTCCGTTCCGACGACGCTCTTCAGGAATTTCCTGAACCGGTCCGGCGTAGATGATGTTCGAGACCTGGTATGCGTGAAAGCCTGAGGTAAAGATTGCGGACTTCATGAATGACTCCTTGTGCATTGACTGTGAAACATCTGTTAATTGAGTTGGCCGCGCCGCCGCGTTCTTTCTTTCTAGGTTGAGTTCTGCGGAGACTCGACCGGTTGGAAGCTGACCTGCGCTGTGTTCCCGGGATGTCGGCTTCCGGTGGAAGGGCAGCTATATACCCTGCAAAGCATCCGGCTTTTCGGGTGGTTGATTGTCCTTCCGGGGTAAGGCTAATGCAGGAACCGTGCCAATGGCGGAACTGGCTGAATTTGGCGATAATGCGGTTGGTTGGGGCGCAGTGGTGCGACTTTTTGGGTTGCAGGAGTCGCAAAACAGCGACCGATTTGAGCGTGCCAAGGAGAAGATTGGGCAGCAGTACTGGATTGCATGCTTGCTGGGTCAGAACCCCGGATAATGGCTGGGTTGCGCCGGACACCTTTTCAAGATGGCCCTTGCGACAGGCCCTCGCAAGAGGGTCGGGCTTTGAGGCGAACCCTGGGCGGAACAGAGTCCGCCGAACCTACCGTATCACGGCCATTCTCAGGGTGCTTTGCCTGTCGCGCGAACGTAGGTGCACCACATACAGGCCTCGCGTCAAGGACCCGGGAGACATCTCATGGTGTTGCCGCGTGCCGCTTCCGCGGGTTGAAAGGATTGTCCTGCCGTCGAGACTCATGACACGCACGCTGTATTCCCGCCCGGACGGGTTGTGCACGGCAAGCCCTCCCGCGGAGAGGGCCACGTTTGTCCCCGCCTCCTGAAGCGCCGTACGGCTTGTCTGTGTTGTCAGCGGGTTATCGTTCTCGTATTCGACAAAGAGCACGGGCCCCGGCCAGTTCACCTCAAAGGCGTGGTGCCCCGCGTAGTTGGCACGGATTTCGAACGTGTTATCGCCTTTGTTGATTGCATCGGTTTCTACCGGATACTGGCACAAGCCCACCTGGTGCCACTCACCCCAACCGCCTTTGTTGATCAAGCTGTTGTTCAGGTAGCCTTCACGATCGGCGCTCCCGCCCGAAAATGTCGTTACCACGAGCTTTGCATCAAGCACGCCCTTCTGATCGTCCGGCACGTTGATTGTGCAGCTCTTGCTGCCTGTTTGTGTCGCGAAATTCTCGGGTACGTCCTTGGCCGGATACATTTTCACGATTTTATCTCCGTGGGTAAGACGGATGCTCTCGACAGGATCGGTCATGTAGATGTAGCCGTTTCGGTCGCGGACGCGGGCGGCGATTTGTATCCCGTCCTGGTCGGGGACCCAGCGGTTGTCCCAGCTGACCGAGCGGTCGCCGCCGGTTGCCGTGCCAATATGGAATTTCATGTTCTCGTCGGTTCTCCAGTGGCCCCAATGCCATTGTGTGAACTGCCCGGAGCCTTCCCAGCTGAAGTCCTTGTACCAGCCGACGAACTCTACTCTGTCAACCTCGCTGTCTGGGCTCCGGGCATCGCACGACACCTCCGCGCCGTCGGTAATGACAGATCCGGACGAAGGCACGGCCATCTTCCCGCTCGGGTGCGATACTTCCGAGGGATCGTAGTACACGCGAAGAATGGCCTGGTATGTCCAGAACCATCCCCAGTTGAAACTGTAGCAGATCTGGTTGTCGACAGCCAGGCGAAATGCGTTGGTGCCCGGCTTGAGATGAGAAAGCGGGATTTCACAGGCAGCATGACATTGTTGCGAGAAGTAGCATTGCGGTTGGGTCGGCGTGTTCTGGATGAGAGGAAGCTCGACAGCAGGATTGTCATTGAAAATGATTCGCCTCTTGTCGGAGCCGATATGCCCGCCCCAGTGTATCGCCACAAACTCGGCTTTTGTTGCGGCGTTAAGGTCTACTCCCTCGACAAACCGGTCGCCGGTCGAGCCCTTTCCCGTGCCATGGTAGGACACGTAAAGGATCCACTCCCTGTCCCCGTCGCTCTTCATGCCGAACATGTGGTATTCCCGAAATACGTCACCTGATTTTGGCTCTGCGAGCACGCTGGCTGCCGCTGCAAGAACAATTGTCCAGACAAACCGAATCCGGCTCATGGCCCCTCCCCAAATCTGTTTGCATGAAAGACCTTTTTCTTTTCTTCAGCCAATATACAGGCGTACTTCTGGCGCGCCAGAGCATGTTATAGCGTTTTGTTTTCCAAAAGACGAACTTCCAGAAGCACCTTCGCGGAATATGAATGTCAGGCCCCGAGACCCAAAGGACCGTGCTGTCTGCGATATGTCTCAAGCAGCACAATATTCGCTGTAGAAACAAGCAAGCATGTCAAATTGTGCTATTTTAACAAAAGAAGCCATATATGATCTGGATCCTTTGAATCGCGGACATTTCACTCATGCCAAAAAGCCCTGCCGTGCAGCTCAAGGAATGGATCGCCAGCCAGCTCACCATTCTGAATCCTGGCGAGCGCTTTCCCACGGACCGCCATCTCTCATCGGCCTGGGGCGTGTCCGAACGTACTGTGTATCGCATCTTCAAGGGCTTCGAAGAACAAGGCGAAGTGTTGCGGGTTCGTGGAAGCGGCACTTTCGTTGCAGGCGCTGATATCGGGACAGGCACAAACCCGGCCCTGCCGGCGAACTCGGTTGAGAGCATTGTCGAGGCCGTGCGCAAAGCAATCGGCTCCGGCGAGTTCAAGCGCCGCGAAGCTCTTCCGTCAGTGAAATTCATGTGTCTCAAGTTTCGCGTGAGTGCGCCAACGGTCATCAAGGCTTACCGCGTTCTTCGGGCCCGGGGGTTTGTCGAACGGATCGGCAAGACCTTTTGGATAGGCACGCTTGGCGAGATAGCCAAATCAGGGCCGCAAAAAGAGGTGCTCTTTCTGCAGCACGAAAACGACGATTTCAGCGTGCCTTTCCAGAAAGACAATATGCTCTCTCTCTCTTTCCAGAAGATGGAGCGGGAATTGTACTCACACGGGTTCCGGCTGAAATTCGGCACTACCAGCCTGGTGAATTCACAGCTCAACCGATGGCTCTCAACGGAGGCAATCCCCTACGGTATTGTCCTTTACGCCATGGATAGCGGCCGGCTGGCGCTGTGTGCCGCGTCTCTGAAGAAACTGCTCAAGAATTCGGGAGAACGGCGCCCCTCGGTGCTGGTGGACTGGGCGTTTGGTGATCACAGGGATGTGCCGGGCGGCTGCACAATACTGAGCAGGGGCAACTTGCACACAGTCGTGGCGCGCACGCTGGCGCGAGAGATTACGCACCGAGGGTATCGTGCCGCAACTTTGTTCTACGACGAAACGGAAACGGGCTACTGGAATTTCTGGTCTCTTTGGAAAATCCGTACCGAGCTGAAAGCGGTCAGAAGGGACTTCTCACTCATGCATGTGATCAAGCCGTGCCACGGGGAGCGGGACACGAAAGCATTTCTTGCCCGGCATCTGTCGGGCCAACTTCAAAGC
>WJMI01000006.1 GCA_014728015.1 Chitinivibrionales bacterium | reverse complement strand
TCTTTTTTCAGTGCGGGAGTAGCTTCGCTCATGAAATGACCCGTATGCGTATGGCTACCGCGCCCAGGCAGCCAGCCGCCTGAAAAACGCCTCTTCCTCATCGGCGCGCTGCATGAGCATATCGCCGAGCCCGGCGAGACGGTCGGCGCCCAGTTCGCGTCTTTTGCTCATCCGCGCCGCGGACAGCGATATCTCGCGCCACCGGTCGCCAATGCCCATCATCTCCCGTGACAGCTCTTCCAGCTCGGCGCTCTTCAGCACCTGCGCGGCCTGCTGCAGAAACGTAGCGTACATGAACCTGAAGCCGGCGCCGCCGGTGCCCCGATCCTCGAGCGTCACGCTGATCATCATTATCTGGTGCGCGAGGTATTCCGCATCGCGCGCCAGCCCCGGCCACGCGGGGAGCTTCCTTGCGAAATAGCGAATGCCCCGCACCCCGAGAAACGGGATGGGCACCGTGAGCATATTGAAACACGCCTCCTTGATGCCCGCGCGAATAGGCCCGGCAAGATCAGGCGATTGCGGTACCTGCCGGGGATAGAACAGAAGCCCTTTCGGCGCCAACTCGCCTCGCGCGAACCGTCCTCTCTCGAGCGACAATGCCTTCACCTGCGCGACCTCGGGGTGATAGCAGTCGCTTACAATGTAGGCGCCGTTCTCCTTGCCGATAACCGTCACGAAATGACCGTTGAAATGCACTTTCATGTATGACGGTATGTAATCCATGTTGAACATGTCAACCTGGACCGCCGCGGGTATTTTCTTCTCTAGCAGGCTGTCGAGCGCCTCGCGGGCCGCGGCCGCGTTCCGGTAGGTACGCGCCGCGAAATCGACCTTCAGCCGCTTCCCGATGTTCTTGCGGACCTGCCCGGGCTTGCTGCGCATGACAAACATGGGAAACGGCAGCTGGCGCGTTCTCAGATACGCGAAAAAAATCCCGCCCGATATACCGAATACCATGGCCTCGGATATAGCAAAGCCGGCGTGGGCAAGCAGGGCCGCGACCGTTCCGGTTTCACAGTGGGCGGCCATCTTGTGTTCGAACGGTATCCGGCTCATGCGCCGCCCTGTGTGCTTCGGGTGATCACCACAAACGGATTCTGCGTCGGCTCGCGGGCAATGCCGGCCGTTTCTCCCCGCGCCCGCACCTGAAACAGATCGGCGACCGGGACATCGAACACCTCGGCGTACCGGCGGGCAACATCCAGGGTGATGCCGGCAAAATGCCGCAGACTCATATGCTTCCTGACCGCCCCCTCCCTGAGGCTCACACGTGATGCCACATCGGCCGGGGCCATGTCCTTGAGGATGATATAGTAGCCAACCGGACTGATCTCGCCCTTGACAAGACGCTTTAGGCATTCTCTTTCGAACAGCGCCATCCGGTCACGGTACTCGTCCATATAGTCCCGGGCCAGAAACGATCCGGTCCGCATGCCGCCATACGCGCCGCTCTCTTTTTCGACAAACATCACCAGCTGGTGGCTGTCGCAGTCGACTCTGGCATCGCGCTCTCTCACACGCACCTCCCGAATGCAGGTCATGTAAAATACATGCGGATCAGACGATTGCGGCCCGCCCGACGGCCGCATCCCGGCGGATGTCCACGGAGTATCTTTCTATCATGAGACGTTCCGGCACGGCAGACCTGCCTCTTCACGGCGGACGGGTTCCCCCGTGGCTCGCGACCCGCATGGCCGAGCTTGGCCGCGCGATTGTCACCGTGCTCGTGGACACGCGCGGACCTTCCGAGGTGCTTACGCGTCTTTCCGATCCTTTCTGGTTTCAGGCACTCGGGTGTGTCATGGGCATGGACTGGCACTCCTCGGGCATCACGACATCAGTGATGGGCGCGCTCAAGAAAGCGATCAACCCTCTTGCCGCCGACCTCGGGCTGTACGTGTGCGGAGGTCGCGGCGCCCATTCACGGCGCACGCCCGATGAACTCCTGCGGCACGCCGACCGGACGGGACTTGACGGGAACTCGCTTGTCCATGCCTCACGGCTCAGCGCCAAGGTGGACAACACCTGCGTGCAGGACGGGTTTTCCCTGTATCTGCACTCGTTCGTGGTTTCCCGCGAGGGCGAATGGGCGGTCATCCAGCAGGGTATGAGCGATGCCCGCGGCATGGCGCGCCGGTACCACTGGCATTCCCCCACCGTGCGCTCCTTTGTCGACGATCCCCACAGCGCTATCGTGGGACAGAACCGGGGCGAAATCCTGAACCTCAGCGACACGCGGGCCGAAGAGAATCGCAAGGGCATCGTGGAGTTCCTCGCGCAGCATCCGGACAGGCAGCTCCGTGAGATGCGCCATCTGGCAATGGACCGTCCCCACCAGATACAACCCAGGCATGTGGAGTCCAAACGCCTGGGAGCAGTGCTTGCACTGGCCTACGAAAAACAGTTCCGGTCGTTTGTCGATGCGCTCCTGCTGCCCGGTGTTGGGCCGCGCACCATACAATCGCTCGCCTTGGTCAGCGAGGTCATTTTCGGCGCGCCGGGGCGGTTTACCGATCCGGCCCGCTTCTCCTTCGCGCACGGGGGCAAGGACGGAACGCCGTTTCCCGTACCGCTGAAAGTCTATGACGAGAGCCTTGCCGTACTGAAACAGGCCGTGGACAGGGCACGCATTGACAGGTCGGACAAAGTGCGCGGCCTTCGGAGGCTCGAGGGACTCACGCGGCTTGTCGAGGGCGGATATGACCCCCGCGCCGATGTGCGCAAGGTTATCGCCCACGAGTGGAAGCATACGCATGCATACGGCGGCCGCACGGCCGGCGGCGCGGCCGGACCGTCCCGCGTTTCCCGTCCCGCGGAAAACCAGTTGTCGCTGTTCGATGATGGCGACTGAGGACCCCGCCGGCGCGGCCGCAGCTACTCCCGGGGAATGACCGCCCCGCCCTTCTGCGGCTCGTGGGCGAAATTGAATGCGGGTATATGGCATCCCGCGGCAACCGAAATCACGTTCGCCCTCCCTTCGGCCCCTTCTCCCTCGATGGTGCGGGGAAACGCATCGATGCCGAACATGAAATCGACAAACGGCGTAATCCGTTCGAGCGGGACTGCGAGACGCGCCCCGGCACACAGGCAGAGAATACCCTTGTTCGGCTCGCTGTCGCCGCTGCTGCATTGGCGGGTCGCGACACTGCCGCCGAGGACTGCGTAGGTCTCCTCGCTGGCATAAAGAAACGCAAACATCGGACCGCCCAGAAGCGATGCGGTGACACGCCGCCCGACAACCGGCATGCGAAACAGCAACGGGAAAGTGAAATAATGCTGGCGGATCTTGAGATAGTCTTCCTCGGTTTCAGTAATCACCCGCTCGCCGTCAAAACGGTCAACGCGCATGTCTTCGCGCCATCCCCGCTGCTCGTAGAACAGCCCGAATGACAATCCCGCCCGCCCGACAGAGAGTTCCGCGAATGCGCCGCCGACAAATCCGGCACGCCGTCGTACCAGGGCGGGATCCTCCTTGACACTCTGGCCACTGCATCCGCGGCCGGCGAGAAAGGAGCTGTTGACCCCGAGTTTTACCCCCGCGGCCCCGCCATGCGAGCTTGCGCAGGCCACCACTACGGCAACGCACACGCGAACGGCACACCTTTGTCTCACGGAAACACCGCATCAAACCCGGTTGAGAAGAGCGCACCCGAATGGACGAATATCCGGGCCAAAAATAATTGTGCGTTCAGCCGGAAAAAGGAGAAGAACCCGCACGCGGACACGAGGGCGTGCGCGCGAAAATATCTTACCGTCATGCCCCTCACGGGAGGCAGGTCAGGCGCGCCTCGAATACCCGGAATTCGCGTTTTCCTTTTTCCCGCGCCCGTATACGAAGAAGATACACGCCGCCCGCGACCGGCATTCCCCGGGAGTCGTTGCGAAACCAGACCAGCCGATGCGAGCCCGGACGAATACCGTGAGTAAAACGACGTCCCCACACGGCACGCCCCCGAAGGTCATAGACCGCGAACTGAAGCTCATCGAGGCCGGCGGAAGGCACCACGTAGTTGATCACCACATGGCGGGAAAACGGATTAGGCCACGCGCCGGCAAAGGCAAAGACATAGCCGGGAAAATTCCTCACAAAGCCGGACAGATAGGCATCGGTCCCGATGACGATCCACCGGTATCCGGTCCCGCCCGATGCGACCGCCACCGGGTAGTCTTCGCGGGAAGGCAAATAGGCACCCTCAGCAGCATCAAACACGCGGACCTTCATTCCCTCGGGAACGCGGTCGATATCGTCGAGCGAGAACACCATTTCGGCATCACGCGGCGATTCGTTGTAGAAGCCGAGCTCGAACGCCAGGCCGCCCTCCATCTCGTGCGCGACAGCGTGCGAGCCAATGCGCCGGGCGCCGTCCACGAACCCGAATCCCGTGGCACGAAATGACGGCCGCCGGGCAAAGAAAGTGGTGCCCGTTCCGTCGGCACCGAAACCGCATCGCACCGAACCAAGCCCGCGCCCATCCGCCATGCTGCCGACAAGCCGTATGCTCCATCCGTCATCGCGGCTGCCTTTCCTGAACAGTCCCTGGTTCGAGAGCGCCGGTGGAATGGGCGGTATCCGCAACGTCAGGTTTTCGCGCCCCGGCACATATACCGAATAGGTTTCCTCGGCGCGAAGCACCGCCGTATCGAGGGCCTCCTCGAGGTTGGGTACCTTGGCGTATACGTCCTCGGCCTCGTACGTGCTGCCCTTCTGGACCCATTTGATAATGTGAAGGTTTGCTCCCCGGATAGTGTCGGTGGCGTTCACAATGTCACTCAGCGTAACCTCAAACTTGAACGGCAGGGCAATATCATTCCAGTTCCGTCCGGACAAAGCAATAGTGAATTCGTCTTTGAGGGAGGTGGTCACGCCCGCGCCCGGATCGATTTTTCTGTTTGCCCTGGTCTTGATCCAGAAGACTTTGCCGCGCGTGAGCTTGAACTCCTGCGCCCGGCTGTCATCGAATTCGCGCCACGCCCCCTGGCATCCCTCGTCGGGACCGCACGGGTTCCATCGAAACAGTCGGAAACGCGTGGTATCGTAAAACGTCTCACCCGCCTTGAGGTCGTTCAGACACGCATACACCGAACTACTGTCCATTTCCATTCCGACACGCACCGGACGCCAGGTCATGCCCCGTGTCGCGAAAATCTCGCATGAATCGCACTGCACGCGGCGCGATACGTTGATCGTGTCGACATGCACGCCGTCGCTGACAACTAAAAGCGCGCGCACGCCGTAGGATTTGCTCACCGCGCTTCCGGGAATGACGGCCGATCCTTCGCCGCCGATATCGTCAAGCGTGTCGCGTATGGCCGGCTCGAACCCTGCATTGCCCTGCCCGTATAGCAACGTCCAGGCCACATTCGCGACATTGTCGTCGATAGTGAACTTGTTAGTGATCCCGGTGCCCTTGACCGCGAACAGGCTGGTATCCGTGAAGGCCGGATTGAACGTGAGCACCGGCCGGACCGTATCGGCGAGCGCGATGAATGCATCGGTAATAGTCTGGGGCGACACGGTCGTCCACACGATACCGTTGTTCGCATACGAATCGTGCTCCACCAGGAGCTTGTCGTCTGACGTAACGCGGTACACACGCAAATCCGTTGCGACCGCGCCGGGAATGGAATCGTATACAATACCCAGCTCAAACGGCGGCACCGGTTTGACCGTATCCGAAAATGCAATGCCCACGCTGGCCGCGATCATGTTTGCCAGGATGCTGGATGAAGGCTGGTACACGGAGATGACGTCCTCGAGGCCCCAATTCTTGTTGTCGAGCTTGCGAAGCCAGATAGCGCTGTCGGCCACCGCAAGAAGCGTATCGTCCTGCGCGAAGGTGAACGGCGCTACCTTGAACGCGGGCACGTACACTCCCGTCTTCGAGCTGTCGGTCGGGGCGGCCCACGGACCGTTGGCCTGGCGAAGCCACAGCGAGAAGTAATACGTCGTGTCGAATTCGATTGCTTCGCGCAGGCTGACGGTCAACGTGTCCGTCATGTTTTCGACTTCGAAGACCTGGATGCTGCTGTTGTATGTCTGGGGAGCATGGTGCAGGTGATAGAGGACCCCGACATGGAGCGTCAGGCTGCTGGAAACCACGGTCCGATCGATAGTGTACCCGATCTTGATTTCATTGGTGTTCGGATCGAACAAACCATCGGTGATCGCGATGGCATTGTCGACGGCGAGCGAGGGATCGACCGCCTCGGTGGTCGCGGAGTCACTCGCGTTCTCGGTCACGAACGACCACAGGCCGTTGTTGCAGTATACCTGGAGTCCGAAATGGTACTGGGTTTCGCCTTCGAGTATGGAAATAGTGTCCTGTTTCGTATGCGAGGGTGGATTGAGCGCGGTGAAATCCCTGCGGTCTTCGGTCTTGTCGAACGTGTGCTGGAGCGGGACTGCCCTGTTCCCGTACCAGATGCGCACGCTGTCGGTCTGGGTCCACGACAGCGCGATCTGATAGGCATTGAGCGCAGTCGCCGTCAGCGTGTTGGTGTTGCCGCATCGCACCGCGCCGACCTCGGCGGTATCCATCACCGGAGCGGAGATATTATCGTTGGCATCGCGGAGCGCCACCGCGTAGAACAGGGTCCGCTTATCGCTCATAAATTCCTTGTACGTGATGTCGTGCTCGTAATGCGTGTTGGGATCGTTCTTGACTTCCTGCGCATCGAGCCACTCGACAAACGGCTCTGCCTGGGTGAAATCGATGGCGGGATCGAACCCGAACCATACGCCGAGGTCGACCGCGGCCGCGGGTATCTGCTCGGTGTTGGCGAGAAATATCGTGAGCGTAGTGTCCATGTGCTGGTAGTCCGCCTCGACGATAAACTCTATCGGGTTGGTCAGGGGGCCCGTGTCGAACATATACAGCTCATCGCCGTTGCCCGCCACGAATTCCGGAACCACGTCGGGATTGTGCCAGAAACAGGAGATGGCAAAGAAATAGCTGGAATCCGGGCCGCTGGTGATAGGCGCCACCTGCGCCTGCGTGACAAACGGCTCGCTTCCCGCCTGCATCTCCTCGAGATCGAAACAGATCTTGTACGCGCTGCCCGGATCAGGGTTCGCGGGATATGCACCCGCCGCATACCAGACGCATACCGTGTCGACATAGGGATCGAGCGACAGTCCGGCCGGCAGGTCCGCGAAGTTACGAATCGTGAGCTGGACGCGCGTCGAGCTGACAAAATCGGCATCGACCGTAAGCGGATTCAGGTCGCCCTGGCTCGAGACGGTGAGACGCGCGGCAGTGCTTGTGTCCGGGCCGCCGCAGTCGCCGCCGACAATGCACCGGTACTCGTTGCCGTTGTCCGCCGCGGACACCGTGAAGGTGTATGTCCGCCCGGTCTCGCCCGTGATATTGCTCCACGTAGTCGCGGTCTTCTCCTGCCACTGGTATGTGGGCGACGTGCCGGTAACGGTGACACTGAATGTCGCCTGCGAGCCGTCATCAGTGGTTACCGGAGCGGGCTGGGCCGTGATCTCAATGTCGGTGCATGATGATGCGCTTATGCTGACCAGCTTGTCATCGCTGCGCTGGTTCATGTACGCCAGCTTGATCCAGTCGGCCGACCGCACCGACGAGCACACGCGAATCTCGTCGAGTGAGCCGAGGAAATAGTTGCCCTGCGACTCGCGATACCCCATCCGGAACACATCGCTGGTATTAAGGGTAGGTGTCGAGGTCGCCTTTTCCACGCCGTCGACATACAGCCGCGCCGTGGTGCCGTCGAACGTGCCCGCCACATAGTGCCATGCGTTGTCTGTCGCGGAAACACCCGAGGCAATTTCGCTTGCGTTGAAGTGAAGGCCCCACTGAAGGCCGCCGGAATTGTAGGGCTCGATGTCGAAGTAGCCACCAGCACCAACATTGCCGACAAACCCGAACACATCGTCCCACTCGCCCGGCCCGCTCGACTTGACCCAGCCGACAATGGTACGGCTTGCCGTGCCGCTGATACCCACAGACCCGACGTGCAGGTAGTCGTCGGTCCCGTCGAGAGTCTGCCCTCTGCCCACGATAGCATCCACGTCCGAGGTGGATGTCACGCCGTAGCCGGTGGCGTGCTTCCCCGCGCTGCTGGCATCGAGATAGCCGCCTGCATTTGTGTTCCCGTCCTCTTCCAAATGCCAGACGCCGGCATAACCCAGTGACGAGGCAAACACGGAGGCGCCATCCGATGCGCTCGTCTCACCCGCCTTGTTCCAATACATCATGATAGACTGGGTGCTGTTACCTCCCTCAATCGTGGGAACCTTGACCCATACTTCAGCCTGCTGCGCCGTCTTATTCCACCGCTCGATTTCATAGTCGAGCGCAACATCTCCGGCGGCATTGGCGAAGCGAATGTCCTCGCCATTGTCCATTGCTTCTGAAAAAGTGAAGTTGGAGCTGGTAAGTCTGATCAACACCGGGAAATTGCTGACACTGCCGGTGATGTCCGCTCCGGTTGCGGATGTATTGAGGGTGACTTCTGCGCTGCTTCCCCAGGCATCGTACACGCCCTGGCCCAATGCGGCCCACGGCGCGACCAGGCATGCCGCGGCAGCAGCCTTACAGAATCTAAACCTGCGTAGTATGGAAACTGTGCGTAGTATGCGCATTATGGCCATTGTTGGAACAAGGAAGTTGAGCGGTTAAGCAATTGTATGGACTAAACAGAGGGGGCAACTCAAGACGTTTAGCTCTTGCCGCCAACAGCAATACTCCCCACGCTGGCTGCCCGCCGAAATGCCTCGTATTCCCTCCCCGACAAACGGAAGTACTCCTACTTACTTCGGTCGTCCACACAAGGCAAACGGTTCAAAACCTAATATATTTATTGCTTTCTCGGCTGACTACGCCTACGTGTTTTTTCAGCCAATTTGCGCAGCAAGAGCGCCTCCCCTGAGAATGGGGGCGTGAACATTGGGGACGGAGGTAACTAAGTAGCTTTTTGTTAGTTAGCCGGCTACCTTCGTGCCCAATCCCTGCGCCATCATCCGATTCACACAAGCCGCCAATCCTCTGTGCTTGTCACCCGGCCCGGCCGCATCGTATACTGATTCCAGGATACCATGCGAAACAACATGCTTTTTTTTGCCCCTGCTCGGCAGCTCCTGCCCCTGAGCTTCCTTATGCCGCTTTTTCTCGCCTGCGCCTCCGGATCGGTTCCGCCCCCGGCTATTTCCCCAGACCGGCTCGCAGCACAAGAAACCCGCACCCAGGTCATGCTTCAGCAGCATAATCTGGCAATTCCCGTTACAGCACACGCGGACTGCATACGGGCGCTTGAAGCTCTGCTCGACAGCATTACGGGAACGAAATACGTTTTCCTCGATTTTGCGCCGGAACGGTGGGCAACCGGCGGACGGGCCGCGCAATTCGTTCCGTTTCAAAGCCGGATGCGGAAAGCGGCCGAAAAGGTGATAATTGTCATCGACGAGTCCTGCGAGATCGAAGGGCTTGTCTGGCCGGAATAGGATTGCCATCGTGTTTTACAGGCTTCCCCTGCTCATGCTGTTTCTTGCGGTCCCGGCCGTATCCGGCGATGCAGACACGGCATCATGGCTTCCCGAGCCGGACGGGCCCTATGCGCTCGGCACGGAAACTCTTTATCTCACCGACAGCTCGCGCCATGAGGTGGCCACCAGAGATGCCAATGACTGCCGACGGCTGATTGTCCACATATATTATCCCGCGGAGCTAAGTGACTACGCCGGTGAGTATCGCCGGTACCTCGATGGCTACCCTGAAAAGACCCGCAAGCTGGCGCGCCGGTTCCTGGACCTTCCTCGCGACTACTTCACGGAAAGCCCGGTCAACGTGACCGTGCACGCACGGTATCGGGTACAAGCGCTCGACTCCGCGGCCCCGTTCCCGCTGGTTACCGTCAGCCACGGCTATCTCAGCACGCCGGTCGTCCACACGCATCTCTGCGAGCATCTCGCCAGCCACGGGTATGTGGTCGCCGCGATCAACCATCCCTACGAATCGAGCGGGGCCGTGTTTTCCGACAGCTCTTTTGTCAAACCTACGATGCGCTATCTGCGGCGCGCCGTGTTTCAGGCACCCCAGATGCCGTTTCTCCTCTGCACCAAACCCGGCAAGCGCAAGGCCCGGCTGACCCGCCGCGTGCTGAAACGCTCCCGGGCCATGAATTCCCGGGCCCAGGTATGGGTACGGGATATCGGGTACATCATTGATATCATGGACAGCCTGAATACCGTCCCAAAGGGCGCATCTCCTCTTTCGCATATCATTGATATAGACCGTATCGCGGCAATCGGCCACTCGTTCGGCGGGGCTGCCGCGGGCTTCGCCTGCTCGGTGGATCTGCGTGTGCGCTGCGCGGTTAACATGGACGGGTTCCAATACGGCGCCGAGCCGAATGCGCTGTACAGCGGCCCCGTGCTCCTGGTGGAAACCGATCAGTTCGCCGGAATCAACGATATGGTCTACCGGCACGCCGACCCGTTCTACCGCCTTCACATCGAGGGAGCGCGTCACACCGGACTTACCGATGTCTCCCTGTGGCCGGACCTGCCCGAGCGGCAGCATCGGAAGCGCATTGGTGTCACGGGAATCCCCGGCAAAGTCAACGGCGCAGTGCTGGCATTCATCGATCACTGCCTGAAGGAACAGCCAGCGAACGCGATAGAGTCCCTGCGTGAAAACCGCACGCAGCATCCATAGCCGGTGCGGGCACGGGGCGGCACACACGTATTTTCTATGCGGTGCGCCATCCGTGCGCGCGCAAACACTACACCGAAGGAGCAGTACCCAGAATGCCGGATGCGAAAACAGCCCTGGTAACGGGCGGCTCCCGGGGAATCGGACGCGCTGTCGCGTGCCGTCTGGCCCGCGACGGGTATCATATCGCGATCAACTATCGCAGCAGGCATGCTGATGCGGAAGACACCCTCGCGGAGATCCGGGAACGCGGCGGATCCGGCGAGCTGTGCCCGTTCGATGTCGGCGACCGCGCTGCGGCTGCCGCAGCGCTCGAGAAACTCACGGCGCATCAGGCGGTATCGGCGTTTGTGCACTGCGCGGGAATCCGTCGCGACGAGCTCATGGTATTCATGCCGCCGGACCAGTGGGACGAGGTGCTGAATACCAACCTGCTCAGCTTTTACAATGTGGCGCAGCCGGTTGTCAAGCACATGGTCCTCAACCGGACCGGACGGATCGTCGTGGTATCGTCAACCTCCGGCGAGACGGGACACGAGGGACAGGTCCATTATTCCGCGGCCAAGGCCGGGCTCATCGGGGCGGTCAAGGCCCTCGCGCTCGAATCGGCCAAACGCAACGTACTGGTCAATGCGGTCACGCCGGGATTCATTGCCACCGACATGACCAAGGATATCGACGAGAAGAAGCTCGCCGCGATAGTGCCGCTGAGACGGTTCGGCCGGCCGGAAGAAGTCGCGGGTGCGGTCTCGTTCCTGGTCTCGCCGGATGCATCCTATGTTACCGGCCAGGTCATCCGCGTGAACGGCGGCGTATACCTGTAGGCCTCCTCGAGGTCGCGGCCGGCATCGCGCATGTTCCGCGCACGGCATTGACATGACAGCCCGCTGATACGAGAATAGAAACGTGGCTTCATTCCTCCAGACTTTTTTCCGCGGTGCACTGCCGATCATCCTGTCGGCCTGGCAGGTCTGCGCCGTAACCGCATGGGCGCCGCTCGATGCCGCGGGGACACAATCTCTGCGCGCGGGACGGTTCGCGGATGCGCTCGAGGAAGTGCTTGTCGACACCACCTTCAGCGACACCGCGCTCCGGTATTTCAAGCTCGGATGCGCACACGCGGGCCTGAAAAACTACGGCAAAGCGGTCTTCTATTTCAAGCAGTCGGCACGAACCGATTCCTTGTGGGCACCGTTCGCCTACGAGAAAATCGGCGATGTGGAACAGGAGGGCGGGCGGTTCGAAAACGCCTTGCAGGCATACCGGGCCGCGCTTGACGGCGCCATGACGCAGCGGTATCAGCATCATCTCTACAGCGAAATGTACCGCATCGTGACAGAGCATCTCGGCGAAATAGGCGATTTGGAGTGGCTCGAAGAGATCATGGAAGAGCCGCCCGCGGGGATAGAAGTGTCACTGACGGATCAGCTCGAACGCTTGATCGGCGAGCAGGCCTGGCGGCAGATTGACAGCCTGGTGGAGAACCTGCTCGATACGTCCCAGTACCACCAGACCCATTGTGATGTCGCATCCCGGCTGATACAGGAACCCGTGCCCGACAGCGTGCTGTCAACCAGGGCGCTGTTCAGGCTCTCGAAAATCGCGTTTCTCTGCCAGGCATACCCGGCATCGAGCGACTGGCTTCTGGAGGCGCTCAGCCGGAGAGATTTCGATGATGTCATCCATCCCAGGACATACCTCTACCATCGGGCCAGCCTGAATTTCAGGCTGGGCAACTACAACAAGTGCATTCGATGGTTTCGGAGATATGAGAAGAAATACGGGCCGACGCCGGGCATGGTGTATATGCTCGCGCGAAGCTACCGCAGTCTGGGCAAGGCCGCGCTGGCTACGGAGTGGTACGACCGGCATATCAAGCTGTATCCCCGGCATGCCAAGACGCACGACATCCTCTGGTACCGGGCGTGGCAGAAGGAGGAAGCGGGTGACAACGAGGCCGCGCGCGAAAGATACCGCACTATTTACCAAAACCATCCGGGGCGGTCCCGGGCCGACGATGCGTTTTTCCGGTGTGGACTTTCGTACGTTAAGGACGGTAAGCATGCGGCGGCGCTCGCCAGCTTCAGGTCGTTCACAAAAAAATACCGCAGCTCCCAGATGCTCGTCGGGGCGCGGTACTGGAAGGCAAAGTGCCACATGCTTCTCAGCGAAACGGACTCGGCGCTGGCCGGGTTCAGAGAAATCTCCCGCGACCATCCCACCGACTACTATGCGTACCGGTCCAGGGAGATGCTGAAAGTGCTGAATGATTCGTTGGCGCAGTTCGTCATGGACACTGTCTACGATGAAATCGCGGCGGCCGCGTGGCTCGATTCCACCGCCAGAAGTATCCGGCAGGCGCTCAAACCCCAGGACAGCATCTCACTTACTATCGGCCGCGTGCTCTCCTCGCTGGGTATGACCGATCATGCCGAATACTTTCTGGAGCCCCTGGAAATATGCTATCCCGCAAACCTGTATCTGCAGTTCCAGCTCGCGCGCCTGTACCAGGAAAGCGGGAACCCCACGCGCTCATTTTCCATATCGCGCCGGTTCAAATGGCGGATTCCCGTGGACAGCAGAGGCGGGATACCACTTGCCCTGTACGCACTGATGTATCCCTCGGGGTTCGCCGAAAATATCCGCCGTAGCGCCGCCGAGTTCAACGTCACGCCGCAGCTCCTGTATGCAATCATACGCCAGGAGAGCATATTCGACCCGGTCATTGTCTCGCCGGCCGGCGCGGTGGGCCTGATGCAAATCATGCCGTTCACCGGCGAGGAAATCGCGGCGGCGCTCAAGGACACGTTCACGGTCGATCTGCTGTACGACCCGGCGATCAACGTGCGCTACGGGGCGTACTATATCAGCAAACTGCTGAAGGATTTCGACGGCAACATGGTGCTGGCAGTCGCCGGCTACAACGGCGGGCCCCACAACGCGAAGAAATGGTTTCGGCATAACAAGGATGACGGGTTCGACATGTTCGTGGAAGACATCGGTTTCACCGAGACACGGCGCTATGTCAAGAAAGTGCTGGCCAACTACTGGACCTATGAAAAACTCGCGGAGGCCGTGGCATCGGTTGAGGACTGACAGCTTCCTGTTATAATTTCCATGGTATCGGGAACCATTCAGGACTCTGCGAAAAACAAAGGAGATGCTATGCTCAGAAAAGCGTGTGCCGGATATCTCGCGCTCATGATGTCGTGTTCGGTCGCGTTCGCCCGCGTTGATTCCATGGACATCGGCGACAATACCATGAACTGGCGCAGTTTCGTAACAGATGAGCCCGCGGTCGCGTTCGCCCAGAGCAAAGGACGGCTGTGGTATGCAACGGCCAGCGGGGCAGGATACTATTCTGTCAAGACCAACGCGAAGCAGGTGCTGACCAGCATCGCGGGACTGCCCACCCAGGGCATTACCTCCATGGCAGCAGACAGCCGCGGCGGCGTATGGATCGGTACTCCGCAGGGAGCAGCATACACGGGCGACGGTCAATCATTCAAGGCGTATACGAAGAAAGACGGGCTGGCTGACGATGCGGTCACAGTAATCCATGCCGCGCGTGACGGCTCCGTATGGATAGGCTCGCCAAAGGGTGTCGCTGTGTATCGGAACGGCTCGCTTACGGTCTACTCCACCGCCCAGGGAATGTGCGGCAACGACGTGCGCGACATTGCATCAAATAAACAGGGAACCGTGTTCGTCGCGACGAACGGCGGCGTGGCCGTGTACAAGGCCGGCCAGTGGAGCAGGCACGATCAGAGCACCGGCCTGAGTTCCAACGACGTGCGCGCGGTGGCATGGGACGGCCGCAAAGAGCACCTGTGGGTCGCGGTCGGCGAAAGCGACATCAACAGCTTCAACGGCAAGAAATGGGAAGATTTCATGGACGTGCAGGAAGGTGTTGCCTGCATTATGGTCGACACCCAGAGCCGGGTCTGGGTGGGTTCCGGCGACGGCATTATCAAGTATAACGGATTCGAGTGGGTGTACGACCCGGCCAAGATGCCTTTTCCAGCCGCCATGTGCAGCAGCATGCATCGCGACAGTGGCGGCAACCTCTGGTTTGCTATTGACACAGGGGTCATGCGGCTTCAGAACCCTTATCCCTACTGATCCGGCAATACAGGTGCGGGCGCGCCGGCTGGCGCGCCCGCGCGAACCGCAGGCCGCCGCCAGACCCAAACCATACTTGAAAGAGCACGATTTTTGCTTAAATCGGCCATGCAATATTGACTTTGGCTCGCGATCCGACGTAAATTCCAAGGTTTCAATTCCTTAAAAGTTTCCGCTCCCGGTGCCGATGTGCCCCACAGAGGCCAAACGGTGCTGAAAGGGCAAAGGGGGCTTCGCATGGCGAAGATAAGGATTGCCATTGTAGGTATCGGCAACTGCGCAAGCTCACTGCTGCAGGGCATCCAGTACTACAAGAACAAGCGCGCCAGTGATGTCATCGGGCTCATGCACTGGGAAATCGGCGGCTACAAGCCCGGCGATATCCAGGTGGCCGCCGCGTTTGACATTGACCGGAGGAAGGTCGGCAAGGACGTCAACCGGGCGATATTCGAACGGCCGAACTGCACCAAGGTTTTCAGCCCCGACATGCCCGCCGCCGGGGTCAAAGTCGCCATGGGTGCTGTCGCCGACGGCTTGTCAAAACACATGGCAGACTATCCCGACGGCTACACGTTCCTTCCGGCGAAAAAGCCCTCGGCCGCCAAGAAAAGCATTGTGAAGATGCTCAAGGATTCCGGCGCGGAAATGCTTCTCAGCTATCTCCCCGTGGGCACCGACAAGGGCACGAGGTTCTACGCGGAGTGCGCCCTCGAAGCAGGCGTGGGATTCATCAATAATATTCCGTCCTTCATCGCCAGCGATCCGGCATGGGCCCGCAAATTCAAGGCGAAAGGTATTCCCGTAATTGGCGATGATATCAAGGCACAGCTCGGCGCGACCATCACCCACCGCGTACTCGTAGATCTGTTCAAGAAGCGCGGCGTTCGTCTCGACAGAACGTATCAGATGAACACCGCCGGCAACACCGATTTTCTGAACATGCTCAACCGCAGCCGGCTGGCCGGCAAGAAAACCTCCAAGACCGAAGCCGTGCAGGCCGTGGCTGCCAAGCGCCTGGGCGATCGCGACGTGCATATCGGCCCCAGCGACTATGTCCCGTGGCTTGACGACAACAAGGTCTGTTTCATTCGCATGGAGGGCAGGCTGTTCGGCGACATTCCCATGAATATCGAGCTGCGGCTCTCGGTGGAAGACTCGCCGAATTCGGCCGGCGTGGCCATCGATTCCATCCGCTGCTTGAAGCTGGCCCTCGATCGAGGACACGGGGGCGTCCTCTACTCGCCGTCATCGTATTTCTGCAAGCATCCGCCGAAGCAGTACCCCGATGACGAGGCCTACCTGATGACCGAAGCTTTCATTGCGGGAAAGCGGCCGGACTAACCCGGCGGGTTCTAACGGAACTTTTTTTGAGGGGGCAGCGATGCCCCCTCGTGCTATACCCTGGTCTTGCCGCCGGAAATATTCACGGTCGTTCCGTGGATATACCCGGCCCGTTCGGAAGCGAGAAAACATACGGTGTCGGCAACTTCGCTCAACCTCCCGCTTCGTCCCAGTGGTATCGACACCTTTTCATAGCCGGCCCGGAGCTGTTCGACCGTGATGCCGCGCGTGTAGGCAAGGGCGCGCTCGTATTCCGGGGACCGGAGGCCGGTCGCCTCGAGGATGCCCGGCGCGACGCCGACTACGCGCACGCCGTGACGGCCCAGTTCCTTGGCCCACGATCGCGTCAGTGTGTACGCGGCCGCCTTGGTGCCCGCGTAGACACTCTGCCCCTCGGAACCCTCCATGCCCGACTCGGATGCTACGTTGATAATGACACCGCCCGCGCCGGACGAGACCATCTGCCGCGCGGCCGCCTGCGCGCACAGAAACAGTCCTTTCTGGTTCACCGCCACGACTTTGTCCCAGATATCTTCGGTAAGCTCCTCCTTGCCCGCGGGGTCCATGAGCAGGCGGGGAATGTTGATGCCGGCATTGTTGACGAGAACGTCCAGCCGTCCAAACGCATCAACCGCCGTCGCGATCATGTCATCGACGCTTTGCCTGCTGGTAACATTGGCGTTGACCGCGCGGTGCTCGCCGCCGAACCGGCTTGTCAGTTCCGTCACCGTTTGGGTCGCCCCCTCGAAATTGACATCAGCAACGACAACATGCGCTCCGCATTCGGCAAAGCCGTCACAGATGGCCCTTCCGATCCCCAGCGCGCCCCCGGTCACGACAGCCGTCTTCCCGTCAAGATTCAGCCAGCTCATTCTTTCTCCCTTTCTATCACAAGGTTGTCCAACCATTCATCTCAGGCCTGCATCCGCGGCAGAACAATCATCGCCTTGATAACGCCGTCGCGGTAGCCGTCGACCAGCTCGAACGCATCCTGCGTCTCGTGGACCGGGAACCGATGCGTGATCAACGAGTCCACGTCAGCCGGGTTCGCGGCGATAACATCGACTGCCTCGGCCACACACTTGGCCTGGCGGCGGATATAGGTCGTGCTGATCTCCTTGCGGCGGAAATCATCAACGTCAAAGCTGATTCTCCCGGCATCGGGTATTCCCACTATTACCAGCTCGCCGCCGGGCTTCAGCAGGCGGATTGCCTGGTCCAGGGCCTCCTGCTCGCCGCAGCACTCGAACACGACATCGAGACCCGCGGGCTCCGGCGCCCCCGGGCCCGCAACCAGCGCGGACAGAACATCGGTCGCGCCGGGATCACCGATCCATTTCGCCCCGACACGCCCGGCCGCCGCACGGCGGGGGGCCAGCCTGTCGCTCGCGTAGCAGGCCGTGATACCCGCCGCCCGGAGGCTCAGAAGGACGCTGAGCCCGATGGGCCCGGTACCGAGCACGCCGGCACTGCTGCCCGCGGCACACGAAGAACGCTTTACAGAGTAGACTCCGACCGACAGCGGTTCCGCGAATGCCGCCTGCTCCAGCGTAACATTGTCGGGCACGGTGAAGCAGTTCTTTTCGGGAACCAGAATCCGTTCCCGGAGCAAGCCTTCAGCCTCGCCGGGACAGCTCATGAACCTGAGGTTTCGGCATGTATTCGGACGTCCGGCGATGCATTGGTCACACGAGTGGCACGCGATGGCCGGCTCGATCGCGATCCGGTCACCCGGCCGCACGCGCGAGACATGCGGGCCCACCTGCTCCACGACACCGCTGCATTCGTGGCCAACCGTATACGGATATTCGACAACCTGCCCGCCGATTCTGCCGGTGCGAAAGTAGTGCACGTCGGAGCCGCACACGCCCACCGCCCCCACGCTCACCAGGACTTCACCAGTACCGGGCGCCGGCGTGTCCGGAGCATCGCGGACTTCCACCTTTCGGATTCCAGTCAGTACTGCGGCTTTCATGGGTCAGAGTGTCTCCGGAGTTGTACGTGAAGGGGTGTAAAAATATCCTCTGAGTGCGGGGCCGGGCAAATGGCACGGTCGCCGCGGGTGCTGGCCGCGTTGCGGACCGCCAACCCGGATTGTACATTCATAGCAATCGGATCGCATTCCCCTGCGGCATTGAGGCACTCTGGTGTATTTCCTCTTCCACGACCTTTCCGCACTGAAAGACCTGCTCAGCAATCACCCGATGTTCGCCGCGGGCATGCTTCTGGTAGCGGGCTATCTTTTGGGCAAGCTGGTTTCGCGTTTCGGCCTTCCCGAAATCACGGGCTACATTATTGCCGGGCTGCTGGTCGGCGAATCGGTTCTGGGTATCTTTCCGGCACATATGGGCAAATCGTTTCAGTTCGTGACCGAAGTCGCGCTGGGGCTCATCGCGCTCACTATCGGCGGAGAGTTCTCACTGGCAAAGCTGCGGCGCCTGGGGCGGCCGGTGGTCATGATTACGGCGGTCCAGATCCTGACCACGTTCGTAGCAGTGGCATGCGTGCTGCTCCTGTTCGGCATGCAGATGCCGTTCGCGCTGCTTCTGGGCGCAATCGCCACGGCCACGGCGCCGGCCGCCACGGTGGCAATCGTGCAGTCGCTCAGGGCGCACGGTCTGTTTGTCGATTATCTGTACGGCGTTGTCGCGCTCGATGATGCCGGATGCGTGATCCTTTTCGGGATTGTTTTTGCGTTCGCATCGAGCATGTTCGGCATCGGGAGCGATCTCGGCGCCGGGGCCATGATCCTGGAGGCGTTTGCCGAAGTTGCCCTGTCGATTGCGGTCGGCGCCTTGAGTGCTCTCGTGATACACTTCGGCACCCGTCGCAAAAGCAATACCAACGAGATACTGATCATCTCCCTGGGGTGCATTTTTCTGACGACGGCATTCGCCATTATCCTGCATTTTTCCCCGCTTCTTACCAACATGTCGGCGGGATGCGTGCTGATCAATCTTTCGGCCCGCAACCACCGACTGTTTCGCATACTCGAGCCGCTCACGCCGCCGCTATATGCTCTGTTTTTCGTGATTGCCGGTACCGAGCTCAGTCCCGGCATCGTGCTCCAATCGGGCACGCTCCTGTTCGGCGTGCTGTACATAGCCGCGCGGGCGTTTGGCAAGTACGGCGGGGTCTACCTCGGCGCTCTTTCGGTCGGCGCGCCGGTGACGATTCGCGACTACCTCGGCCTGTCGATGTTTCCGCAGGCGGGGGTGGCGATCGGCCTGGTGCTCCTTATCGAGGCATCGCCGCTCGTGGGGCGGCTCACGCCGGCGCAACTGCTGATCATCCAGAATATGGTAAATATCGTGCTGCTTTCGGTATTCGTCAACGAGCTGATCGGCCCGCCGCTGTCGAAATTCGCGGTTGTTAAGGGCAACCAGATGGAGGAGTAATGGACCTTATTTCCATTCTCGACCGGAACGCCTGTGTTCTCAATATCCCGGAGCGCGACAAGCAGGGCGCGCTGAAACGAATCGCCGGCATCGCCGCGGGCACCGGGGCGCTCGAGGGGTTCGATGCGCAGCTCATTTACGACAAGCTGATCGAACGCGAGAACCAGGGCTCGACCGGCATCGGCAACGGCATTGCCATCCCGCACACGCGGCTCCCCGGCATGAAGCGTTTCCTGCTGTTCATCGTCACCTCCGAGCGCGGCGTCGACTTCAGCGCCATCGACCGCAAGCGCGTGCGCATGTTCTTCGTCCTGCTCGGTCCCGAAGAACAGGTCAATGAGCATCTCAAGATCCTCGCCGCGATCTCCCACGTGCTCACATCATCGAATGTCAAGCGCGAGATCCAAGGCGCCATCACCTCCACCGCGCTCTACGAGGCATTCCTGCGGAACGTGCGTATCGCCGAAAGCGGCACCACGCCCGAGCAGAATTTCAAGGCCCTGTTCGTGATCCTGTATGTCGACGACTTCTTCTACGATATCCTCGAGTTCTTCATCCAGGAAGGCATCGAGGGCGCGACCGTGCTGGAATCGTCGGGCATGGGCCAGTACATCTCGAACATCCCCCTCTTCGCCAGTTTCATCGGGTTCATGAACGAAGACAAGAACCGCAGCAGGACCATTGTCGCGATGATACCCGAAGACCGGCTCCAGGAGATTGCCGCGGGCATCGAAGAAATAACCGGCAACCTGGACAAGAAAGAAGGGGCGATGATGTTCGCGGTGGACGTCTGTTTCGCGAAAGGCACTATGAAGATGATGTGAGGGGCGCGGCGTTCTGCCTCGCGTGCCATACCACGACATCGCGGTACTTCAGCGAGCCGCCGTAAATGTCAAGCGCGCTTCCCACGGTCGCATCCACGCGATCCCCGCCGTACTTCTTCACGATCTCCAGGTCCGCGATCGACCGTATGCCGCCGGCATAGGTCACGGGAACCGGAGACAGGTCGCCAAGGAGCGCGACCAGGGCGGCATCCACACCGCGCCGCCTTCCCTCGACATCGGCCGCGTGCACGAGAAACTCCGCGCAGTACCCGGCAAACCGGCCGAGCGTATCGCGGTCAATCGCCGTGCCGGTGAGATGCTGCCACCGGTCGGTCGCCACCACGTACCGTCCCCCGTGCGCCTTGCAGCTCAGGTCGATCACCAGCCTGTCGCTGCCGACGGCCTGTGCCAGCTCGGCCAGACGCTCCCAGTCGGCGCGACCTTCACGGAAAACATAGGACGTAACGATCACGTGCGAGGCGCCCTTGTCGAGAAACGATCGCGCGGTAGCAGGAGTGATGCCGCCGCCGACCTGCAGGCCGCCCGGATACGCCGCGAGAGCAGCCTCGGCCGCCGCCTCGTTTCCCGGCCCGAGCATGATAACATGACCGCCGGCAAGCCCGTCGTCCCGATACATCCGGGCGAATTCGGCGGGAGAACGCTCGGTCTCGAAATTGGTGATGAGAGAGGATGCATCGCGGTCGGAAAGCGAACTCCCGACAATCTGCTTTACCTTGCCCTGGTGCAAGTC
>WJMI01000110.1 GCA_014728015.1 Chitinivibrionales bacterium | reverse complement strand
CGCCCCGACGGCATCCTGCTCGACCTCACCATGCCGAAGGTGGACGGGTGGGAGATCTTCAAAATGCTCCGCAGCGACCCCGAGGTCAAAAACGTTCCCGTCGCGATTCTCACCGCCAAGTCAGAGCCGTTCGATGAAATGGTGGGATTGCATGTCATGAATGCCGACGGGTATATTACCAAGCCTTTCGGGAAGCAGGAACTGCTGGACAAGACGCATGAGCTCTTCGATAAAGGCGCCAAATAGGACCATTCTGGTCGTCGATGACGAAATCGATGTCCTGGACTTCCTCACTATCTACCTCGAATCCCTCTCCTGGAATGTTGTCGCGGTCGACTCGACCCGCAAAGCGTTCGAGGTGCTCGAGCGAGAGCCGTGCTTCTGCGTGCTGACCGATATCGCCATGCCCGACATGGACGGGTACGAATTTATCGGCGAGATCAAAAACCGCGCTATCGATATCGAGATGGTCCTCATGACCGGGTTCGGCTATAACCCCAACCATACCCTGGTCAAGCTCAACAAGTCCTCGCATTACCCCTGCCTGTTCAAGCCGTTCGATCGCCGGAAGCTCGCCGATACGATACAGGCGGCCTACGATCGGTATCACCACGGCCCCGACCGCATCGCGTAGCAGCCTCCCGCGACCCCCCACACATGAAATATTTTCGCTGACGGTCTGTCCGCGTCCTGTTCCACAATCCACCGGCTTCCCGTTCCATGCAGCTCAAAGATATCGTCATTCGCGGCGCGCGCGAGCACAACCTCAAGAATATCACGGTCACTATCCCGCGTAACACGCTCACCGTGATATGCGGCCTGTCCGGCTCGGGGAAGTCCTCGCTCGCGTTCGACACGCTTTACTCAGAGGGACAGCGCCGCTATGTGGAATCGCTCAGCGCTTATGCCCGCCAGTTCCTCGGGCTCATGGAAAAACCCGACGTTGACTCCATCGAGGGTCTTTCGCCCGCGATCGCCATCGAACAGAAATCGGCCGGACACAATCCCCGCTCGACCGTGGGAACGGTCACCGAAATACACGACTATCTCCGCGTGATCTTCGCCCGCGTCGGCACCCCCTACTGCTACAAGTGCGGACGGCCCATCACGCGGCAGACCGTCCAGGAAATAGCCGACCAGGTCATGGAACTCCCGCAGGGGACCAAATTCCGGGTGCTCGCGCCCGTTGTTTCGGGACGGAAAGGCGAGTACCACGATCTGTTCGACAAGCTCCAGAAAGACGGGTTTTTGCGCGTGCGTGTCGACGGGACCGTGCATACGCTCGATGAGGACATCGCGCTCGAAAAAAGCAAGAAGCACTCCATCGATGTCGTAATCGACCGGCTTGTAGCCGGGAAAACCGCTCGCCAGCGGCTTACGGATTCACTCGAGACCGCGCTGAAACTCAGCGAGCACGGTACCGTGCGCATCGACTGCATAGGCGGTGACGAGCTCGTGTTCTCGGAGCTGCTCTCCTGCACCAAATGCGGCATCAGTCTCGGCGAGCTGTCCCCCCGCATGTTCTCGTTCAACAGCCCGTTCGGCGCGTGCCCGGACTGCAACGGCCTGGGCTACCTGATGGAGCTCGATCCGGAACTGGTCGCCCCGGATCCTTCCCGGTCGCTGGCCGAGGGCGCTGTCACGGCCTGGAACGCGGCCAGCGCCATGGGAAGCTGGAACCGTCAAATCATGCTGTCGGTGTGCCGCCATTTCAAGATTCCAATAGACAAACCGTACGGGTCGCTCTCCGCCAGACACAAAAAAATCCTTCTCTATGGCTCGGGCACGGAACGAATATCCATGGAGTGGCGTTCCCAGTCCGGCGAGGGTCGCGGCAGGTTCAAGCGCCCGTTCGAAGGCGTGATTCCCAGTCTCTTGCGACGCTACAAGGAAACGTCATCCGAAGATATCCGCCGGTGGATCGAAGGATTCATGGGCCAGAAATCCTGCCCCGCGTGCGGCGGGGCCCGGCTGCGCAAGGAGAGCCTGTCGGTGTTGCTGGCCGACAAAAGCATTGCGGATCTCTCATCGATGGCAATATCCGATGTCAAGGCGTTTTTCGCCGGGCTCACGCTGAAGAAACGCCAGCATGAAATCGCCCGCCAGATCATCAAAGAAACACACCAGCGACTCGACTTCCTGGTCAACGTCGGGCTGCCGTATCTTTCGCTCGACCGCGTCTCGTCGAGCCTGTCCGGCGGCGAGGCGCAGCGCATCCGGCTCGCCACGCAGATAGGATCGCAGCTCACGGGCGTGACTTACATCCTGGATGAGCCCAGCATCGGGCTGCACGCCAGCGATAACGGCAAGCTCCTCGGCACGCTTGTGTCCCTGCGCGATCTGGGCAACACCGTGGTGGTCATCGAGCACGATCGCGAGACCCTCGAAACCGCAGACCATCTTATCGATATCGGCCCCGGAGCGGGGGTGCGGGGAGGCCGTATCGTGGCCACGGGAACGCCCGCGGGCATTGCCAAAAACCCGGACTCGCTGACCGGACGGTACCTCGCGGGGAAACGGAGCATTCCGGTGCCCGCGGGGCGGCGCCCCGGCAGCGGCGCATCCCTGACCGTAGCCGGCGCGCGCGGGCACAACCTCAAGAACGTGCGTGTCGATTTCCCGCTTGGCAAGCTCATCTGCGTGACCGGCGTTTCCGGCTCGGGCAAAAGCACGCTGGTCAACCAGACCCTGTATCCCGCCCTGGCCCGCAAGATTTACTCGTCCAAGGCGCCCATCCTGCCCTGCACAGGCATCACGGGCGCCGGAAATATCGACAAGGTCATCAATGTCGACCAGTCGCCGATCGGCCGCACGCCGCGCTCCAACCCGGTGACCTACACCAAGACATTCGATGCTATCCGCGACCTGTTCGCCATGCTCCCGGAAAGCAAGATCCGCGGATATCCCAAGGGACGGTTCAGTTTCAATGTCAAGGGCGGGCGATGCGAGACATGCGAGGGCGACGGCGTGCTGCGTATCGAAATGCACTTTCTTCCCGACGTGTACGTGGAATGCGAATCGTGCCACGGACGGCGCTACAACCGGGAGACACTCGAAATCACGTTCAAGGGCAAGAACATCGCCGATGTGCTCGCCATGACCGTCGACGAAGCACTGGTGTTCTTCGACCGGATTCCCGCCATCAAATCCAAGCTCGCCGTGCTGTCACGCGTAGGTCTGGGCTATGTCCATCTCGGCCAGCAGGCGACCACACTGTCGGGCGGCGAGGCGCAGCGCATCAAGCTGTCCACCGAGCTGGCCAAGCGCGCCACCGGGCAGACCCTGTATATCCTTGACGAGCCTACCACCGGTCTCCACTTCGAGGACATACTCATGCTCATGGATGTTCTCCAGGAGCTGGTCGACAAGGGAAACACCGTTATCATCATCGAGCACAACCTCGACGTGATAAAGTGCGCCGATCACATCATCGACCTGGGCCCCGAAGGCGGCGACAAGGGCGGAAGAATAGTGGCCCAGGGCACGCCGGAGCAGGTGGCAAAGAATAAGAACTCACTCACCGGCAAATACCTGAAGTCCTACCTAGGTTAACCTCAGCGTTTTTGGCACGTTTGGCGTATTTACGGCTAATATCAGCCAATTAATGCGCATGCACGGTCTTTTCCGGCCTGTATGTTATTAGAAGGCGATCAAAACCCGAATCAGGCCCTGAAGACAGGAGAAGCCATGAAAAAGGCCATCACGATGGTAACTGTCCTTGCTGTCGCGGTATTTGCTCAACGGGTCGAGTTTGAACGTCACTCTTGGGGCACGGGTCCGGCACACGGCCAGGGAACACTGACTTCGGGAGATATTGACGGTGATGGGAAGATCGACATTGTGAATGCACAAAAACCCTACCCTTTAACATGGCGATCTGCTACAGATGTTAATACCGCGTATCCTATCGAAACTGCTGCAACGGGAACAGGTTGCGAGATCCATGCAGAAGACATGGACGGGGACGGTGACATTGATGTTATCGCGCCGTCAAGCAACATGAGTTCCGCCCCGTGTTGGTGGGAGAATCCGCGGCCGGACGGCGATCCCACGCAGGGGCCGTGGACCCGGCACGGGAACCAGCTCAGCGCAGGCGGCGAGATTCACGACATGGATGTCGGGGATGTTAACGGCGACGGCATGATGGATGTGGTCTGGAGGCACAAGAGCAATAGTACCACGGTTCTTTTTCAGACGAGTAGTGGGTGGACAGCCAAAGGATTGTCGCTAAGCGGCAACGAAGGTACGGCATTGGCGGATTTCGACGGCGACGGGGACCTTGATCTCTGCGACGGTACAAGCTGGTACGAGACACCCGACAATGCCCCCGATGGAAACTGGACAAAACATGATATCGGCGGTTTCGGCTGTTCGTACAGACGAGTCTGCGTGGCGGATGTCAACCTAGATGGCAATCTGGACGTTGTAGTAAGCGTGGCCGAGGGTGAATCGTGTCCGCTGGTGCTCTTCTTTGGACCGGACGATCCGAAGTCCGGCTCCTGGGCCGAACACAAGATTCTGGCGGCATCCCATAACTACAATTTCCATACTCTAGAGGCCGCCGATTTTGATGCTGACGGCAACATAGACCTTCTGACCGGTACGACCCACGGCGGATTGGGTGCTGAAAGCGCGTATCTCAAGAAGGCCAGGATATTTTTCAACAATAGCGGTGATTTTACTGACGTTGAGGAAATGGTCTGGGATACACCAAAGGGTATGTGGCAGGCACAGGTCGCCGACATCGGCAGTGACGGCGATCCAGACATCCTGAACTGCGACTATGGTGGCGGCAGCGGCGAAGTGGAATTCTGGGAAAACAAAACAGATCCGGTTGCAGCGAAGCGCTCCCCCCTCTGCCCCCGTTCCTCTGAGACACCATCGTATCGAGCAGGACGGGGAGGACTCGTGCTACTGTCCACAGGTGCCCGTGCTTTCGATATCCGCGGTCGAGGGCTTCCTGTCTCATCAGGAAGTATTGCGCCAGGCATCGCTTCCGGCATTGTGATTGTAAGAGACGCGAAGGGTGGGAGTCCTACGGTGCTGCCGCAAGTAGGCCGGTAAGCTCAAACCCGTCCGGCCCCAACCATGTCCTATTTCCGCTTCCGCGCAACCAGTCCTTTCGCCGTGCGGAGCTGCGCGGTCACGCTTCGCATCCCGGTCCCGCCCTCGACGTTGCGCGCGGCAAGCGCCCGCGGCCAGGAGAAAATTTCCAGCACGTCTTGAGAAAACGCCCTCGAGAATCCGCGAAGTTCTTTGAAGGACAGCGAGTCGAGCGCGGCGCCCCGCGCGATGCAGTGCGCGACGATCTTCCCAACCACCTTGTGCGCGGTGCGAAACGGCACCTTCTTTCGCACGAGATAGTCGGCAAGGTCGGTGGCAAAAAGAAACGAATCGAGCCGGTGCGCGATACGTTTCCGGTTCACGGTACAGGATCGGACTGCCTCCGCAAACACCTCCAACGACATGCCCGCCGTGGTCACGCTGTCTATCAGGGGCTCCTTGTCTTCCTGCAAATCTTTGTAATACGCAAGCCCCACGCCTTTCAGGGTCGAAGCAAACCGCGTGAAGTTGCCGATGCACCTGCCGGCCTTCCCGCGTATCAGCTCGAGAGAATCCGGGTTTTTCTTCTGCGGCATCATGCTGCTTCCGGTGGACCAGGCATCGTCGAGCTCGACAAACCCGAATTCCGCTGACGACCAGATAATCAGATCATCCGCGTACCGGCTCAGAAGTACGCCGAACGAGGCCAGCGCGGCCAGCGCTTCCATCACGAAATCGCGCGATGCCACGGCATCCATGCTGTTCTCACATACGCGGGAGAAGCCCAGCTTTTTCGCGAGCGCGCGACGGTCAACGGAAAAGCCGCTTCCCGCGAGCGCACCCGATCCCAGCGGCATAACGTCTGCCGTACGTATCGCGTGGTCCAATCGATCCTTCTCGCGCTCCAGAGCGAACACAAAGGACAGCCAGTAGTGCGCGAGGCTCACCGGCTGGGCCTGCTGGAGATGCGTGTAGCCCGGCGCGATGACTGCCTTGTCACGCTCGGCCCGCCGCACGAGCGCCTTCTGCAGCAATCCTGCTGATGCATGCACCTCGCGCAGCGCCCGCATGACAAACATGCGGAAATCGGTGGCGACCTGGTCGTTCCGTGACCTGCCGGTATGCAGTTTTTCCCCGGCTTTGCCGATCATCCCGGTCAGCATCCGTTCCACCGCCATGTGAATGTCTTCATCGGTCGTTCTCAACCGGAGTTTGCCCTGGCGATACTGATCGCGAATTCGTCTCAGCCCGCGCACGATTCTCTTTGTTTCCGCGGCGGTCAGCACGCGCGCCCGGGAAAGCGCCCCCGCCCAGGCAATGCTCCCCGCGATATCTTCTTCGATAAGCACCTGGTCGACGGGAAGCGATGCGTTGAACTCATGCATCAGCTTTGACGGGCTCGTGCCGAAACGTCCGTCCCACATGGTCATACTTCCACCCCCTTGACCTTCATCTGAAGGCTGACCTTTCCATTCCATTCGTTCTCGTCGAGCGAAAAGGCGAGCGAGTAACTCGGCGCGCGCCGGACTTCCTCCAGCCGCTCCCCGAAGTTGAATCCGATGGCATCCATGATCAGGCCATTGCTGGTGACGCTCATCTTGAGGTGCCCGCGTCCCACGACGCGCGGCTCGTATCTGTTGCGCAGCCCGCGGCACAGGAGCACGGGCCGCATGTTCCCCGGACCGAACGGCGCCATGCGCTTGACAATATTGAAGAACTTCCGCGAGAGCGCGCCGAGTTCCACTTCGGCATCCGCGACAACCCGCGGCACAAGATCGTCCAGGGTCGTGCGCGCCCGCACCGCCTCGTTGAACCTGGCGCGAAACGCATCGATGTTTTCCTTTTTTATTGTCGCTCCCGCGGCCGCCGCATGGCCGCCGTAATTTTCGAGCAGGTCCGTGCACTCGTGCACGCATTCCAGAAGGTGCACCATGCCCGCGCTCCGGCCCGAGCCCTTGGCGAGCCCGTCCTCGCCGATAGAAAACAGAAATGTCGGCCGGCAGAACGATTCGACCACGCGCGATGCGGCAATACCGATAACCCCTGCATGCCATTCGTGATGGGCGGCAACGATAGCAAAGTCGCGAGACGGATCGCAGTGCGCTTCGACCCACGCGACGACCTGCTCCTGCACACTGCTGTCCAGAGCACGCCGCTCGATATTGGCCTCGCGCAATTCTCGGGCATATAGTTTTGCCTCGGCGGGATCTTCGGTCAGGAGCAGCTGCACGCCCCGGCCGGGATCGCCCAGGCGGCCGGCCGCATTGATGCAGGGCGCGAGCTGGAATACCACCTGGCCGGTGGAAAGCGTGGTTGCGTCAATGCCCTGCAACTCCATGAGCGCGCGAAGCCCCGGGTTGGTGGTGTGGCCGAGCCGCTCAAAGCCCAGGCTGGCGATGATCCGGTTCTCCCCGGTCAGCGGCACGATGTCGGCCGCGGTGCCGAGCGACACGAGGTCGAGATATTCGAGCCACGAAGCATCATCCATGCCGCGCGCCTTGGCCAGGCCGTGGCAGAGCTTCAGCGCAACGCCCACGCCGGCAAGCTCCGTGCCGGGATACCCGCATCCTTCGACTTTGGGATCGAGTATGGCGGCGGCATTGGGCAGTTCGCCGTGCGGCTCGTGATGATCGGTCAGCACGACATCAATCCCGGCCCTGGCGGCGCGGGCCACGTGCTCCCGCGAGCCGATGCCGCAATCGACGGTCACAATGAGCTTGACACCCCGCCCGGCAAGCGTATCGATGCCCTCGGCGGACAATCCGTAGCCCTCGGTGAGACGGTTGGGCAGGTAGTAATCGCATGTCGCGCCCAGCCGTTGCAGGAACCGCACCAGGAGCGCCGTCCCGGTGACCCCGTCGACATCGTAGTCGCCGTACACGGCGATGCGATCGCCCTTGTCAATTGCCGCCAGCACGCGGTCGACCGCCGCGCGCATGTCCTTGAACAGGAACGGATCGCGTAATCCCGATGCATCCGGGGTAAAAAAATCCTTGCAGGCTTCGTAGGTCGTCAGCCCGCGTCCGACCAGAATCCGCGCGACCGCGGTCGAGACATTGAGCTTCTCGGCAAGGTCCGCCGCCGCCGCCTGGTCCACGGAGCGCAGCATGATGACTTCGCGCGGTGACGTAAACACGGTCACGATACTTTTGCTCCGGGATCCACCGTGCCGTCCGGCGCAAGGAGAGAAAGCCCCGCGCCGTGCTGCGCGGCAAGGACCATGCCCTGCGACAAAACGCCCATGAGCCGGGCGGGCTTGAGGTTGGCCACGAACACGACCTGTTTCCCCGCCAGGGAATCGCCGTCGTAATGCTTCCCGATCCCGGCCACGAGCTGCCGCCCGCCTTCCCCGTCGTTCACTTCCAGCCGCACGAGCTTGTCCGAGCCTTGGACGGCCTCGGCGCGCTCGATGGTGCCGATTCGAAGATCGACCTTCGAGAAATCGTCACTACTAATCATATCGTCTCCGCGTGTGCGTGGCCCGGCGTCCTGTTTGCCGACCGGTTCCGCCGCCGCGCCGCCGAGCAGATCCGCAAAATCCTCTTCGGCTATCGGGCGGACAAGTTTTTCGGTCTTCCCTGTCTTCGCGCCGCGTAGCGAGAACCGGTAATCGTCCCAGGCGAATGCGGCGCCGTACTGGCGCTCGAGCGCGGCAACGAGATTGGGCACCACCGGTTTGAGAAACACGGCAAGCGACCTGATCAGATTGGCGCACGTCACCATTACTTCGGCCGCGCGCTCCCGGTCGCTCTTCACCAGCTCCCACGGTTTAGTGTCCTGGTAATACTTGTTCCCGCGGCTTCCCAGTGCGTGTATCTTCTCGATGGCGGCCCGGTATTCGCCGTTTTCGAAGTGCCGTGCAATGCGGCCCGCCGCATTCTCGACCTCCGCGGCGATTGATGCATCCCAGGATGCATCCGGCACCATGCCGTCGAAATAGCGGTCGATAAACACGAACGTGCGGTGGTGCAGGTTTCCGATATTGTTGATGAGCACGGTATTGATACGATTGCAGAACTCGTCGATATTGAACCCGATATCACCCGCGTTGTTCGTGAGTTTGGCGCCGTAGTAGAACCGGAGGTACTCGCACGCCTGGGGGTGTTTCACGCGCAGGGCGTACTCCCGCGCGAGGATGAACGTTCCCCGTGTCTTGGACATCTTCTCGTCCTGCACGGTGAGAAAGCCGTGCACGAACATACGGGAGGGCAGCTTAAAGCCGGCCGCATCGAGCATGACCGGCCAGAACAGCGCATGGAAGTAGACGATGTCCTTGCCGATGAAATGCACGAGCTCGCCCGGCGCATCCGCTCCCCAGAAATCGAGGACATCGCGTCCGTTGTCTCCGCACCACTTGGCCGTCGATGAAAGATAGCCGATAGGGGCATCGAGCCACACGTAGAAAAATTTGTTTTCGGTGCCGGGAATCGGGAACCCGAAATACGGGCCGTCACGCGAGATGCACCATTCCCGGAGCCCGTCCTCGATCCAGCGCGATACGAAATTACGCATGTCGTCGGCCAGCACGTTGCGCCCGGCTATGTAGTTGCGGAGAAAATCCTCGCACCTGGCAAGCTGTACGAAAAGATGGGTCGATTTACGCAAGACCGGGGTCTTGCCCGACACCACGCTGCGGGGGTTTGTGAGCTCGGTCGGATTGTATGTCGCGCCACACGATTCGCACACGTCGCCGTACTGATCGTCCGCGCCGCATCGCGGGCAGGTCCCCTTGATGAACCGATCAGGAAGGAACCGCTGTTCTTCCTCGTCGTAGTATTGCTCGATCTCCTTTTCGACCACGAGCCCGCGCTCGCGAAGCCCGGCATAGATACGCTCGGCATACGCGCGGTTCTCCGGCGAATTCGTCGAGTAGAAAATGTCGAACCCGATGGAGTATGCCGCGTAGTCCCGTACGTGGTTTTCCCAGGTGCGGGCGATCAGCTCCTCCGGGGAGATGCCCTGTTTCAGCGCGCTGAGCTCGATAGGCGTGCCGTGGGTGTCGTCGGCACAGACATACACGACTTCGTTCCCGCGCAGCTTCTGGAAACGCGCGTAGATGTCGGTCTGTACGGCCTCGACCAGATGCCCCAGGTGGATATCGCCGTTAGCGTACGGGAGTGCGCTCGTAATGAGAAAGCGCCGGGGCCCGGCAGCGCCCTTACCCCTGCTCGGCATGCTCGGCCTTCCCTCTGCGTATCTCATCTGCGGTCAGCCACTGGTCCGGCCCGTTCGGGAAATGCACCAGGGCCTTGTTGTCGAACACGTTGATATAATTCACCGTGCCTTCCTGTCCGTTCACGGTCACGCGCGAGTTGGGCTGCGGGAACCTCTTGAATATCTCCTGGTAGAAACCCTCTTCGTAGCGAAGGCAGCACAGGAGACGGCCGCAGTTGCCTGATATCTTCGCGGGGTTCAGCGAGAGCTGCTGGTCTTTGGCCATCTGGGTCGTGATTTGCTCGAACTCGCTGAGAAACGCGCAGCAGCATTGCACCCTGCCGCACACGCCGCACCCGCTGACCCGCTTCGCCTCGTCGCGCACGCCAATCTGCCGCAGCTCGATACGCGTGCGGTACACGGATGCCAGGTCGCGCACGAGCTCCCTGAAGTCAACCCGCTGGGCGGCGGTGAAATAAAACGTGATCTTCGAGCCGTCGTGCTGCATTTCAACATCGACCAGCTTCATGTCGAGTCCGAATTTGGTTATCTTCTCCTTGCAGACCTTGTAGGCTTCCTTCTCTTTGGCCTTGTTGCGGGTACGGATATCCTTGTCTTTGTCGCTTGCCTTGCGAAGGATGCCTTTGGTTTCGCCCTTGCCGCGTTTGAGGCGCACCAGATCGCCCATCAGGCTCACGCAGCCCAGATCGTGGCCGCGCTCGGCCTCGACAATGACATAGTCGCCTTTGTCTATTTCGAGATCGTTGCGATTGCGATAAATCGCCTTGCGCTCGCCTTTGAATACGACTTCAACGAGCCGGCTGTTCTTTCCCATGAAAAATCTCCATCATTGACAGGAGAAACGTGGTCAGCACGAGCTGCACGTTTCCCCGCGCCCGCACCGCATCGATGGCATCCTGGCACACCGCGAGAATGCGCGATGCCGTATCCGGGCCGCACGATGCGCCGGCCGCGGCGTGAGATGCAAATGCCTCTCTAATATACTTCCCTGAGACGCCGGCCTTCCGGAGGAAGCTGTCCCGTATGCGGTATATAACATATGTCAAGATCCTCTCGACGCGTCCGTATTCGCGCCCGAAATCGAGCCGCTGTGACAACAGCGCATCGAGCCGTACCGCCGTCTCGTTCCAGTCGGTGGCGGCGCACAGCTCGAGAAGCGTTTCCGCCTCGGCCAGAAGCTCGTCCAGGGGCTGCTCCAGAAGCTGCCGCGCCTTTCCCAGCGAGCCCTCCGCGCATCGCACTGCATTCTGCACGCGCGCATCGTCTGACGGCATCCCGTAGCGGGCGCCCAGCGCCTCGGTCATCAACCCGGAATCCACGTACCCGAAGCGCATTATCTGGCATCGGGACACAATGGTCGGCAGGACCGCGTACGGACGCTCCGTGATCAGAATAATGACGGTATTTTCCGGGGGTTCCTCGAGCGTCCGCAGCATGGCATTGGCCGATTCCTTTTTCATCAGGTCTATGCCGCAGATGATCGCCGCGTTGCGCCGCTGTTTCACCGAGCCGCGCAGGATTGAATGGTTGACCTCGCGGATCCACTCCACCGGTATCGTGGCAATGCCCGCCGGCCCATTGAGCCGATACGGGTCCGCGACTTTCCCGCGGCATACCTCGTCGAGATACCCCCAGCCGCGCTCGCTGAGCTTGCCGTCGGATGCCTTGTGCTCTTTCTGCAGGCACACCGGCAGCACCATCTGAAAATCAGGATGCGCATGATGCAGGACCTGCCGGCACGACTCGCATCGGTAGCAGGGCACGGCGGCGCTGTCGTTGCACAGCAGGGCGAGACTCAGCTCCAGCGCGGCCTGGAACTTGCCCACGCCCGCATCCCCGCAGAAAAGGTACGCGTGGCCGAGCGCATCGCCTGCCATCGCCCTGGCCAGCGTGTCTTTCACGCGTTCCTGCCCGACAAGGTCGCGCCAGTGTACGTGGGGCATGCTTACTCCCGCGGCTCGAGCCAGTCCTGAGGATCCATCGGCACCGTCTCTTGACGCACCTGAAAATTGAGTTTTGCGCCCGTGAGCGAGCCGGTCTCGCCGACCACGCCCAGCACGCTGCCGTATGCGACCTCCTGGTCGGCGCTGACGGCGATGGCACCGAGGTGCGCGTAGATGGTCACAAAGCCGCCGTAATGGTTTACAATCACAAATTTGCCGTATCCCCGCATCCATCCGACATAGTCGACCCGGCCGGGCGCCACGCAGAACACCTGGCCGCCGCGGCTGGCAGCGATGTCGATGCCCGGGCTCATGGTGACTGTCTTGTAGACCGGATGCACGATCTTCCCGAACCGCTTCACCACGTCCCCTTCAACCGGCCACGGCAGGCTGCCCTTGCGGGTCTCGAACGCTGTTTTCCTGCCGCGCTCGAAATCGAGACGGGCTTTTGCGCGCCTCTTCTCGAGTGTCTTGAGCAGCGAGGTCAGCTCCTGTTGCGCGGTTTCGAGCTCCGCGACCATCTGTTCGTACGCTTCCTTCTCGTCGCGAACCTGGGCCAGCGTTTCCTCGCGCGCGCGCCGCTCTTCCCGCAACGTCCCCTGTTCCGCTTCTTTGACCTCCCGGAGGGCCGTGAGCTGGTCGCGCCGCTCCTCCAGCGTGTCGGTCCGGGCGCGGATGACGGCCCGCGTGCTGTCGATGGCGCGCACCAGCGCCTGGTCGTAGTTCTTCAGCTCCTGAAAGTACTTGATCCGATGCAGCATATCGGTAATATTGGCGGAAGAAACCACCACCTGCAGAAGACCCGGGCGCCCGGTCTTGTACATGGTGCGCAGTCGCCGCATCATGACAGCCTGCCGCCGCTCGAGCGCATCCGTGGCCCCGGCAAGCGAATCACCCAGCACGTCGATATGCACCGACACAGTGTCGATCCGGTTGCTCAGCTCGTCGATGTAGCGCTCGGCGGTTTCCATGTTCTTCTCCAAGACAGCGAGCTGCTCGAGATACGAACCCTCCTTGCGCGCCAGCTCGTGCAGCCGTGAGCGCCCCTGCTCCAGCTCGCCCCGTATCGAATCGAGGACCGCGCTCTGCCGCTGGATCTTCTTTCCGTACTCCTTGAGGAGATCGTTGTCCGGTGATTGGGCCGGGGCCGGGGGCGCGACAAGCATGACACCCAGCACGACTATTGCAGGAATTTGCGCACGGCGCTCATGCTTCCTATCCAACCGAACGTCACTCCTACCAGAAAAATGACAAGAAACAGATGCCATGGCCCCCAATAGAGACGGAAATCCGACAGGGCCAGCCGCACCGCGCTCAAGGCGGCCACGCCCAGCGCCCCGCCGATCATGCCCTGAAGCATGCCTTCCAGCACGAACGGCATCTTGATATACCAGTCGGTGGCGCCCACATACCGCATGTTCGTCACCAGGTCGCGGCGGGCATAGATGGTCAATTTGATCGTGTTGGCTATCATGAAATACAGGGCCAGCACGAGAAAGGGAATGAGGAGCACGGTGCCCCATGCAAACCACATGCGCGCTTTCTCGAGGATCCGAATCCACTCGCGCGAATAGTACACGCCCTCCACCCCGTCAAGCGCTGCAAGCTCGGCGCGGAAGCTGTCGACCGCATCGGGCGCCTGGTACTGAAGCGCCAGGGTGATTTCCAGCGAAGCCGGAAACGGGTTCTCATCGACCGCCGCGAGCATGTCCTCGCCGTAGAGGGTCTTGAACCGGTCCCACGCGCCCTCTTTGTCTACCAGCACGGCCGCGGCCACCTGGGGATATGCGCGGACCGCTTCCGCGAGCTGCTCGCGCGCCACCGTGTCGCGAAACGCGGCATCTTCGAAGTACACCACCATGCCCGGATCGTCGAGGGCGCTGCTCAGCCAGTGCTGCAGGCTCAGGAAGCCCGCCATGACCAGTCCCAGCACGAACAGGGTCACCGCGATGGTGACAATGGAGACAAAGGTCATGAGCTTTGCCTGGAAGAAGCCGCGCAGGGCTTCCTTGACAAAATAGAGGAGGCGTCCCATACTGCACCTGTTGCTGTCTGGTGTGCGGCGTGCCCTGGCTGCGGCAAGAGGCGGCGCTCGCAAACGCCGGCATCCGGATCATTGAATGCGGACGAACGCACGGTCCTTGATTTTCATAATCGCGGTTTCGGCATTCGCGCCGTCGGTTCCCTCGAACGTAATGGCGCCCGAAACGCCCCTGAATCCCTTCACGCCGAGCAGGTGTCTGCTGAGCGCGCGCGGATCGTCACCGACCTTGTTCACCGCATTCAGCACGAGCACGCACGCATCGTAGGCAAGAGGGGCGGCCACGCGATCCGGCTCCGCATCGAAGCGCTCCCGGTATGCCTTCGCGAAACTCACCCAGTGCTCGTTTCGCGTATCGGTCTGAAAACTCGTCGAGATAATCGCATCTTCCACGTATCGCTTTCCATCAAGAAGCGTCTTGGACGTGTGCCACCCGGTCGAGCCGAGGAGCTGTGTGCGGATGCGGTGGAAATGCACCTGCGGCGCCAGCATCACAACGTCTTCAGCCTCGGCGGGAAGAAACAGCCCCCCAACCGACATTGTCGAGTCGGCCAGGTACAGGCTGTCCGCGCGCCTGGTCCGTTTGCCCGTGGATCCGGCATAGTCGATTCCCTGCTCCATACCCAGCGTGTCCTGCCGCCGGCGCATCAGCGTGGTCCGCAGGCGAATGAACTGCTCGCGGTAATCCTGCGCGCCCTCGTCAAAATCCTCCTCGGCAACCACCTCGCCTCCCCGCTGTTCCACTTCCTGGCGAAAACTGGCGGACAGGGTCTTGCCGTAATCGGACAACGGCGCCATGATCGCGAAATCGCGGATGCTCAGATGTTCCATGGCATAGGCCGCAATGCGCCGGCCGAGGGTCCCGGGGGTGACATTGACCTGGAAAATGCCCGGGCTCAGCCCGGCAATGCCTTCGTCGGTGGCCGTGGGGGTCACCATGACAATGTCTTTCTCCATGACAATCGCGCCGGCTACAATCGCATTCGAGCTGAGCACCGGCCCGATAATGACGGGAACATCGTGCGTGTTCACCATCTCCCGCGTGAGCTCCGCCGTTCGCAGGCCCTTGCCCTCGGTGTCCCGGATGACCAGCCGTACGGGCGTCCCGCCCCGCGCGTTGTGCCGGTCAACCGCCAGTTGCGCGGCATGCACCACATTCCTGCCGATGTCGGCATCATAGCCGGAGATAGGCGCGAGCAGGCCGATAGGTATGTGTTTGCGCTGAATATCACGGGATCGCCCGATGATATTCCTGGCGAACGGCTCGAACACCGATCCGGGAAAGCGTTTGCGGAATGCCTCCGCCTTTTCGCGGGCGCGGTCGACCCTGTCGGACTCGTAAAGCTTGGAGAATTCGTAGAACGCCGCCACCTCCGCGACCCGGGGGTCGAGATCGGAACGGGATACGAGGCGGCCGAGTTCAGGCGCGGTCAGGGCCGTGCGACACAGCAGTTTGGTATTGTGGACCGCAAGGCTGTCGAGCGGTGATCTGACGCCGGCTTTCAGGGCGCGCGAAAAAGCCACGACAGCATCCTCGTGCTCCTCCCGCCGCGCCAGCGCTATCCCGCGGAGGTACAGAAGCCGCGGCATGAATTTCGAGTCGGTGAACTTGCGCTGGTATATCGCGAACAGGCGATCGAAGTACCGCAGGTCGTTGGTGCGCAAGAGCGCCTCCATGAGCAACGGCACGGTATACTCGGTCGACGGCTCCTTGCCGTGCTTCTTGAGATAGGTACGAAGCACATCGATCGTTGAATCGTACGCTTCCTGCTGGTACAGCTCCCGCGCGCGTGCCATCACGGAATCAGCATTTCTGTCCGCGCGGGCGGCGCCGCAGAGGAGGACCAGAACAAGCGTGCTGCATACCTGCAGGCGCACCGTTACATGCATAGCTACTCCAGGTGGTACCGGCCGAAGTCCAGTGTATCAATGCCCGCGACCGTGTCCGCGAGTCCGTCCCGTTCGCCGTCATGCGTGCCGGTCGCGGACTTCGCAAAAACCGCATCTTCCACGAGCATCGGCGCATCACACCGCATTGCCAGCGCGATCGCATCGCTTGGCCTGCAGTCGATGACGTGCAGGGCATTCCCGGCGACTACGTTGATTCTTGCCAGGTAGGAGTGTTCAACAAGGTCGTATATGACCATGCTCTCGACCCGCCCGCCGAGCCGGTCAATCACGGCCACTGCCAGATCGATTGTCAGCGGGCGCTGCGCGGCGACATCAAGCGATTTCATGGCAATGGCGGCCGCCTCAGCCGTTCCGATGGCAATGGCAAGCGATCGGTCGGAATCGGCGGCTTTCAGCACAACCACCGGTTCGCCGGTCGCGGGATCCGCCGCAAACGATGCTGGTTCAACAGGTACGCGCATGCACACTGGGTAAGGTAAAGGACAGTGCCCGTCACGAGCAGAACATTATGAAAAATATACAAGACAGCGGCCCCCAAGCCAAGAGGACCCTGTGCGGTCTTGTTGCGGCGGCGGGCGCAACGGCCGGTAGCGATTCGGCACCCGCGGCCCGGCATGCATTCCGCGACTCCCTTCCTGCCGGGAGAAACAGCCGCCAATTATATTACATGACCGCATTTTTCTTCCTGCGACACCACAGCTCACGCGCATGGCCAGACTTACCGACACCGTCGTTACAAACGCCCTCCGTTTCAAGTGGCCGGTGCTCGCCGTGACGCTCCTTATCACCGGGGTGTTCGCGTATTTCGCGACCACGATAGAGATTAACAACGACCCCACGAAAACAGTGCCCCGCAATCTCCAGGCACGCATTGACTACGAAAAGCTTCAGGAGACGTTCGCATCCCCGCGCCGCGTGCTGTTTATCGCGCAGTTCGACACGGCGACGTCGTTTGCGGCCCGCATCGACTCGATGCGCTCGTGGGGCGAGCGCTTCGCCCGCATCGAGGGGGTTGTCGATGTGACGCATATCGGCACGATGCGCATCCCGGTGGCCGGAGGTTTTTTCGGGATTACCAGCTCCTATCTGGTGCCGCGAAAAGGAGATCTCTCTATCGACAAGGTCCGAGCACGGATTGCCGATTCCCGCGAACTGACCGGCATGTTCGTGTCTGATGACGAACTGACGCTGAGCATGAATATGGGAATCGACGAGAGCGAGAACCAGGTGCGGGTCGTTGCCGAGGTCGATGCCGTTCAGAAGGAAATCCGCGAGGCCGCGCCGGCCCGGATATACGTCACCGGCGCGCCGATGTACGCGTATTTCATCGACCGGTCCATGAAGCACAATTTCGCCGTTCTGCTTCCCGTGTGCATACTCGTCGTGTCCATTCTTCTGTACGTTGTCTTTCGCCGTGTGTCGCATGTGATTGCATCGCTCGCGATCATCGCCGTGGCGCTCGTGTGGACCTTCGGACTTCTCGGGATCAGCGGTCTGCCGTTCTCGGTGGTAACGTCGATCATACCGGTCATCCTCTTTCCCATAGGCGTGGCCACCGCCATCCATGTCTTCCGCACGCACGCGCGGATTCGCGCCGGCCGGGCGGACGGCGGGGAGGGCGCGATACGGGAAACATTCAGGGAATTGATAAAACCCATCCTTCTGTCCGCGATTACCACGTTCGTGGGGTTCGCATCCTTCGCGTTCTCCGACGTGATCTGGACCAGGATTTTTGGGATATTCACCAGTATCGGCGTTGCGCTCGCGCTGCTTCTGAGCATCGTGCTCCTGCCCATCGTATTATCATTTGACAGGTTGTCACCCGCGGTATCGCGCCCGGACCGCGGGCCGGACGGTGGAGAAGCGCGGCTGTGGCGCCCCTACAAGCGGTTTATCTTCAGCCCATACTGGTGGCTGGTGCCGGTAGCGGTCATCGTGGCGGTCGGCGTGCTCGGGTTCCTGCGCGTGCGCGTGGAGGGAAATCCCATCGCCATGTTCCCCAAAGACAGCGACATCCGCCGCTCGGATGCAATCGTGCAGAAGCACCTCGGCGGCACGCGCTTCCTTTTCATACTCCTGCAGGACACGTCCGGCCCCATGCTCGATGCGGAGCAGTGGCGCGAAGTCGGGCAGATTGTCTCGTATGCCGAGAGCCAGGATATGGTCGGCACGACCGGCTCGCTTCTGCCCCTTATCCACAAGGTCAGCATGATGCTCAGCGATACGTCCTTGTCCGATCCCGCCCTGGCCATGCTTCTGAAGGGAAAAGGACTGTTAGGAAAGAAACTGGAATCGAGCCTGCGGGACTGGGTCTCGCCGGATCGCCGCAGCACCCGGATCGTACTTGTCTGCAAGAATGTCGAGGGAACAGAGTACCAGGACCTGGCCCGTACCCTGACCGATCACATCACCGCCCATCATCCCCGGTTCACGGTCCTGGTGGCCGGACCGCCCCTGCTCAACGATGCAATGACCTACGTGCTGATAGACACGCAGAAGCAATCCCTTTCACTGGCGTTCGCCGCCGTGTTCCTCGTGCTGTGCCTTCTGTTTCGCTCGCTGAAAGTAGGCCTGTTCTCGATCATTCCGATCGTGCTTTCCACCCTGTTCGTCTATGCCCTGCTCGGTTTCTTCGGCGTGGCAATCAATGTCGTCACCGTTATCATTGTCAACACCTGCATCGGCATCGGCATCGACTACGCGATTCATTTCACGGCGGG
>WJMI01000109.1 GCA_014728015.1 Chitinivibrionales bacterium | reverse complement strand
GGAGATCGCCGACCGCGAGCTCATCGAAACGCAGTTTCTTCTGGAGTCCTATAACTCCTGGGAGCCGCGCCTCGGCATTTCATTCGAGCGGGGGACCTCGAGCGCGGACGCGTATTGCTCGTATCGGGCCGAAGATGTTGACGCGCGGGAAGACTATACCCGAATAGACCATCGAGCGGCGCGGGCCGGGACCGAATGGGGTTTTGGTTTGCAGGAATGGCTTTCTCTGTTCCTTATCGGGGAAGGCGAGCTCAAATTCTATGAAGGTGCTCCCGAGCCCACCACCAATGTCTCGGTTTCGGGCGGCCTCACCGCGCACTTCTGAGCCCTCCCTTCCTGCCGGGGCGCGCGCACGGGTGTATTTTATATCCCTTTCGCCGGAACGTAGTATCATGTGTTTCAGATGGTCATATCTTCGTCAACAGTTCCTTCCCGTTATGATTGTATTCTCTATCGCGGTGCAGGCGAAAGCGCACGACAAGCTTGTCGTGCGCTATTTCGGTTCCAGTACATGTGGAGAATGCCTCGAAGTGAAGCGTGTGCTTCTAAAGCCGCTCGCCCGACAGTATCCCGGGCAAATCGAGCTTGCAACCCATGATATCGACACCGATGAAGGCCTGGCGCTTCTTCTGAAGCTCGAAGATGAATACGGTGTTACCGAGTCTGCCGCGCAGGAGCTGTTCCTCCCGGACACCTTTCTCATAGGATACGATGCAATTATGACGCACGGGCGGGATCTGATCCTGTCGCGCATGCAAAGTCATGCGGCGGGTACGGGCCGTCTCCCCGACGCCGGCAGCGTAAACCTGGTACGGTTCCTCAAGGACCGCTCGCGGACGTGGGGATTCTTTCTCGGCACGCTTGCAACCGGGCTTGCCGACGGAGTCAATCCGTGCGCAATCGCCACGATGATCTTTCTCATCTCGTTTCTGGCCATGCAGAAACGGAAGCGATCCGAAGTGCTGGTCATCGGGCTGGCGTATACCGGCACCGTGTATCTCACATACTTTGCCATGGGTCTGGGGCTTAAGGAAGTCATCCAGCGGCTGAGCGGGTACGATATCATCTCGCAGGTAATCCGATGGGGCGCGTTTGCCGCGGCGGCCGTGGTGGCACTGTACAGCTTTCACGATGCCTTTGTATACGCAAGGACGGGCAGGACCCAGGACATCAAACTGCAACTGCCCAAGGCGGTCAAGGTACAGATTCACAAGGTTATTTCGGCGAACCTTGGCGGCGCGGGATTGATAATCGGCTCGGTTGTGACCGGCTTTTTGGTCACGCTTCTCGAAGCTATCTGCACGGGCCAGATGTATCTGCCCTATATCGTGGCCATGACCCGACACGGCGAGCTCAGGATTCGAGGCCTTCTGTATCTGGCATTCTACAATTTCCTGTTTGTGCTTCCGCTGCTCATCGTCATGATCCTCGCCTACTACGGCCTTCAGTGGAACGAGCTGGCGAAGAAAACCCAGAAGAACATGGTCGTGCTGAAAGTGCTTCTGGGTCTGGTCATGACCGGCCTGGCGGTGTATCTGGTCCTCGCGGGCTGACCGGCATTGCCTCGCCGGTTTTTCAGAACAGAAGTTTCCAAAGCGTATATGCTCCCAGCAACAAGGTGAAAATGCCTATCCCTATGCGAAGTCTGACAGCCGACATGATGCGAACAGTCATGCACGAGAGCGGCACGGACAGTACGGCTCCAATACAAAGATAGGGAGCAAGCGTCCAGTCGAGCCCCGTGCCGACCGCCAGGTAGGCGACAACTCCCACGATACAGGTAAGGCCTTCGGCCAGCGAGGTTATGCCGATTGCGTTCTTTCCCTGTACGCCGGCCAGGAGCTGCCCGCCGGTTACTACCGGTCCGTACCCCCCGCCGCTGATTCCCTTGTTAAACGATGCCAGCATTCCCAACCCAATGATTCGCAGCCAGGAAAACCGGAATTGCGCTTTCATTGTAGCCAGGATAACAACACCAATAGCGAGAACGAGCATGCCGATGTACAGTTTGACGTAGAATGCCGGAAGGTTCAGGGCGAGAAAGACGGAGAGCACCGTGCCGACAATGCTGCACAATGCGATGACGAGGGTGATTCTCAAATGCACCGGAAGCTTTGCCCATCCGCGCTGTATGCCTTTTTTCGTAGGGACGTATTTCAGTCGCTTGAGGACCGTAGTGAAACGTATTGTATTGGGAAAAAACTCCACATTCCCCATTGAATGATGCGTGAATCCCGCGAGCAGGCCCGTTATAAGTTCCGATAAAAGCACTGCCGGCACAATCTGGAGCGGCTCAAAACCCAGCATCATCAGAAGCGGGGTCAAGGTAGTTCCGTATCCCATACCAAGAGTGGAATCCACGTACTCGGCAAGAAACGCAATAAGTATCAGGGCGATGCCGATACCTGCGGCCAATTCAAACATCGCGAACCTCCTTTGATACGAGACCCATGTCATAGCTGAAACCCGGCAAGATGATATTGATAGACGTCTTGAGTTTCCGCAGGCGTGACAGGCGTTCAGCCAATCGAAGGTTTGCCCGGTCGATGCACGCGCGCTGCCGCGCAAGTGTCTCATGAGAGAAGCACACGGCCAGGGTTTCGTCGTGGGTGATGTCCACCGTTTCGAATTCCCACAGAAAGTGTGCCATGAGATAGCTTGCCATATACAGATCCGCATGTACCCGGCGGGCGGAGAGGCGCAGGGAGACGTGACGCGGTTTCTCGAAACGCGCGCGGTCCATGCAGTCATCGAAATTGCGGGGCCTTCCCCCAAGCGCATAGGCAATGCTTCGCATGCGCCGCAACCTGCCGAAATTGTATACTACTAATTCTACCTGCTTTGTCGTATTTACAGAAAAAAATATGAGCCGTGCTGCACGGTCTCTATGATGCCCGGCGCGTCCTCTTTGAACCGGCCAGATCGGCAAATGTTGTGGTCTCGAGTTTCCGGGCAATGTAGTCGCGAATATTGCGAAATATGGAAACCAGCGGCTTGCACTGCTCTATCGGCGTAGGCTCATAGAAATATTTGCTTACCGACTCGACCGGCGCCAGGGCACCGTCCATGAGCCTGACTATCTCGGCAACTGAAATCTGCCGGGGCGGCTTGTTCAGGCGATACCCTCCCTCGGCGCCCTTTCGGCTCTTCACGTATCCAGCGCGTTTCAGTACCAGAAGGATTTGCTCGAGGAACTTCTTCGGGATGTTCTTTCGTTCGGCAATGCCGGCTATCGTGGACAATCCCAGGCCATAACGCTCGGTCAGGTCGACCAGCGCCAGGCAGGCGTATTCGCTCTTGGATGACAGCTTCATGGGCGTAGCCTAGTCTACTAATCCTATAGATTATATAATATTTCCAGAAAGAAGTCAAGTCCCGGGATCAGGAAGGTCCCCAGCGCTCAAGAGATCCGCGATTCTTTTCCGGCTGAAGGGCCCCCCATGGCTCGCGTGGAACTGCTGTACTCCACGATCATAAAGGGCTTGCAGGCTCTCTCTGACGGCCCGGATATCATCGGCGAAAAACGGCCATCGCGGCTGTTGCGGATGCACCAGTTTCCCCATAAGAAGATCCCCGATCAGCGCATCGCCGTCAGCGCGAATGATCGAAACCGAACCTGCGGTATGCCCCGGTGTTGCAACAACGGTCCCCTCGACACCATAGCGTTCGAGACTCATCCCATTCTCCAGATACACGTCCGGCTCCTGCCCCGCGATCTTCTTCGCGGCTTTCTCGTCGATAAGCAGTTTCACCAGACGGTTCACGCGTGCGGTTATCTTCACCGGCGGATTTTTGCCCGCGCGAACAAATTCCGCATCCGCCGGGTGTACGCCCACCGGCGCGCCGGTCGACTCGTGCAACGCGGCCACGCTCCCGAAATGGTCGGTGTGCCCGTGCGTGATAAGTATCAGCGATACATCGTCCTTCGCTATGCCATATTCACCAAGCTTTGTGAGAATGGCCTCCTCGGATCCTGCATATCCGGTATCCACCAGTACCGTGCGGCTGCCTCTGAGCGCAAACACAGTAACAAACCCAAGCTTAAGAGGAATAATCATCTAAGCTATTTTCTCATCTGACAAGAATTAAGCGATTCAATTCAAGGTCGGAAGCTATACTAATGGACTGATTCTAATTATGTTAGGCCTGGTCCGACCCAAAACAATTACAGAAAACTCAACTGCTCAGCTTCCTCGCGTTTCTGACCCCGCGCCTTTTCCGTCCGGTCGTATCGCTTCAACTGCTCCTCAATGTCTGCGAGAAATGGCGAGCGCACAGTCTCATACGTCTTGCCGTACAGCGTTCGTCTCTTCGCGCGCACCAGGTACAGTCTCTGCTTCGCCCGGGTCATACCCACATAGAACAAACGGCGCTCTTCCGATCCATCGCCTTTCATGCCCGCGATATCGAGCGGAAGAAGGCCGCGTTCGCATCCCACAATGAACACTGCGGCAAACTCCAGTCCTTTTGCCGCGTGGAGTGTCATAAGTGAAACTTTTTCGCCTTCCCGCGCACTATCGTCCGCCCGCTGAAGGCTTACATGGTCGAGAAGCCCATCCACATGCGCATGAACGCGCGCGAGCTGCATAAGACGGCCCCAGCTCTCTCTGGTACGCTCGTTCTCCTCTATCTCCTTGCGCCACGGCGGCAGGGCCGAAATGATGTCCAGGGTCTGGCACAAACCGCGTTCGGCAAGCGCACCTTCAAGCGATTCGATGTCGTCCCGAAGCCGGCCTGCTTCAGGCGCCGCTGCAAACAGCCCCATGTCCACCGTCCGATGTTTTGCCCAGCACGCGCGCGCCGATGCCGCGGCGCCGTCACCATCGCCGATAATCGTCCGCGCGAGCAGTGCGGACGCACGCTCGGCCAGCACCCGCCTGCCGCTTACTAGCCGAAGAAGCGCGATCGTGTCCTGGACAATCGGGAGTGATGCCAGCTCCCGCTCGCCCGAAACGCGAAACGGAATCCCGCTTCGGGCAAAGGCCTCTTCCAGAATCGCGCGCTGCGCGTTGAGGCGGTACACGACACCGATATCTCCGAATGTCCAATCGCCTTCCTCATGACCCGACACCCGTCCCGAGTCCCGCGAGAAGAAAGTGGTCCCGCCGACTAGTCTCTCTACCTGGTGCACCACGTACTCGGCTTCGGCCCTGTCCGTGGGTGCCTCGCGGACCGTCAACCGTCCTCCGGCGTGCAGCCTGGCCACGGGTTGCGGAAGAACAGATCGTGTGTCCTTACGCATTACTTGATCGCAGGCGGCGAGCAGGTCTGCGGATGTCCTGTAGTTTTCGGACAGCCCGATGGTCCGGGCGCCCTCGAACGACGATTCGAACGCCTCGAAAAAGCGGACATCCGATCCGCGGAACCCGTAGATTGCCTGGTTGGGATCGCCGATTGCAGTCACGCGCGCGTTCTTCCCGACAACCAGCGCCAGCAGCGCGTGCTGTATCTCGTTGATGTCCTGGTACTCGTCGATAAATACGTGACGGTACATTGCCTGTACCCGGCTCCGGACGTCAGCGCCCGAATCAAGGAGGCGCCAGGTTTCCCGCAGGATATCGTCGAAATCGATCAGACCCCGCTCGCGAAGGAACCTGTCATAGCGCGCGACTTCCGGGTCTTTCGCGTCACCTGGCGCGCGTGACTTGTGGCGCGAGATATCCTCAAGCAGAGCGCTTCGCCGGGGCACGGTGCGGTCCGGCCAGATGTGCCTGGCAAAAAGCCGTACCTCAGCCGGGGTCACAATGGCAAACCCGTCCGGAAGCCCCGCGCGGCTGTAGTGCTCCCGAAGCACGCCCAGGCAGAACCAATGAAACGTGCCGATATCAATCTGTGCGGCAAGACCCTCGGGTACGCGCTTGCGAATGCGCTCCCGCATTTCCTCGGCGGCCTTGTTGGTAAATGTGATCGCCAGAAACCGCCGGCCGCCTTCCATCGTCCGGGCCAGATGCGCGATGCGATGCGTGAGAGTGTGTGTCTTGCCGGTGCCGGGCCCGGCCACAATGAGCAGGGCCCTGGCCCCGCTCTGGACCGCGTCCCACTGAGCTTCGTTGAGATCGCCTGGCCTTCCGCCATACACGTGCTGTTCGGGCTCGGCGACCGCCGCCGGCCCGGGGCGCTCGCCCGACGGCTTCTCAGCGGCCGCATGCACGGTCTGGGCCGCGCCGGATGCGGGCCCTGCGCGCTTCTTTGCCCGGCTCTTTCTCGTGCCCGGGCCGCTCCCGGCAAAGAGGCCGACCTGCCCGCTGATCGTCTCCCGTTCCCCGTCCTCGAACAGCGTGACCGTCCCATACTCGCCGTCATAGCCCTCGGCGATATGTACTCTCCCTTGACGCATGCGACATATGCCCTCGGCGGCCAGGACCCCCGCGCACCTGGCAATGTCTTCCAGCGGGGCATGGGTGAGCACGGTGAATTCGCTCCCCACGTGGGCAAGCAGATTCGTGTATTCGCGGGCGACCCGCTTGGAATTGGCGCCCACCGACATGGCTTCGCCGAGGACTTCCTGCAAGGGCACCATGCTCCGGTAGTCGCGCCATCGCGCAGACTTCGCGCCCTCCGGGCGGTCGGCGAGCTCCTCCACTCGCGCCATCACCCCGACCGTTGCTTTCTTCCCGCACACCGGGCACAGCCCCCGGTTCTCGATAGTCTCTCTGGGATGCATGCGCATCTCACACTTGCGGTGCCCGTCGAAATGATACTTCCCCTCCTGCGGGAAAAACTCCACCGTGCCGAGAAATCCCTTGTCATGGGGGTCCTTGAGGGCAGACAGCATGGCGGTATAGGAAAGCTCGGTATCGAACAGGTTTGCTTCGCGGCCCAGCTTGGATGGCGAATGGGCATCTGAATTTGAGATAAGCACGTAGGGGTCGAGCTGCTTGAGCCGCCAGTTCATGGGCGGGTCGGAGCTGAGCCCGGTTTCGACCGCGAAGATCTGATCGGCCAGGTCACCGTAGCAGTCGGCGATCCGGTCGAACCCGCCCTTGGATCCCAAGGCGGAGAACCACGGCGTCCAGATATGCGCGGGTACCAGGAAGCTTTGCGGACCGGTCTCGAGCACGATTTCCAGAAGGTCGCGCGAGTCAAGCCCCAAAATAGGGCGCCCGTCGGACCGCACATTGCCGATGGCCTCCAGCCGCGCCTGCAGTTTCCGGGCGGCATCGAACGACGGCACGAACACCACGTTGTGCACCTTGCGCACTTTGTCCATGCGTTTGTAAATGTTCGAAATCTCGGCGGAGAGCGCGAACCGCACATCGGCGCGGCACGCGGGCGGTACCAGGTCGTTTGTCACCCGAGCATGCTCGTCTTTCAGTGAAAACAGGCCGTCCCCGGCCGGCACGAGTTTCTCCTCGAGCTCGCCGAGCCACCCAGGGTGCACGCAGTCTCCGGTCCCGACAACGGTAATGCCCTTGCGCTGCGCCCAGACGTTGAGATGCCCGAGGTCGAGCTCTTTGCTGGTCGCCCGGGAAAAACGGGAGTGGATATGCAGGTCGGCGTAATATTCCATGTGAAACAAAATATAAGAACGGCGGCTCCGGGAGAGGATTGGCGTATCGGCCTTCGTCGTCCTCACGACACATCTGGCGCAGTGAAAAAGCGACAGGAGTGGTACTTCAATTGTGCCCTGCACAGGTGGTGTGTCGGTGTATTGGATGTGCGCGCGCTCATGGCCTGTCCGCCCCACTCTGTTTTAAAGAAACACTTGAGTGCAACGGATCCATTATCTATTTCCTAGTAGTGAGCCGGAAAGCGCTTGGGACATATGTTTACAAGCGCGGCAGTGCCTCATACGTAGAGGAGATGACTTCGTGGCCACACCGGCATTCCAGACCGAGACGGATGCCCTGCGCAACACAGCGCCATGCGGCATGGCGGTCAAGGACAATGCCCTTCGCTACACCTCCGCCAACGATGCGTACGCGCGCGCCCGGGGTGTTGACACGCGCGACATGATCGGGAGGACCGATGCCGAGCTGCTCGATCCCGACACCGCACGCCCGATTGAAGACGCCGATCGATTCGCGCTCGACTCAGGGCAGCCCGCCCGGGGGCGGCGCGAAACAGTACGGGGCGCCGACGGTGCCAAGCGCTCCCTCGTAACCGGCCGCGCGCCGTTCGCCGATGCATCCGGGAATACTGCCGGACTCGTGTGCACGAGCCAGGATGTTACCGAATTCGAGCGCATCAGCAATCAACTGCGCGAGACCGAAACAAAGTACCAGAACCTGTTCGAGACGGATCTGGTCGGCCTGTTTCGCACGAGTCTCGCCGACGGGACCATTATCGGCGGAAACAATGCCGCGGCTAAGATTATCAACTACAACAGCATTGATGATATCATCCGCGCCAAGGTGAAGGTCAGCGATTACTACAGCCCCGAGCGGCGGCAGCAGCTTGTTGACGAACTCCAGCGCAAGGAATATGTCTCCAATTTTGATGCCCACTATACATTTCCCGACGGCACCGAGAAAGACATCCTTATTTCGGCGCGGCTTTTCCCGGACAGGGGCTACCTCGAAGGAGTGGTTATCGATATCACCGAGCGCAAGCGGCTGGAAAACGAACTCTATCAGTCCGAAAAAATGAAGGCCATCGGCCTGCTCGCCGGCGGTATCGCCCACGATTTCAACAACCAGCTTACCGGGATAATCAGCTGCGCGGAGCTTCTCAGGTCGCGCCTTTCTCACGATGAAGAACTCCTGTCGCTCGTCGACATGATCCTCAGCGCTTCCCAGCGATCGTCGGATCTCACCGGCCAGCTACTGGCATTCGCCCGCAAGGGCAAGCATCAGTCAGTCACGGTTGACCTGCATGTCATTGTCGGAGAAGTTATCGCGCTGCTCAAGCATAGCCGCCGCGGTGAAACCTACATCGCGCATCTTCCCAAGGAACCTCTGTACGTGGTCGGTGATCCTACGCAGCTTCAGAATGCCATCCTCAACGTGGCGCTCAATGCCCGCGATGCGCTCCCCGAAGGCGGCGAGGTGACCATTGCCGCCGACATGGTCGACCTCGACCAGGCGTTTTGCGACACCGCCAGATACGACATCGCGCCGGGCGCATATGTGCGCGTTCGCATCAGCGATACCGGCACCGGCATCGACGAGGCCATCCAAGACCAGATCTTCGATCCGTTCTTTACCACCAAGACCGTGGGTGCGGGCACCGGCATGGGGCTTGCCGCGGTCGACGGTATCGTGAAGTCCCATCGCGGAACCATTGATATCACCAGCGAAGTTGACAAAGGCACCACAGTCTCTCTCTTCTTCCCGCGCTCGTCCGGGGCCGCGGCCGCCGCCCGGGACGACATGTTTCAGGATTCCCCGCCGCGGGCGCACGTGATGATTGTCGATGACGAGGACGTGGTGCGGGCCGGCGTGTCCCGCCAGCTCGAATACCTCGGATTTACGGTGTCGGCGTTTCGCAACGGCGAGGAAGCCCTCGCGTCTTACCGGGAGTCATTCGAGACAATCGACGTCGTCATGCTTGACATGGTCATGCCTGTCATGAGCGGCTATGAAACGTACCGGGCGCTGAAAGAAGTGAACCCTTCCGTGCGCGCGATTTTCGCATCCGGCCATGCGGTCGATCCCCGCGCCAGGGATCTTGTTGACAAAGGCGATGTCGTGTTTCTCAACAAGCCATTCGACACCGCCATGCTGGTCCAGACTATCAGCCGTACCCTCGCGCTGGAAGGCGTATCGTAATCAGACGGGGTGCCGGTGCCGAGGTCTTGATGATTCGGGTTTCGTATAGCGAATACCGCTGCTATTCACGAAGATGAGTCGCTGCTTCCATCAATCGCGAGCCTGACCTTCTGTTTGGCCTTGAAAAGCAGCATCGAAACGCGGCTCAATATGCTCACCTCATTGTCCCCGCTTGTCTCAATCGACAGGAAATTCAATTGTGGTTTGAGGGACATTATCTTTGCCTGCACGCCGTCGGACACCCCCGATGACGGCATGCAGCCGAACGGCTTGCTCGAAATGAATCCGTCAACCGTATCGGCATAGTGAAGCGCCTCGGCCACCTCCAGATTACCTTCGCCGCCGAATATCTCCGGATGATAGTATTCATAGCCGATCATGGCAAGCTCGTCCAGATCGTGCAGCCCGGCCTTGCCGCCAAATGACGCGGGCTTGAGAAACCGGCACAACCACCGGTATGCATGAAGCACGATCCAACTGCTCAAACGCTGCTTGCGAAGCGATTTTTTCCAGAACCGCTCCTCGCGCCTGCTCGATGCATACTCGATCCGGCGTTTTGCTTCCGCGCCCCGGCGCCAGAATTCGTAGAGCGCCCGGTTCGTGAATAGCCCGGGAGCCACCTCGCAGTCTTCGTCCATGATGAACCGCCGAAGGTTGTAGTTGCCGTCGTTATGCGCCAGGTTCGCGAAAATCTCGCCGGTCATATAGATGAACGGAAGCTTCCGGTCGCGGCGCGGTAGTGCCGCGAACATCCTGCCCGCCTTTCGAAGCGCCAGGGGAAGCGTTATGAGAAACAGCCGGCTGCGGAATGCCTTCAGGAGAATTTCCTCCGCCTCGGCAATCGCGGCAAGAGCACGTTTTTTGTCCTTCGCATAGGGCCGAAGGGCGCATTCCGCGATATGCATGAAATCCGCAAGTACGAATGCGAAAACAAAATTGATCCGGAAGAGAAGGTTGAATGCGAATGCGCTGTCTTTCGGGAGCGGATCGTTCATGTCCGAGGAAAAAAGAAACAGGCGGAAATCCTTGAACCCCGCATCATTGACTACCTTGAAATACTCCTGCGGGTACATCCCGTACCGGCACGGCCCGCACTGGCCGCCCCCGCCCACGAACACGAAATTCTCCACAACCTCTTTCTTGGAAAAGCCTTCTTCCCGGTGAAGCTTGAACAGGTTGCGGATCAGGCTCCCGGACGTAAAGTACATGGGATTGCACTCCATGCGGTTGCCGTATTCCTTGCCCCACCGCACGTCCTCTTTCACATGGTCGCCCAGATCGCGATACCTGAACCCGTGACGCTCGAAATAGGCGCGCATGAAATACGACTTCCGCCGCTCGACAAAGTTATACAGTATCGTGACCTTCTTCTTGTCCTTCTTCAGCCACGGCGGGTTGCGGTACCCCTCCCACTGCTCCTCCTTGAGCCGCTTGGGCGGGCGGACACGCACCGGGGATTGCGTAGCGAAAACGGCGGTCATGCCAGGGCCCCCACCGCGGCCCGGAGGCGTTCTTCTTCCAGGCGGAGGAAATAATCGATAGTCTGTATGCGAATGGCAAATGTCGCGCCGGGCTTGTTCTGGTCGATATCATGGAACAGAAAATGCGGGGTCTCCGATGCATCCAGGATGTTGGCGATATACGAATACGTCGGCGCATCATGGCCGCACTTGAAACTCGACAAGTCTATCACGGCCATGTTCGGGTGACGCGCGGCGACCTTGGCCGCCCAGATTTTGTGATTGGTATTGCGGTTGAAATTGCGCATCCACACGTCGCGGATGTTCAGATCCGCGGGGACATCGTCGATGCTCCCCTCCCCCGAGAACAACGGGCCCAGGAACTCCTCGTCGACAGGGATTGACTCGATACACAAGACCGGAAATCCCCGTGTCTGGAACTCATCCAGGATCCCGTGGTTCAGCCCGGGATCGTGGTGATACGGATGCCCAATCAGGAGGATGCCAATCCGGTCGGTGTCGATTAGCCGGTTGAGTATGCCCTTGCCGGCCGTTCGAAGCCCTTCCAGGTACTGCTCCATGGCGCGGTAGCCCTGCTCGGTCGCCCACGCGTTCTCATCCTCGGTGACCTGCAGCCGGTCCTTGAAATAGTCGAACAAAAGGCCGCGGGCCTCGCGCGGGCTGTCCATGGCAACCAGGGGCTTCCAGTATTCCACGCCCGCATCCGCGAACATGTCGCGGTCCTTGGTGAACACCGCGTGTGCCACCTCGGGCGTGCCCATCTGGATCACGCACGCCGTGTTGGCCAGCGTGTTTTCCACGGCCGTCTGGAGGTGGGTCACGCGGGGAAAACAGATATGCGTGACTTCGGGACGTTTGAGCAGGTCGTAGATATGCGCGGGGGCCACCTTGGCCGGGAAACAGGGATCGATCGCGCCCCACTTGTTGCCTTCGTTCCAGAGCTTCGCTGATGTGTACCCGCTGCAGGTAATGCCGCCCACACCCAGGCACCGCAAGTAGGTCGTGTAGAAGGGGGCGTAGTAGAACAGGTTTAAGAGGCGCGGGATGCCCACCACCATACGCGCGCGCGCCTCGGCCGCCGGGGCGGGAGATCGCTGAAAGCCGTTTCTGTTGCGCCCGTTATGCGACCACTTGAAAAGGTCCTTGAACCATTCGGGCGCCGGCGAGCCCTCGGGGGGAAGCGGCTCGAAATCAAACTCGTTGAATACGTCCAGGCCCGCCTGCTGCACCAGATTGGGCGTGTCGCCCCTGACCTTGTTTTTTTCCCTGAGACGCGACCGCATGTCCTCAGGATTGTCGGACCTGCCCTTCTCGCACCCGTACCCGGAGATATACCGGACTTTCTTTCCCGCCACGTTGATATCGATAAACGTGCGGGGGCAACGGTTCTGGCAAAACGTGCAGCGCGTGGTTGCATCGTTTTTCGATTTGAATGACACGCGGCCCGCCTCATGCACGCCGATAAACGAACTCGTGCCCGCCGACGCATGCTCCCGCGCCTCCAGCGCCGCGCCGATCGCCCCGCCGATGTCCGCGTATTTATGGACATGTACCACGGCATCAGGAATCCTGCTTCTGATAAAATCCACCTGTGCTTTCACCGCGGCCAGGTTTTTCTGGGTGCCTCCCTGCAATACGATGCGTTTGCCCAGACGGGCGATATTTGTTTCCTGGACCACGTAATTCCAGATATTGAGGGGCAGCACCAGGGCCAGACCGGCCATGATTTCTTCCTTGGACCATCCCAACTGCTGGAAATTGACCTTGTCCTGCTCCATGAATACCGCGCAGCCGTAGTTGAAAGCCGGGGCCTTGCGCGCGATGAACGCGTGAGAAGCATACTCCTCAATTGGAATGCCGAACTGCTCGGCCATGCCCTGAAGAAAATACCCGTTACCGGCGCTGCACTGGGTGTTGAGCTTGAAATCCACCACGCGGCCGTGCTTCATGAACAGCACTTTGATGTCCTGCCCGCCGACATCGCAGATAACATCCACGTCGCCGTAATAGGTGACCGCGGCTTTCATGTGCGCGACGGTTTCCACTACCGCGCGATCGAACGCAAACGCTTGCTTGAGAATCGCCGATGCATACCCGGTCACCGCCGTACCGAGCACCTCGAGCGTAATCCCCCGCGCGTGGGCCCATTTCTGCATGCGCTGGAACATTTCGCGTACGTCAACGATCGGATTGCCCTTGGACAATACGTAGTCTTTATGAAACAGGACGCCGTCCTGGTTGACAACAACCAGCTTCGAGCTGGTCGAGCCGCCGTCCACCCCGACATATGCTTTGAGCGTTGACCCTTTGTCCAGGGGCGGCTCCACAAACCGCGGGATATGGTACTGCTTTTCGAATTCCTCCAGCTCGACTTCGGACTTTACCAGCCCGTCGCGCACCGCGCCATACGACATGAGCTGCGCCATGCGGCCCTCGCCGATATAGTGCTCGAGGGGACCGATACCGGGATACCGGTGGTCACCCGCATGCCGGCCCGGGCCGGCAATCAATTCTTCGGACTCGCGTCCGTACAGCACCGCTCCCCGGGCGGCCATGTACTGGGCATCGGGCGGCACCAGAATCAGTTCGTCAAGCGGCGCCGCGGCGGGGCGCCACTTGTGGATACGCCATGTTTCGGGGATGAACTCGCGCCAGATCTCGGCGAATACCGGCAGATACGTGTGGGGGCCGCCCAGAAGAAGCACGTTGTCGCGGAGCACGTTCCCGCGCACGAGGACTTCCAGGTTCTGTTTCACCACCGCGGTGCACAACGACACCACGATCTCCTCCCGGTCAACTCCGGCCTTCACCAGGCCGACCACGTCGGTTTCGGCGAACACTCCGCACTTGGCCGCGATATGATGCACGGTGGTGCCCGCGGCACGAATCTTCGCCGCGGCCTTCATGCTCAGCCCGATCTTGCCGAATATCTTGTCGAGCGTGGCGCCGGTACCGCCCGCGCATTTGTCGTTCATCGATGTCAGCGTGGATTTCCGGCCCTGGTTGTCCTCTTTCCACACGATGACCTTGGCATCCTGCCCGCCCAGCTCGATCACCGAACCGGTGTCGGGGTACAGCTTCTCGACCGCATACGTCACCGCGTTTACTTCCTGCACGTACCGGCCATTGACATGCGGCGCAATCGACCGGCCCCCGCTCCCGGTGACAAATACGCTGCAGGGCCTGCCCGGAAAACGCTGCTCGATATCAAGCAGAAATTCCCGTACTACCTCGGGCTGCTTGGCGTTGTGACGCCGGTAGTTCTTGTACAGCACCGATGCATCGGGGTCCATTACCACCGCTTTTACGGTGGTCGACCCGATGTCTATGCCGAGCTGGAGCGTCGTATGCCGCCGGCTTGGAGATTCCATAGATTCGAAAATACCTTCAGGAGAGCTTTCTCGTAGCTCCGGCTGCCTGTTCTGGAGCAGGATATCGTGCGGCCTTTTCCGCCGGCTTTTCGGATTCACGCGATTTCTCCGTCCGGTACCGTCCCGCACAGAGCCATAGCCGCCCCTAGCCGTGCGCATGCGCAGGGTGGAAAGGGAGTGCGGGGGGCACGGGTCAGCAATGCACGGAGCGGTGCGGGGTGAGCGCGCTGCCGGTCTTCCCGCCCGCCGGTGGCGGAAATGCGGGGCCATGGCGCTGCAGACGGGGATGCGCCAGAGGGAAAGCTTTTCCCCTCATCTTCTATGCGGGCTGAAGGCCTAGCTTGTCACCGGCTATACATCCAGGTCAAAGCTGATTACAAACATATCCTCTTCCCGCTTCGTGGAAACCTCGAAGCCCGAGTTGAAGAATACGTTGAGCATACCGGCATTGCTTGCCAGGACGCTGGCCTCGAACCCCTTCACGCCCCGGCGGCGGGCGATGTCTACCAGGATCTCGAACAGGAGCGTGCCAATGCCTTTCGCCTGCCAGTCGTCGCGTACCAGAAACGACAGCTCGGCCCGGTTGGTTTCGCGGTTCAGGAAATAGTGCCCGACTCCGACAATGCTCTCGCCGCCCATGTCCTGAATGGTCGCCGCGATTGCCATGTCGGTCGAATAATCGATACTCGTGAATTCCTGGACAAACTTATGCGGAAACGCCTTGATCGGCTGGAAGAACCGGAACGCTATTGACTTTTCAGAAAGGGCGTAGCACATGTCGCGCAGCGCGTGATCGTCGGTGGGCTTCACCGGGCGGAACAGCACCGCCGTGCCGTCGGCCAGCGTGCGTCGCGTCTCGAATTCCCTGGGGTACTGCCAGCTCTCCGGCGAGCGCTCTTTCTGATGCGCAAATACATAGCGGCGCTTCTTGCCTTCCTTGAGAATCTCGTTGCGGAAATCGGGATGCGCTATTTCGGCCAGCGAGAGGACGCGCTCGCGGATATTCCTGCCGAACAGGTCCGCGATGCCGTATTCGGTTACTACATAACGAACGTCACCGCGCGGCACCACCACGCCCGCGCCTTCCGTCAGACGCGGCACGATGCGCGAGATGGTTCCGCCTTTGGCGGTCGAGGGGAGCGCGATTATCGCCTTGCCGTCGCGCGCGCGCGCCGCGCCCCGGTTGAAATCGAGCTGCCCGCCGATGCCGCTGTAGAAATCGTAGCCGATAGAATCCGAGCAGACCTGGCCGGTCATGTCGACCTCGATCGCCACGTTGATCGCCACCATCCGGCGATGCTGGCTTATCACGAACGGATCGTTGACATATTCGGTGGGACGGAAATCGAACATCTGGTTCTCGTGGATATAGTCGTACAGCCGGCGGGTGCCCAGGCAGAAACTCGCCACGACCCTGCCCCGGTTGATCGTCTTGCGCTTGCCGTTGATAATCCCCTCTTCGACCAGGGGAACGATGGCATCGTTGAACATCTCTGTGTGCACGCCCAGGTCGTTTTTTTCGCGGAGATACCGGAGCACCGCCTGGGGAATCGTGCCGATGCCCACCTCGACCGTCGAGCCGTCATCGATAAGCGATGCCACGTTGCGGGCAATTGCATCAATCGTGTGGTCGGACTCCGGAAGGCTGTATTCCAGCACATCGCGATCGCTTTCCACGACGGCCTCGACCATGTCGACGGGGATAAACGTGTCGCCCAGCGTGCGGGGCATCTTTTCGTTCACCTCGGCGATAACGGTCAGGCTGTTCTCCACGGCCGACTTGACAATGTCGACCGATATGCCCAGGCTGAGATACCCGTTTTTGTCCGGCGGGCTCGTCTGAATCAGCGCAACGTCGATAGGTATACGACCGCTGTAGAACAGCGACGGGATATCCGACAGGCCGATAGGAATGTAGTCGCCGCGGCCGCTGACTATCCCTTCGCGCACATTGGGGGCCAAAAAGAAGCTGCACGTGCGAAACTTGCGGGCATATTCCTCGCGAATGTACGGCGCCTGCCCGCGCGTCAGAAGGTGATACACTTCGGCATCGACAATGTCGTTGCGATCGCTCACCAGCTCATCAACCAGGATCTGCGGCTGACCGCATCCCGTGCCGATGAATATCCGCGCGCCCGGACGGATCCTGCCAATCGCCTTACTCGCCGAGGTCTTCTTCGATTCGTATAATTCCTGCCAGGAAGCCATGAGGGCCTGCTCCGCTATCGCATTACTCCGTTCCGTGAAGTATTATCCGCGCATCCACCACGGTGGCGCCGTCACCTTCATAGCCCACCTTGAGCGGATTGATATCGATTTCATCTACTTCTGAAAAATCCATGACCAATTGCGACATCCGCTGAAGATTCTCCACGATTGCCGGAATATCCACCCCCCGTTTCCCGCGCACGCCGGTGAGAAGGCGATAGCTCTTGGTCTTTTCGATCATCCGGCGGGCCTCACCCGCCGTAATAGGCGCCAGGTTGAATGTTACATCCTTGAGCACCTCGACGAATATCCCGCCCAGACCAAACATCAGCATGGGGCCGAACTGCGGGTCCTTTTTCATGCCCAAAATCACTTCCCGTCCCCCGGTAACCATCTTTTCGATGACAACCCCCCGGAGGTCCGCATCCGGCTGCGCCCGGCCTATCCTGAGCATCATCAATTCGTACGCATCGCGAACGTCGGATGCACTCTGAAGACCGATTTTCACGCCGCCGACATCAGACTTGTGCAGGATGTCCGGGCTGGAAATTTTCATGGCCAGCGGATACCCGATTTCGTTTGCGCTGCGCGCCGCCTCGTCCACGCTGGTCACCAGGTCGCCCGGAGGAATCGTGAAATCGTACGCCCGAAGGATGGTTTTGGCATCCGCCTCCCCGATCTCGAGCTGCTTTTTAGCGCGATATGCGCGGATGACCTTGACCACGGGATTCTTATTCACCGCGAACCGATCAACGGTGCGGAGCGGCCGGTTCTTGAAGCGGGCATAACCGACCATTTCGGCCAATGCCATGGCCGCGCGCTCGGGTATTGGGTACTGAGGGATTTTGTTCGCCCGAAGAATCTCTATGCCGGGCTTGACCATGTCCGCTCCGATAAAGCAGGCCAGCACGGGCTTGTCGTATTTCCCGGCAGTGTCCACGATTGCTTGCGCCGTGGCCTTGTCCTCGGTCATCTTCTGCGGGGTCAGAATGACCGCCACGCTGTCGACTGATTCGCTCGCAAGAAGCACGTCAATCGCCTTGCCGTACGTCTCGCCGTTGGCATCCCCCAGCACATCAACCGGATTATGCGGCGAGCCGGCCGGAGGCAGTACTTTCTCCAGCCGTTCCCTGGTGGCATCGTCGAGCCGGGCGACCGTCAGCCCGGCCATCTCCAGAGCATCGGACATCATGATACCGGGTCCGCCTGCGTTGGTGACCACGGCCACGCGATCTCCCCGGGGAAGGGGCTGGTAGGCAAACCCCATGGCCACGTCGAACAGATGATCGATTGACTGAGCGCGAATGATACCGGTGCGCCCGAATGCCGAGTCATACGCGGCATCCGCGCCGGCAAGGCTGCCGGTATGCGACGATGCCGCCTTGGCGCCGGCCGCGGTCCGGCCGGACTTGAGCACCACGACGGGCTTGGTTTTGCTCACACGCTCGGCCACTTTCATGAATTCCTGACCATCGGTGATATCCTCCAGGTAAGCCGCGATAACCCGCGTATGGGTGTCATCCTTGAGCTGCTCCAGGAAATCCACTTCGTTGAGCGTGGCCTTGTTCCCGATTGATGCCAGAAGCGAGAATCCCTGGCCCTTTGCCGCGGCAATGTCCTGTATGCCCGTGATCAATGCACCGGACTGGGAGATGAGCGCGATAGGGCCTTTGTCCCGGAGTTTCTGGCCAAACGATGCATTCAGCTTGTGCCAAGGATTTATCAGCCCCAGGCAGTTCGGGCCCATCATGGTGATACGCTTCTGGCGCACGAAACGCGAGATTTCTTCCTGGTGCTTCTTGCCTTCTGGCCCGATTTCGCCAAATCCGGCGGTGATAATAATCGCGGCACCCACCGACTTCTGTGCACACTCCTTAAGCACGGGAAGCACCAGGTCGCGTTTGATTATCACAAGCGCCAGATCGATTGAGCCGGGGACTTCGGCGAGCGACGTAAAGCACCGGCGTCCGAGTATCTCGCCTCCCTTGGGGTTGATGGGGTAGATATCGCCCTCAAACCCGCCTGCCAGGATATTGTTGAGCACCGCGTGGCCGACTTTGGATGGGTTTGCCGATGCGCCGACCACGGCGACTGATTGTGGTGTGAGGAGTTTTTCAAAGCTCATCGGAGAGCCGTTGTTTCTGCCGTCATGTACGGGCACTGGGCCCGGAAGCCACGGGTCAAAGGGGATCCAAAATACATCCTGCACAGGAACCGCTTCGTGTCACTTGCCGTAGATAAGGAATATGCATGAAAGATCGTGTCCGCGAATGGCCCCGGCGATCTTTACAAAGACGACTACGGCGCCACAGTAATTATTTTATCAGTGCCGTATTCATGTTTCAGCATGCGGCGTTCCTGTCCGGATCTATATCGAGACTGTTTCCATTGTACCGGCCCTGCCTTCAGCGGGGTACGGGGATCCGATCGTGAGAGGACCATTCGCAACGAAGTAGCCGGCATGACGATTACCACAGCTGCGTTTATACACTCGGAAGAAATCGACCAGTACCATTATCCCGCGAACTGCCCGTTCAAAACGGAGCGGGCGGGAGAAACGAAGCGAATTCTCTCGTCAATGGGATACTATACCGGCTCCTCGCGGCGTGAAGTGGCGCCGGCAGCCGCCGCGACCGGTGAGCTGCATATGTTCCATACCCCTGCCTACCTCGACATGCTCCGGCGTGTCTCGGCGGGGAACATCAGGCCCGAAGACCTGGCCATGGGCATCGGCACCGACGAAACTCCCGCGTTCAAGGACCTGTACAACTACTCTGTCCTTGCGGCCGGCGGATCCCTGACCGCTGCCCGGCTGGTCCTCGAGGGCACGGTCGATCTCGCGTTCAATCCTTCCGGCGGATACCACCACGCCCGCCCTGAACAGGCCGGCGGGTTCTGCTATGTCAACGATGTCGTTCTGGCATGTATGGCGCTGGCCAACGCGGGAAAGCGCGTGTTGTGCCTGGACATTGATGCCCATCACGGTAACGGCACCCAGGAAGCCTTTTACGCATCGCCGCACGTGTTCACGATATCGTTTCACGAAAGCGGCGAGACACTGTATCCCTGGGGAGGCAAAGAGGAAGAGATCGGGGAGGGCGACGGCAGGGGATATAATGTCAATATGCCGTTTCCCGCGGGCACTGACGATGATGCCTATTTGTCGGCGTTTCGGGACCTGGTACCGCCGCTCGCTCGAGCGTTCTGTCCCGACATCGTGGTGCTCGAGATTGGCATGGATACGCTGTCGGTCGATCCTCTCACGCATCTTTCAATGACCAACAACGCCACCGCTGACATGCTTCAGCAAGTACTCCAATTCAATGCCCCCATTGTCGCGGTGGGCGGCGGCGGGTACAGCCCCGCGGATACGGCCCGCGGGTGGGCGCTCGCCTGGAGTGTTTTGTGCGGCATCGAGCTCGAGGAAGACATGTATATGGGACTGGGCGGCGTTTTTCTTGGATCGTCGGAATGGAACGCCGGACTGCGGGATAAGCATTTCTATGTGCGCGGGGACGAAAAGGCGCGTGTCATGGCAGCGGTCGAGAAATCAGTGGAGTCAGTGAAGAAACTGGTATTTCCGGTACATGGTCTTTGAACGAAGTGAAGCATGCGGGTGAACCGATTAAGCGGTTCAAATCAGGGGCAAAAGTAGCGGTAATACATTGGCAAATCGTACGTTAAGCCTGGTCCGACCCCTCCGTATGTCAACGAGATTGAGAACCTGCTTGTTGTTTGGACCACGACCCCGGTTATAGATTATCCCCTACAATTGATATCCATTCAGAGAGTTCCCTATGCTTCTCAAACTCCTGCTCATCCGTTCCATCGGAATCGTGCTCATTGCATCAGGTGTCATGATGGTGTTCACCCAGTTGCCGGCACTGCTCAAGACGTTTGCGGGAAAGCTCCTGGCCCGCCTGAACCAGAAAAAGAAATAGGTCGCTGCATCAGGCTTCACTTCCTGAATGAGCACCTTCGATCCCCTCGCTACTTCCGCCCGAACAGCCTTCTCAAGAGCGGCTTCTTCCTGACTGCGGCGAGGGCAAACGGGAGTGTCTCACCTGTCCGGTGGTTCTCCCAGGTCCCGGTAAAACTGGTGTTGTCGAATATGCCGGAAAACACCTCGACAAGGCTGTCCCCTTGGGAATAACCATGGACAACGCAGTCTCCGGTGCGGTTGATTGATCCCTCGATGCGGAGATCCATCTTGCGGGAGGCATCGTAGTACTCTCCTGACAGGCTCCGGTCGGTACTTTTCAAGGCCATGAGCACGGCGTACTTTTCGCCAATGCTTCCCTTCATGGTTAGCGAGAAGAAGCGGCGGGTCAGGATGAGCCGCCGCTCTTCGTGCGTGTCGCGCGGTTCTCTTCTTGCTGCCCCGCTGGAAATACTTGTGTCATTCTCGGTTGCCGCCTTGCGCCCCCGCTGTCCCCGTTCCGAATTCATTCCCGCTCTGCTGCCGGCCTGCGACGTGCGGCGCGCGGCCCGGGAGTGGCCCTGCAGTCGGGGTGGTTCTGCCCTCCTGTCGCCGGACAATCCCACCCACGCGCCGAGCATCAGCGCCATGACGCCTATCGCGAGAGTAAGGACCAGCCGCTCACCAGCCTGCCACCGGAGGCTTCTGTCTTTAATAATCCCGGCCCCGACCAGTTTCTCGCGCAACCATGGATGCGCGATCCATATCATCAGCGCGGAAGCTGCGGTACCGATACCAATCCACACCATTTCATTGTTCCCTTCGTATTCGCTATCCAAAACTACATTCGTAGGGAGATCTGCCGGCAGCGAACCTGTCGCCCGCCCCGCCGGCACAAGGAAAAAGCGCCGTCAGAGAGTATTTTTCCTGTGGAACGGTATTCGTTGCAAATGGAAAGATGGGCTCTGCGACGCTCTCATCCTGAGGGGATGCTTACGCATTCTGTCGGCTTTTCGGGCATTACCGGATACGGCCTTCCTCTCCTATGCGGCTCCGGCCGCATGGCTGCTCATTTGCATTTCCCCGCGGGGTTGAAGGGAATTGGACACGGCCTCTACCATATGCTACCCTCTGTAGAGAGAAAAACGCTGCCCGGCACCTTCTCTGTGCGCACGCCCTGCACGGCGGTCATTCTCTGTGCCGCGCTTGCGGTTTCCGCATTGGCCCAGCCCTGGTCCGACACGGCTGCAACAAGCCGTGCCGATTCCGACTCCCTTGCCGCCGATACAGCGGCGATCGACTCCACCCAGACGGAATCCACCCGCAAGGTGACGGCCAGCCGCGACACGGTCGAATATGATGCCGACGTCATCGAATACGATGTCAGCACGAAGATTCTCCTTCTGACAGGAAACGGGGTCGTCCGCTACCACGAGATGCTGCTGTATGCCGATACTATTCACTACATAATCTCCGAAAAGAATTTTGTGGCTACCGGCCACCCCATGCTGATCGAGCAGGGCGACACTGTGGTAGGAGAATCGATGTCCTATAATCTCGAGACCCGCCGCGGACGGGTATCGGTGGCATCGGCGACCTCGGCAGACACGCGTTACAACGGGGAGTTTATCGCCAAATCGGACAGCAATCAGTACTATATCGAAGACGGCGACTATACGTCATGCGCGGTAATAGACTCTCCGCACTATACCTTCTATGGTCACCAGATAAAAGTTGAACCGGGAGAGCGTGCCATAACCAAGCCTGTCATTCTCAATATCGGGGGTGCCCCCTCTGCCGCGCTCCCCTACTATGTCCTGCCGCTCAAACGCGGCCGGCGCAGCGGCTGGCTCCGCCCGCGGTTCGGCGGCAATCCCGCGTTCGGCGGCTTTCTAGAAAATGTCGGCTACTACTGGGCCCCCAACGATTACATGGATTACAAACTCGCGGGAAAGGTCAAGAATTTCGAGGAATACGTGCTGACCGGCGCCGGAGGCTATGCTTTGCGCTACTGGCTCGACGGCCGCATTTCGGGC
>WJMI01000108.1 GCA_014728015.1 Chitinivibrionales bacterium | reverse complement strand
TTGGTTCGGCCCGGTTTCGTCTATCTCGAATGCCGCCTTTCCATCGAGCCAGTTATACGCGCCGCACAGCCCCAGCCGTTCGGGCGTGATGATGCACACGTGGTTCGGCGCAAACGACTGGCACAGCAGGCACGAATAGAACGTGTCTACCGATTCGTCGGTCATGCTTTCCAGCCGCCGGTTACGCTCATCGTAGATTGTGCGCGCTACGGCGAGGCGCCGCTCGACTTCGTCGGGATCGGTCACCAGCGTGACCTTCACCTTGTCGACGATCGCGGGAAAATCCGAAAGAAGCCTTGCGTGAAGTATCTCGCCGTAATGCCGCAGGCGAAGGCCGCGCGAGAAGCCGGTTTTCGAGACCCGGGTCCATACGATGTCACGCTGGCCCATGTGCCAGATGCCTTCGGCGCCGTTGAGCAGGTGGTGAATCTGCCGCTCGAGAATCGGTTCGAAATCCGGCTGCATTTTGCGGCCCGCAACCTCAACCCAGATGCCCAGCGGCAGCGCCGCGCCCTGGTCGACCGCATCGATTTCAGGACCGATGATCTCGATATCACCGTCAGTGATGTCTTCAATCCCCACCGAGGTCACGAATTCGAACGCCGATGTCTTGTTGCCGCCGAACTCGACGTGCACGTCTGCTTTGCGTATGCGCTCTCCCTCAAAGGCCGGGCCGTACGGCACCGGTATTGGGACCTTGGTGATTTTTACTTTGCATCCGCGCACCTCGAGCGCCTTTTCGACCATTGTTTCGGGCGGCACGCTGGACACGACATGCTCGTAGGTGCACACGCCGGTGGGCAGAATCTGGGGGATATCCGTATCGGCAATAACCGGGAAACCATAGTTGATTGCCCCCGCGGCGGCCGCGTACTTCTCGGGTCCTACGTCCCCGAATGCGAGCACGAACGCGAAGATGCGGTCCTTGTTATAGCGAAGGTTCTGGGTGAAATCTCCCGGTTTGACGCCGCCGAACGAGAGTGCCGCGCGGCTGGCAAAGCCAAGCGCATAGATAAGCGCGGAAACATCACGGCCAAACGGCACGAGCCGGGTCTCCCACCCAAGCTGCACGCCTTCGGCAGCCAGCTGCTTGGCGAACTGCCGCCCGCCGCTTGTTCCGCCCATGAACACATACAGGTTTTTCTCCTGGAGCTCGCGGGCGATGTGCACCGCGATCTCGTTTGTGGGCGCGGCGCCCGTTATCGCGGCAAAGCCCGGCGCGGTCCCGTCGACGAACTCAATGCCCCGCTCGCGCATGATTACGTCACTGGCCGCTCCCAGCCAGATGCCCTCGACTGGATTGGGTCCCGCCACGTACTTGCACGCTTCGATTATCTCGCAGGCGAAAAGCGCCGCTACGCCGGCATCGAGCGCTCCGCCAAGATACGGGAGCCACACATCGTTTGAAGGGCGTTCGGGGAGAAGTCCCTTGGCGTACGAAAGCACGGCCCGGCAGTCGGTAAGCGTGCGTGTTTCGCGGCCGGTGAATGAGTAAATGACCGGAAGGGAATAGGCGGTATCGGGGAAGCCGACGGCGCAGGATTCGCCCCTGGCATCGATTGCGTGATCGAGTTTCGCCTCGGCGCGCGCCACCCACTCGATCGCCCCGTCTATAGCACTCGCGCAGATGATTTTAGACACGCAATTCCCTTCTGTCCTTCATATCGTAGAGCTTGCGTTCGGCTTTTGCGTTAATGCCCAGCCTCTCGCGCGCTTCCATAAGAAGCGCCATGATTTTCTCCGCCGCCTCGAGAGGTTCGCGGGCCACATGGAAACTTCCGCCGAACAGATCGCGCGCTTCTTCGTTCAGGAAGGACGTCACGTTGTCGGACCCGCTGACATGGAACGGGTGGCCGAGGATAACATCGATCCCCGATGCCACGAAATAGCACCCGATAGCCACCGCCTTCTCACTCATCCATTCGGGTGCCACCCCGACCGCGGGGACCTGCGAGATATCATCGCCGAGCCCGCCTTCGCGAACGACTTCGGTGGCGGCTTCGAGGATGCGCGAGTTGTCAACGCAGCTTCCCAGGTGCAGGATCGGCGGCATGCCCACGGTCTCGCAGACCTCGCGCAGCCCGTCACCCGCGTGCGCCAGTGCCGCTTCCGGCGTCAGCAACCCTTCCTTGGCGGATGCAATAGCGGCGCACCCCGTCTTGAGTACCAGCACGTTTCTCTTGACAAGTTCACGTGTCAGCGTGTTGATGTACGAATCGAGCTTTGTCTTGGGGTTGTTGCAGCCCACGATTCCGGCAATGCCCACGATGCGATTTTGCATAATCGCATCGTTGAGCGGGCGAAACGACGCCCGGAATGATCCGCCGAGCATGTACTTGATCGCATCCACGCTGAACCCGGCGACAAGCGGCTTCTGCGCCGAAGGAATCGCCACCTTCCCGGAGTCCCGGCGCGGGTAGTTGGCTATTGCCCGGGTGATAAGCTTCTTCGCCGATGCCAGCGCATCCCGTTCATCAAAGGGCGCATGTGATGCCCCCCGGGTCCTGGCGATAGCGCTGGTTGAGACAATCTCGGTGTGATACGCCGCGGCCACTTCCGGGAGGCTCGGCATGCAGCACTGCACATCGATGAGCATCATCTCGACCGCACCGGTTACCAGCGCCAGCTCCTGCTGAAGGAAATTGCCTGCAACGGGTATGCCGTGGCGCATGAGAATCTCGTTGGCGGTGCAGCAGATCCCCGCAAGGGTAACGCCTTCCGCGCCAACATCCCTGGCATGTTCCACGATCTCGGGGTCCCGCGATGCTACGGCCAGCATCTCCGAGAGTTCGGGCTCGTGGCCGTGAACGATAATGTTGACCGTGTTCATCCCCAGCACGCCCAGGTTCGCGGTACTGCGGACCGGCGACGGCGAGCCGAAGAGAATGTCCGAGACCATCGATGCAATGCGCGATCCGCCCCAGCCGTCGGCAACCGAGGTCCGGAATGCCTGACGGAGAACACTGCGATAGTCGTGATCCACGCCCATGTGCGTGCGATGCATCGATTCGACCACCATTCGATCGATTCCGGCCGGCGCGACTTCGTTCGCGCGCCATATCGCCCGCTGGTTCTCGGGGGCGAGGCCTACGGTGGCGAGCTCATCTTCCTGTTTTGTAAATTCTTCCAGAAGCACGCCGGCGAGTTCACGGGCGATCTCCTCAGGACCGCGCCCGGCTTCGTCAACGCCGTAAAGCCGTGCCGTACTGCGCAGCGCGCGTTCGTCGCGCAGGCGATAGTCTCCTCCTTCGCCCGCGGCCACTTTGCGGAGCAGAAGCACGAGATGACGGGCGTGATCGGAATGCGCGGCAGCGCCGCCGACCAGTTCCCGAAGAAAATTCCTCGCGACTATCGTGTCGGCATCGGCCCCGCATACCCCGCGCGGGGCCTTCTTGGTGATCCGGCACGGCCCCATGTGGCAGATTCGGCAGCAGACGCCGCTCTTGCCGAACTGGCACTGGATCCCTTGCTCGTCAAGGCGGCTGAACGACGTCGAAATACCGTCGCGCCCGGCCTTCTGAAGGACCTCGATGGAAGCGCTGTCGGTTACTCTGTCTTCGGGGCGTTTTGCGCTGTTTGTCACGCCTGGTGCTCCTGTGCGCACGGGACAACGCCGAGCCCGGTGAGCAGGGCGCGGAGGCCGGCGCATGCTTGGTTCGAAGGCCCTATGTCAAGAAGGCTTCCGCCCTGTTCGGCACGCCTCGCCAGCTCACCGTCTTCGGGAAGGCCAGCGACATAGTCTGCGCCGATGGCCGCGCCGACCTCCCGGGCCCTTTGCAGGGAGGAATCGTCGTGCATACGGTTGACCATGAGGGAAAGCTTGGCGTACCCGGTGCCCATCTCCGCCGCCAGCTCATGAAGGCGTCGCACAGTCTCGAATCCGCGCTTGGAGGGGTCCGTAATCATGATCATCAGGTCGGCTTTCTGTACGATTCGACGCGACAGGTTTTCCAGGCCGGCTTCATTGTCGAGAACAACGTAGGGATAGCGGGCCGACAGTGTCCCCAATACCTGCTTGAGGACATTGTTGGCGTAGCAGTAGCATCCCGGGCCTTCGGAGCGCCCCATGGCAATAAGGTCGAAATCATCCGCTTCAACCAGGCTTTGGGCTATCTTCAGCTCAAGGAGCTGCTGTTTGGAAACACCCGCCCCAAGCCCTTTTCCCGCTTCCTGCCTCGCCTCCTCACGCACCCGCCCAACGGTCTTCTCGGCCCGCACGCCAAGCGCGGCATCCAGACATGTGTTCGGGTCGGCATCCACAGCCAGCACGGGCGTTGCACCCCGTGCGATCAGCTCTCGCACGAGCAGTGCCGCGACCGTGGTCTTGCCGGTCCCGCCTTTCCCCGTAACTGCAATTACGTACGACATGAATGGAGTTCCCAATATACGTAACGATGACGCATCAGATAAAGGGAGAAACCATCACATTGAACAGGTGTGATGGTGTGTGATGGAAAGCACGCTGCGGGGAGGGAAATGCGGGGGCCGTTGAACCAGGCAACAACTGTCTTCAGGCGATCAGGGCATCGAGAATATTGCTGAAATGCGTGGCGAGGGGGGCATCCGCCGTATCTAGTACCGACAGGCCGTTTCTGTCGCCCCGGCGAAGTTGATCGCTGTAGGGAAGCGTGCCGAGGATATCGTGAGAGGGAAGGTTTTTCTGGATATAGGTTTTGTCTGAAGCATCCATGACCTTGTTTGCCACGAAGCGTACCGACCGAAGTCCGATTTCGCCGGCCATGGCAAGTATCTTCTGCGCGGAATCGATGGAACGCTGTCCCGGCTCAACCACAACGACCATGGTATCAACCCCGTGCGCCGTTGCACGCCCCAAATGCTCTATTCCCGCCTCCATGTCCATTATCACGGCTTCATCGGCGCGAAGCACCAGTTCGGCCATGAGCGTGCGGATGATTACGTTTTCCGGACACGCGCACCCTGTCCCCCCCCCTTCGATTGCCCCCAGCACGAGAAGCGCCACCCCGCTGTGTGCCGTGGCGAAGCGAGCCGCCACGTCAGACACGTCGGGATTCATCTTGAAAATCTGTCCATACTGGCGGACCTTGGCGCCGGTGCGCTCTTCGATAAGCGCGCGCTGCTTGGCAATGGGTACAATTGACTTCTGCAGTTCTTCGGGCATGCCCAACGCCGAGGCGAGGTTCGCATCCGGATCGGCATCGACCGCCAGCACGCGCATTCCGCGGCGCGCCATCAAGAGCGCCAGGGCGCCGGCGAGCGTCGATTTGCCGACCCCGCCCTTTCCCGATATCGCGATTTTTTTGCTCATGAATTCCGTACGGCAGGGCTGAACTGATACCGGTCTTTCATGACATCAGACAATCCGCTCAGGAGGTCGAACACCTTTTCTGCATCCGCAGGATCTAGGGAGCCGGTGCCGCATGAGGGGGTCACCACGGCCCGTCGGGCGATAAGGTCTTTGTCAATGCCCTTGAGCGCCAGGTTGTCCATCATCGCTTCGAGATGCCGTGCGAGCGAATCGACGCTTTGATCGCGCACTGCCGCGGATGTGGGGACCACGCCCCAGGCAAGCGAGCCGCCGCGCGCAAGGTGCGCACTGACAGCATCGGGATACATTGCAATGGTCTCGCCGAACTCGAACGCGTCGAAATTCACCAGATCCACGCCGGCATCGATACATATGCTCCACTCGGTATTGCCGCAGCAGTGGATGCCGGCGATCGCGCCGTCCGCATGCACCGCATCGACAAGTTCGGCGAGAAGAGCCACGACATCCTCGCGTTTTACCGAAACATAGGTCGAGCTGCCGAACGCGGAAAGGATAGGCTCATCGATGAAGCAGATGACGGTTTCGGCATACGGCCGGAATGTCTGTATCTGCCAGCGGCATTTCATGGCAAGCGCCTTGACAATCACATCGCGGAATTCCTCGTTGTAGTATATGGCCCGCTTGTTCTCGTCGACAATAGTCAGGGCGAAACTGCACGGGCCGGTAGTCTGGGTTTTGACATAGGGCAGCGTGCTGTTGCTGGCCTGAAGCCGGGCCTTCATAGCGTGCAGTCCTTTGGCAAAATCCGGGCTGATTGCCAGGGCGCTGCAGTTGCCGCTGCCTTCGTCGGGATCCATTGCCGCCATATATGCCTCGTAGAACTCGGCAAATGCATCGGAGTAGTCGCCGGATGTGTCGAAGTATAACCGTTCTTTCTCACGGTCGATGACCGCGCGGGGCATGCCTTCGCTGTACTGTATCTCCATTTGCTCGTGCAGACCCAGTTTCGGAAGCTGGGGCCAGAACGGGGCCCCGCTTACTTTTGACAAGGAAACATCGATCGCGTGCCCGGGATTGTCGAACGGCATGCTGCCGATACCGGTACAGAGGAACCTCGGCTCAAAATTCATGGAACATCCTTCCTGTGCAAGCGCGACAGTTGTGGCCGCGCACCTGATAGCGCGATACGGCAGAAGTATCTGACATGGCACGACAAATATCATTGACCGATACCGGCAAGGTCAAGTTTCATGGGCGAGATTGGCGGGGGGCCTTTACTGAGGGCACAGAGGGCCGGCGGGCAAGGCTTTCGCCGAATGCCGAAACCTCGCTCTCTCTCGCAGCCTCGTTGCCCGGTGCGAATGACATTCGACGGCCGCGGCCCCCGCCAAGGCATAAACCTATATTCCACTCGGGGCGCGGTAATGGGTAACGAAGGTCCCGGGCAGGGGATTGGGAATAGGATGATAGCGGCTGATAGATAGGCTGCGAATTTCGCGCTGATTGAATGACGGACTATGGACGAAATCGATATTGCAAAGGAAATGGAGGCCCTGGCCCAGACCGGGCTTCATTTCAGCGAAAACCAGTTCGATCATGACCGCTATGCGCGTTTGCGTGAACTTGCAGCCGAGCTGCTTGCTTCACGGTCGGGCCTCTCGCGGCAGGAGATCCTGGAATGGCGCAAAGCCGAGTTCGGCTATGCAACGCCCAAGGTCGACGTTCGCGCTTTCATCCTAGTCGAAGATCAGGTTCTTTTGGTTCGCGAAGATGCCGATGCCGGCAGATGGACCCTGCCCGGCGGCTGGGCGGATGTCAACGAATCGCCGTCCGAGTCGATAATCCGCGAGGTTGAAGAGGAATCCGGATATACAGTCGAGCCGAAGCTTCTGCTCGCCGTGTTCGACCGAAGCAAGCAGGGACATATACCGTCGTTTCCATACCACGTTTACAAGATGTTTTTCCAGTGCGAGATTGTCGGCGGGGCACCGCGACCCACGTCTGAGTCATGCGAATCCCGGCTTTTCTCCGTTGACTCACTACCAGAGTTATCGGAAAGCAGGGTTCTGCCGGCCCAGATCCGAGATTTCCATGCTTCGGTACAAAGAGGAGATACGAGAACCAGATACGATTGATGGTCCCCGGCCTGCTTTTTTTGTGCTCTGCGAGTGTCATGCCGGAGAGGAATACGGTACGTATGCATCGGATGCTGTTGGGGAGGATACAGCGCAATCTGCGAAAGTACCTTCCGGGGAGAAATCCCAGATCCATGCCTGAAAAACGAATGTTTGCCCGGCCATTCGGCATCCTGTTTGTCGTGACGACCGCTGCCATGCTTACGGCCCCGTGCAGGGCCGCAGCACAGCCGTCGCCCGCATCCTCTATGCCGGTGCTGTATGACGATGACGGCAGTCTGGACGGCTTGGTCGCCCTGTTGTTTATGCTTGCAGATCCGGAAATTGACGTGAGGGCCGTCTGCATTTCATACGGGGAAGCGCATCCGGAGATGTATGCGACAAAGCTTTCCGGATTGATGCATTCACTCAATCTGGGGCACATCCCTGTCGGTTTTGGAAGAGATACTCCTCTGGAAGGAAACAATGCGTTCCCTTCCTGGCTTCGTGACTTGTCAGACAGCTTCTGGGGGATGCCGACAGGACCGGATTCCGCCTCGAATATACACGAAGCGGTTGAACTGATATGCAGGACGCTCAACAACTCGGCGCGGCCCGTAACCGTGTTTGTCTCCGGGGCGAGCACCAATATCGCGGAAGCACTACGGCGCGACCCTGGCATTGCAGGCAGGATAGGACGCGTATTCATGATGGGGGGAGCGATTAGGGCCCCCGGCAATATCGACAAGCTTGTACCCGGCGCGGACAATAGGGTGGCGGAATGGAATATCTACGTGGACCCTCATGCCGCCGCCGAGGTCTTCGCATCCGGGCTCGACATTTTCCTTGTACCGTTGGATGCGACAAACAAAGTCCTGTTTGATCGCCGGGACTTTCATGCCTGGCGAGAACACGGCACGAAGATGGGCGAGATTGCCGCAGACAGAATGGAGTGGAGCATTGACAGGCGAAGTGCCGGCAAGACCTACATTTGGGACCTGGTTGCCGCGGCAATCATGGCCCGGTCCGGAGAGCACTCCTTTGAAATGCTCGAGGTGGAGGTCGTTACCTCGAAAGGCGCCCTGCAAGGACAAATACGGGTGCATCCGGGCGCACGTGGAATCCATTCCTGCGTGGATCCTGATGTTGAGTTGATCAAGAAGACTGTTCTGGAAGCATTCTCAGGAATACCGGAGTAGCACATTAAATGCTGTGGAGACGGTGCTCAGTCAGCCGAATGCCGTTCTTCTTCACGATCGAACCACTCGCTTCAACAAGCATCATCGAGACTGCAGACTCACCAACGAGAAGTGCGTGAGACGAGGACTTGGCGGGCCCGGCAGATTCACTGTGCGGAGCGACCACGTGGTTCCCTGCATCCAGAGATACCGCCCAAGGAGGCATCAATAGGACTGCAGGGCTAAGGGTCTTTTCCAAGAGTATCCGGATATCGATTCCGGTGTCGAGGGGAGCGCTCTCTACAACGGAATCGCCTCATTCCGGATTCAGCGAGAATTTCCAGTCGGGCTGGGCGACCTTTTCAACCGGTGTTCCGCGCACCTCGATGTTCTCGAGAAGCCCCTGCCCCAGCCCGCTTTCATGGGCCAGGCGGACCGTGGGGATTTCCATGGGGTCCTTGCCGGTAAGCGCGCACATGACCGCATCGTGCGCCACGCAATCGGTGCTTGCAAGAATAAGGTTCATCCGTCGCTCTTCGCCGAAAATCGGCCCTTTTCCTTCGATAGCGACCACGGCATCGCTTATCACCATGGGCGGGGGTTTTACCACCGAGAATACATCGACCAGCATCTCGTTGATCATGCCGCCGAACTTGCTGGTGCTGTGGAACCCGCCCCGAACCGGCGTGGGCACTATCCCGAAGAAATTCTTGATGCCCCCGGTGAGGATGGCATCGTCGTGGGTCTTGATTTTGCACAGCGAGATGATGCGGTCGGCTTCGGCGATAGATTTACATGCGGGTACGGTGGCCAGATACCGCGCGGTGGGGGAGGGGATCTCCACGGTTTCCTCGGTGTCGAAGAATGCCAGGCGGGCCCCGGTCTCGTCGGCAACGTCCTGTATGCCGGCATTGGAAAACACGTCGATATCTGATCCTATGCCCAGGTCTTCGACACGTACCAGCGGCTCGTGCGTGTCGGGATGGGTGAACCGTGACAGCTCGGAGACCGTTTTCACACTCATGAGGGAGTCGTACAGTGGCTCAAGCTCATGGAACTTCCTGCCCTTCATCGTCCCGTGGAGGCGTTCGAACATCAGTGAGCGGATCTTTCGCCACATGGGATGCGCCGACCACCCGCTCCCCTCGCCCAGGGTGACCGTGGCGCCGCATTCCTGGACAAGCCGGGCGGCCGCCAGGACCACGCTGGGATGTGTCGTAATGGAGCGCCCGTCTTCGAGCTGCCAGGTGAGGTTGACTTTGAACAGCACGCGCATATTCGGGGTGATTGAGCTGGTGAATTCCGGGAGCAGTCCCACTGCCGTTCGGACGGCGGCATCCACCTTCTCGCGATTGTAGGAGTCGCATTCGACAATTGCCACAGGCACTTTGCTCATCGCGGCCCTCCGTGTTGTCCAACGGGTTCGCCCAGTATCTCGATGCGGTCGAGCGCGGCGCACCCGCACCCGGCTTTCTCGGCGGCGTCGAGAAGCGGGCGGTTGGCCGGACCTGCATGGCACAGGGCGGCGAGCACGGTGTCGGCGGCAACGCAGTCCGGGCTCATGATCACGAGGTTTCTGGTGTCGGTGGCGCCCTCGCGGCCCGCGATGCCGGCCGCATCGATGACCGCGAACGGGGGCGGCGAGACCGCGGCGAATATGTCGACTACCATTTCGTCGGAAGCGGATGCAAGACGCGCGGTGCGTTCGTAGGGCGCGCGCATGGAAGTCGGCACCACGCCGAACATGTTGGCGAGCGCGCCGGAAATCCGTCCCTCGGCGGATATGCCGGCCCGCGCGACAGACAGGATATGGTCGGCCTCAGCGATTGCGCGACACAGGAGCACGCTCGCGAGGAATGTGCCTGCGGGCGACGTTACCGTGTCAAACGGCTCGAGGTCGAAACGCCGCAGCGTGGCGCCGCACGCATCCGCGGCATCCGCAATGCCTGAACCCTTGAAGAAATCGATCTGTGACTCCACGCCCAGATCGTCGAGCAGTACCAGGGGCTTTGCCGTATCAGGGACATCGAGTGAGTCGAGTTCGGTGAACAGTTTCAGCGACTGCACGGCGCCGTACAGCACCATGAGATCGTCGTAGTTCTTGCCGCGTATCCGGCCGCGCAGTTTGCCCAGCAGAAGCCGCCGGATCTGATGCCACAGGCGGTACCCGCTCCCCCCGGGCGTATCGCCGATCGCGACCGTACTGCCGGCTTCCCGAAACCGACGGGCGAGGGCTTCGACCAGGGCGGGCGTGGTGGCTACAACGGGCCTGTCGTTCCCGTCATCGCGCACGTCAACTTTCAGCAGCACGTTTGCCGCGCCCTTGTGCGCCTCGCCCTGCGATGCAAGTAGCGCAAATCCCTCGCCGATCGCATCGGCAAAGGCAGCAGCGGTTCGATCCCTTACAGAAACAATTGCGACCCGCGATGCAGCCACGACACCTTCTTTACGGAGTATATGGCAGGCAAAGGCACAAAACGCGATTGGGGCATTGTTGAATATAGTAATTACTGTGCGTACCGGCACCACGCTCCCAATGCAAAGCACGTGCCATCCATCATGTATCTTCCACGAGACCGCTGCCGACAGCACACAGCTTTTAAGGGGAGAACCAAATGGGAAAATCACAGAGCGGCGAATATTATGTCGATGCCGGGCACCCGGCGCGAAGCGATGCCAACCCCGGCACGCAGGAAAAGCCGTTTGAAACAATCCAGGCGGCGGTGGATGCCGCATCCGGCGGCGACACGGTATGGGTAAAACCGGGCGTGTACCGCGAGACCGTCACGGTCACCAAGTCGGGGCTCTCCGCAGACCGCATGCTTCGCATTGCGGCAACTGAGCCGCGCAGAGCAATCATCCGCGGGAGCGATATCGTTGAAGACTGGCAGCTTGTCGGCGCCGGACTGTTTCGCTGCGCGTGGCCGCACAAGGTCACCCCGCGCCAGGAGCACATGTTCGGATTCAAGAGTTATCCGGACCAGGTGTTCGTGGACGGCATGCTGATGGAGCACGTGGAGCAGAGAGACCGGCTCGATACGAACACGTTCTGGGTCGATAGAAAAAACGAATACATTTACCTGAAGCTCGATGCATCCGAGAGCCCGGTGGGCAAGCTGGTCGAAGTCAGCAGGCGCGAACGCTGGCTCGTTACCGAAAACGTCCGGTTCGTTCACCTGCAGGGACTTCGGATGGAGCACTCTACGGGCAGCCTGCAGATAGCGGGATGCTGGGTGGGCGGCGAGGATTGCCTGGTTGAACAGAGCGAATTCGCGTGGGCGGGGGCCGGCGTGGGCCTGGGGTTTCGCGGGCCGCGCAATACCGTGCGAAAGAACGAAATCCACCACAACGGCCAGATGGGATTCGGCGGGGGCGGCAACGAGCTTCTGTTCGAGAACAATTTCGTGCACCACAACAATATCCGGCCCATTGTCGACTGGGAATCAGGTGTGGGAAAGATTTCGTGCACCATGCACGGCGTGTTTCGCTACAACGTATTTGCGGATACGCCGCACGGGCCGGGACTGTGGTTCGATATCGAGAACTATTTCAACCTTGTCGAAAAGAACACGTTTGATAACGTGGGCTACTGCTCGATCATGATCGAAATATCGTACGGCATGACGGTGAGAAACAATATCGTGATGAACGCCAACCGCACGCCGACCCCGTATCGCAGCTACAGTTGTACCGGTATTCTGATTCAGTTAAGCTGTAAGAACAAGATTTACAATAATCTGGTGTATAACACCGATGGCTACGGCATTCATCTGAGGTGGCATGTCAGAGAGCGGGACATTCACCCGTTCGAGCCGGCCGATCCGGAAGAATACAAAAAGGTGCGCGGGTTCGCGCAGGGCGATTGGATGGGCCCGGGCCAGTACCCGCTGGATGACAACGACATTCGCAATAATCTGCTGGTCGACAACAGCCACGGGGCGATACACATCGATTTTCACAAAGACTACGTGCACCGCAATACGAGCGACTACAACCTGTTCTGGGACAGCGTGCTCAAGCATCCCATGGACGGCGGGCATCGGCTTCTGGAATGGCAGGAGATGACCGGGCTCGATCAGCACAGTGTGTATTCCAAGGAGATGCACGACGGCCCCCTCTTCAAGGGCCTGGACCGTCTCGATTTCCGCCCTGCTCCGGGAAGCCCGGCTATCGGCGCGGGCCAGCCGCTTGAGGATGTTCCCGACGATTTCGTCGGCAACCCGCGACCGAAGAATGGGCCGGTGGATATCGGGCCGTTTCAGAGCGGAGCGTAGGGATTTTCAAGGATTGCGATACTTGAAAACCACGATGGACAATGGCGGCAGGACCACGGCAATTGAGTCGAAGTGGCCGTGATGGCCCACGGGCCGCGAGACGACCTCTCCCCTGTTCCCCATGCCGCTTCCGCCGTAGTATGCGGCATCGCTGTTGAGCACTTCTTTCCATGAGCCGCGCTGCGGCACTCCGATGCGATACTTTTCGCGCGGGACCGGGGTGAAGTTACATGCAACGATGCATGTGTCCTTTTCGCTGGTGCCGTGCCGGTAGAAGCTGAGTATGCTGTTCTCGATATCGTTGCAGTCTATCCACCGAAAGCCCTGGTCGGAGAAATCGCGTTCGTACAGCGCGGGCTCGGCACGGTAAAACCGGCATACATCCATCATCCAGGCCCGGATGCCGCCATGGCGGTTGTCATGCAGAAGATGCCAGTCGAGGCTGGTGTCGTGGTTCCATTCGTTGAATTGTCCGAACTCGCCGCCCATGAACAGCAGTTTCTTTCCGGGGTGCATGAACAAATAGCCCAGAAGCAGTCGGAGGTTGGCTCGTTTCTGCCAGTCGTCTCCGGGCATCCTCCCCAGAAGCGATCTCTTTCCATACACGACTTCATCGTGGGAAAGCGGCAGCGCGAAATTTTCGGTGAATGCGTACATCATGCTGAACGTGAGCTGGTTGTGGTGGTACTTGCGGTGGATTGGCTCCCTGGCGAAATACTCGAGAGTATCGTGCATCCATCCCATGTTCCATTTGAGGCCGAATCCCAGCCCGCCGGCATACACCGGGCGTGACACCATGGGCCACGCGGTGGATTCTTCGGCAATGGTCTGCGTGGCGGGATATTCGGCATAGACGGTCTGGTTGAGGCGCCGCAGGAACCCGACGGCCTCCATGTTCTCCCGTCCCCCGAATGTATTGGGGATCCATTCACCATCCTTGCGGGCATAGTCGAGGTAGAGCATCGATGCCACCGCATCGACCCGCAGGCCGTCGATGTGGTACTTGTCAAGCCAGAACAGGGCGCTGCTGATGAGAAAGGAGCGCACCTCATGACGCCCGTAGTTGAATACGTAGGTCTTCCATTCGGGGTGAAACCCCTGGCGGGGATCGGCGTGCTCGTACAAGTGGGTGCCGTCAAACTCGGCCAGCCCGTGTGCATCAGATGGGAAATGGGAGGGCACCCAGTCGAGAATGACACCGATGCCGCGCTGGTGCAGCGAGTCGACGAGGTACATGAAATCCTGCGGCGTGCCGTACCGGCTCGTGGGCGCGAAGTACCCGACGGTCTGGTATCCCCAGGAGCCGAAGAACGGGTGCTCCATTACTGGAAGGAACTCGACATGCGTGAAGCCCATTTCTTCCACATAGTTGCCCAGCTTTTCGGCCATCTCCCGGTAAGAAAGCGAGCGGTTGCCTTCCTCGGGAACACGCTGCCAGCTCCCCAGGTGCACTTCGTACACCGACATCGGGCCTTCCAAGCTGTTGCGTGCCGCGCGCGAGGACATCCAGTCCTGATCGTGCCATTGGTAGTCGATGTTCCAGATTGCTGATGCTGTTTTGGGAGAGGTCTCCCAGTAGTATGCGAAGGGGTCGCTCTTCTCAAGGACCGCGCCGCTTTCCGTGACAATACGGTACTTGTAAAGGGTCCCGTCGCCGACACCGGAAACGAAACCTTCCCATATGCCCGATCCGTCCCATCGCCCCGCGAGCGGGTTCGATGCGGGGTCCCATCCGTTGAAATCGCCGATGACCGCTACCTCGCGGGCGTTCGGCGCCCAGACGCAGAACTGTACCCCCTCCACGGCGTCGATGGTCCGGTGATGCGCGCCGAAGGTTTCATACATCCTGAAATAGGAGCCCTCACGGAACAGATGGATATCGAAGTCGTTCAGCAGGCTCGGCCCGTGCACCACGTGAGCGACTGGCGGTGGAGAGGCGGGGGCTTTGGAACGATTCTGTCTCGCGGCGGTCCTTCTACCGGAACCTTTCTTCTTTGTAGCGGCCTTGGCCCCCGCGACGCGGCTTCGTGCATTTTTCTTTTTTGGTTTTGCCATGGGTGTCTCCGTTACTCCGGACTCGATAAGACATTCTTGATCCCTTTAAGCGGAATTACCACCCATTGGGGACGATTGTTCAGCTCGTAACCCAGCTCGTACACAGCCTTCTCCATCGTAAACACATCGAGCAGGACATGCAGGTCGCGCAGCTTTTTTGGGATGAACGGCGCGCCTTCGGCGCGGCGCAGATACTCGTGCAGGAACACCCTCTTGCACAACTCGTACCACGGGTCGATCCAGGGTTCGAGGCGCTTCTTGTCCGAAGGGCGCATGGATTGGCCGAGAAACAGCGCCGCGTAAGCGGCGTAGTGAAGCGAACGCAGCATGCCGGCCACGTCCTTGAGCGGTGAATACTTGAGTTTGCGCTCGCTCAGCGGGCGCGCGGGCTCGCCCTCAAAATCCATAACCACGAAGTCTTTGCCGGTATATAGAACCTGCCCGAGGTGGTAGTCGCCGTGGATGCGGACCTTGACCGTAGTGATTTTCTCCCGTGAGACAAGGCGCATCCTCTGCAGGAGCGTCTTCTCGCTGTCCAGGATGTCACCGGCAAGCTCGCGGCTCCCGGCCGGCACCGAGGTGCGTTGCGCGCGGAGAAGGGCGAAGTTCTTCTGTACCAGCGCCTGCATTGACTGATAGATAGAGCGCTGATACAGCAGATTGAACGGCTCGGGATCGAATGCGGCATCGCCTTTCGACGATGCCAGCGCAATATGCATTTCCGCTGTCCGCCGTCCCAGAAGCCTGAGCATTTCCACGAACAGCGGCCCCAGCAACTCAAGGAGTTGGGGGTTGGTATCGATAACGTCATATGCGGCCGCGCATACCGGATATGCGCTTTCGAGTGTCAGAGACGCGCGCCGGACGGTGATATTCTCGAAGTAGCGTGTTGCGGTCTCGGTGGAGAAGTGCCACGCATCGCCCACGTTCTCGACCCATCCCTGGAGCAGGCCCAGGGTCGAGGGCTGGGCGTCTCCGCGGTGGTATTCGAGCATGCCCGCGAAGTCGGGAATGTACTGGAAACGCGCTTTCTCGGTGAGAAAGCGAACGATCTCGGTTTCCGGATTGACGCCTTCGTCCTGCTTGCGATACAGCTTCATCAGCAGGTGATCGCCGTACCGTATCGAGGTATTGCTCTGTTCGGCCCCAAACAGCCGCGGGGGGGGCACGGTATCACCCGCCAGTTTCTTGAGCATGCGTCCCGGTTTGCCCGCCAGGGCGCCGGCGGTTCCCTTCAGCTTCCGCCTGCCCGCGAGAATAGCGAACAGTCCCGCCTGCAGCGCCGGGTCACAACTGCCGTCATACAGCACTCCCGGGCCGTCGGCAGTCTCGAGCTCGCATATGATGTGGGCGGGGTGCTCTTCACGAATGCGAACGGCTGCCTCCGGCGAGGCGAAGGAGAGCGGGAGCAAATACTGCTCATCGAGCCCTTCGGTGTATGCCAGTTGCAGTATAAGAAGATGCGGTCCTTCAGGCGCCTGCTGGAGTGGGATGTCTTCGGCGATTCTCGCTCCGCGCACGGTCTTGGCCTTGGCGCCGAACCACCGGCATGCGTAGAGCCATCGGGGAAGTATTCTTCTCTGCAGCACTTCGAGGGCGTGGCCGCGCAGCACCTCGTGCCACCCGCCGCGCACGGTCAGAGTCGCCGGGGCAGGACCTTTGGCGGCGGCACGCTGCGCCCGGGGATGGAGCAGCAGCCAGTAATGGGTGTGCGGACCGAAAGTCAACGTGTAGGGTCTTCGGGAAATGCGCGGAAACGCATTGTGGGAGAACAGCTCCTCCGGGACCTTGTCGGCGTAGGGAGCCAGCTCGAGCTGCACTACCTGTGAGAATCGCGAAAGGTTGGCGACCACCAGGATTTCCTGGTCCTCATATGACCGCACGAAGGCCACGATTTTGGGATTGTTGGTCGCCACGAAGCGCATGTCGCCGCGGCTGAACGCCTGGTACTGCTTGCGCATGGCGATGACACGTTTCATCCACCAGAACGGCGACGACAGGTTTGTGCGCTGGTTCTCAACGTTGATGGACTCGTAGTGGTACTCGGGATCGATGATGGCCGGGAGGTAGAGTTTCTGCGGGTTGCTCTCGGAGAAACCCGCATTGCGGTCGGCGTTCCACTGCATGGGCGTGCGTACGCCGTTGCGGTCGCCCAGATAGTAATTGTCGCCCATCCCGATTTCATCCCCGTAATAAATAACCGGCGTGCCGGGAAACGACATGAGCAGGATGTTCATCAATTCCATCTTGCGGCGGTTGTTGCCCAGAAGCGGTGCCAGCCGGCGGCGTATGCCCACGTTGATTTTGGCGCGAGGCTCGCGGGCATAAATGCGATACATGTAGTCCCGCTCTTCATCGGTAACCATCTCGAGCGTAAGCTCGTCATGGTTGCGCAGAAACATGGCCCACTGGCAGTTTTCGGGAATTGCCGGGGTGGTCTTGAGGATGTCGATAATCGGGTAGCTGTCTTCCATTTGTACCGCCATGAACAGCCGGGGCATGAGCGGGAAATGGAACGCCATGTGACACTCATCGCCGTCGCCGAAATACGCAACCGCATCCTCGGGCCATTGGTTGGCTTCAGCCAGAAGCATTTTGCCGGAATGCTTCCGGTCGACATGGGCGCGGAGTTTTTTCAGGTAGTCGTGCGTTGAGGGAAGGTTCTCGCAATTGGTGCCCTCGGCCTCGTACAGATAGGGCACGGCATCGAGGCGCAGTCCATCCACGCCCATCCCGAACCAGAAGTCCATGACATCCGTGACCGCTTTTTGTACGGCCGGGCTTTCAAAGTTCAGATCCGGCTGGTGCGAGTAGAAGCGGTGCCAGTAATAGGCGCGGGCCTGCGGGTCCCAGCTCCAGTTCGATGCTTCGAAGTCCTTGAAGATGACCCGTGCATCGGCATACGCATCGGCGGTGTCGCTCCACACGTAGAAATCTCGTGTCTTACTCTTTTTCTTGGCGGCGCGCGCTTTCTGAAACCACGGATGATCGATCGAGGTGTGATTGACGACCAGCTCGGCAATGACACGGATGCCCCGCCGGTGCGCCTCCTTGAGAAATTGCCTGAAATCGCCGAGACTGCCGTAGTCCTTGTGGATAGTACGGTAGTCGGCAATATCATAGCCGTCATCACGAAGCGGGGAGGGAAAAAACGGCAGGAGCCAGACCGCAGTCACGCCAAGGTCCGTGAGGTAATCGAGCTTTTCGATGAGCCCCTTGAAGTCGCCGATGCCGTCGCCGTTGCTGTCGCGAAAAGCACGGACATGAACCTCATAGACAACGGCGTCCTTGTACCAGAGGGGGTCAGCGCCAAGCTGGTCGGTGCGTAGTGACACGAGTCCTTCCCCTGTGATTAAAGGTAGTAGTCAAAATCGGTCTCCCTGCGCAGCCGCCGGCTTACGCGAAACAGGTGCACCGGCATTTTCGACGGGTCAAGGGCCACATAGTTCCGATCGCTCTGCCACACGAACTTGTCGTCGCTGATAAGATCGTGCACCAGAAACGACTGCGGCGCGTGGATGCCCAGATGCTCCCGCGGTGTGGTGATCCAGCCGGACTGGGCGTGATGCGGATCGAGGTTGGCAACCACCATCACCATGTTCGCATTGTCATCGCTGCGCCGGACATACGCAAGCAGGTAGTCGTTGTCGGTCTGCAGGAACTCGACGTTCCATGTGTTGTGGAGCGCCGGGTTGTCACGCCGGGCGCGGTTTACCAGGGTGATGATTTCGGCCAGGCTTCCACGCTGATCGAGCCGCCAGCTTTGCACCTGGTACTTTTCCGAATCGAGGTATTCCTCGCGCTCGGGCAGGGCCGCATTGACGCACAGCTCGTACGCGGGGCCGTAAATGCCATAGTTCGACGACAGTGTTGCCGCGAGCACGAACCGCACGATAAACGCGGCACGTCCGCCGTACTGCAGGTATTCCGGAAGGATGTCAGGCGTGTTGGGCCAGAAGTTCGGCCTGAAAAACTCCCTGATATCGCTGCGGGTCAGCTCGGTGACATACTGCTTGAGCTCGTGCTTGGTGTTGCGCCAGGTGTAGTATGTGTACGACTGGGAAAATCCCACTTTCGCCAGACGATGCATGACCTTCGGCCGCGTGAATGCTTCGGCAAGGTACAGGGTGTCGGGGAATGCTCTGCGCACTTCGGCAATGACCCATTCCCAGAAACCGAACGGCTTCGTGTGCGGGTTGTCAACCCTGAAGATGCGCACGCCTTTGCGGGCCCAGAACATGAACACGCTCTTGAGCTCTTCCCACAACTCCCGCCAGTTCTCGCATTCGAAATCAAACGGGACGATATCCTCGTATTTCTTGGGCGGATTTTCCGCGAATTTGATGGTGCCGTCGGGAAGGCGCAGGAACCACTCGGGATGGTCCTTTACGTAGGGGTGATCGGGCGAGCACTGGAACGCGATATCGATGGCGATTTCGATACCGGCCTTGCGCGCCCGGGCAACCAGTTCCTCGAAATCCCGCAGGGTACCCAGATCAGGGTTCACCGCCTTGTGCCCGCCGTGTTTCGACCCGATCGCCCACGGGCTTCCCGGGTCGCCATACCCGGCGCGCGGCGCATTGTTTTTTCCTTTCCGGTTGGTCTCGCCGATGGGGTGGATCGGCGGCAGGTAGAGCACGTCGAACCCCATCGCGGCAAGTCTCGGCAAGTGCGCATGGCAGTCCTTGAACGTTCCGTGGCCGCCGGTGTCGGCCGAGCGGGGGAACAGCTCGTACCAGGCGCTGAACAGGGCCTTGGGCCTGTCTACCGTGATGCGCAGAACCTGTTCGCACCGGGTGGCGAGCCCGCGATCGGGGTGGGCGCGCATCAGGTTTGCAAGCTCATCGGACACGGCCAGCGCGTACCGCTCATCGGCCGGGCTTGATGATGCAAGACGCCGCGCGGCATCGTTGAGCGCATCGGCGGCGGCGCCTGTGGCCCGCGCGGCTGCCTGGCTCGCGAATCGGGCGGCAACCTGCAGCTCGACCGCGATGTCCTGTTCCGCATCATGTTTCTTGCGGGCCCCGTCCTGCCACGTGGCAAAGTGATCGATCCATGCTTCAACCGTGAATTCATAGTCGTGCAGTTCGGTGCAGACAAACCGCGCGTGCCACCGGTCGTTTACCGACGGGGTCATGCCGGTCTCGAACCAGTCGGGCGCCCCCACGGGGCGGCAAAGCAGTACGGCGGCAATCTTGTCGTGTCCGTCTGCAAAAATATCGGCAATGACATCGACTGACTGGCCGACCGCACGCTTGACTGGATACCTGCCGCTGTTCACGTTGGGACGCAGGCGCTCGATTATCACGCGCTTTCTCCCGTCGGGAGCCGGCCGGGAATCGTCGGAAGGCTCGGCGTGGGTATGTGGCGATGGTTTCATGGTGTTGTCTGATCGTTGATAACCGGAAGCGGCCCGATAGAACATCGGTCTTGCAGCAGCGCGCCAGCACTTTGAACATTATGCAAATGTCTAACCGGCTTCCGCATTTTCTTAGAGAACACTTGGAATTTGCATTGGGCCGCCCTGGTCGGCAGGTTCAGCATACCTCACGCCAAATATCCCGTGCTCGGAGTATTCGGCATGTGTTGCTGTTTTCGCAATACTGAACAACTTGAAAGCGTCCTTTTTCCAGGACAGTAGAGGAAAAGCAACAAACGTCCCTCGCATGGCGATTGAAAATACACGCTGCCCGCGGGCAAATGCCCGGCCGGCCAATCCATCGGCCAGAAAGTAGTTTTCACGCTTCTGCAGGCGATTCAGATGCCGGGAATCAGCGGAAGGGGATAGAGGGTACGATGGGATTTCCAGAGGGTTTTGTGTGGGGAGCGGCGACTGCCGCATACCAGATCGAAGGGGCGGCGCGCGAGGACGGAAAAGGGCTTTCGGTATGGGACGTGTTCTGTCAGAAACCCGGCGCGGTATGGCAGGGAAACACGGGAGATATAGCGTGCGATCACTACCATCGGTACAAAGAAGATGTCGCTCTTATGAAAGAGATCGGTCTCAACGGGTATCGGTTCTCGATATCCTGGCCGCGGATACTTCCTTCGGGAACAGGCAATCTCAACGAGAAAGGGCTCTCTTTTTACGAGCGGCTGGTCGACGAACTGCTTGCTGCGGGGATTCAGCCGTGCGCGACCCTGTTTCACTGGGATTTTCCCTACGAGCTGTTTCTTCTCGGCGGATGGCTGAACCGGGATTCGGCCGATTGGTTCGCCGGCTATGCCGATGTTGTCGCGCGCAGGCTTGGGGATCGGATCAAGCTTTGGATTACACTTAACGAGCCCAATGTGTTCATCAATCTCGGCCACTTGAGCGGGCGTCATGCGCCGGGGATGAAATACCAGACCGCGCAGGTACTTCAATGCGCGCACAACGCGTTCAGGGCGCACGGGAAGGCAGTCCAGGCATTGCGCGCACTGGGCGCCAGAGATTTACAGGCCGGCATTGCCCCGAACCTGTTCGTGTGCGTGCCGGGCACCGAAGATCCCGCGGATGTCGAAGTCGCGCGCGCAATGAATTTTGCCATGACCGAAAAAAACATGCACTCCAATGCTATCTGGTTCGAGACACCGATCACCGGGCGATACTCCGAAGACTGTTTCCGGGTGTTCGGCCCGGACATGCCGCATATCATTGAGGGCGACATGGAAACAATTGGCCAGCCGCTGGATTTCGTGGGCGCAAATCAGTATTTCGGCCACCGGGTGCGGCGCGGAGCAAACGGCCACCCTGAGATCCTTTCCTGGGGAACGGGGCCGGACCTCACGGCGTTCAAGTGGCTTCTCCTGCCGGAGATCCTGTACTGGGGCCCGAAATTCCTGTATGAGCGATACAAGCTGCCGGTTTATATCACGGAAAACGGCCTGTCCAATGCTGACTGGATTGCATTCGACGGGATGGTCCATGATCCGCAACGGATCGACTTCATCACTCGTCATCTGCAGGAGCTTGAGCGGGCCATAAGAGAGGGTACTGATGTGCGCGGGTATTTTCACTGGTCACTCATGGACAATTTCGAATGGGCAGAGGGGTATAAAGAGCGATTTGGGCTCGTGCACGTGGATTTCAGGACCCAGAGAAGAATTCTCAAGGATTCGGCGCGTTTCTACGGGGATGTGATTGCGGGGGGAAGAAGGATGTCAGGCCAATCTTAAGCCACGCTCCTGCTTTTTTGTAAGTATAACACGATGGTATCAATTATCCTGGTCTAGTCCGGGATTCCTCTTTATTATG